>DASPWU010000160.1:0-37655 GCA_035637675.1 Candidatus Limnocylindria bacterium | reverse complement strand
CATCACATGCCAGGAGTCTTCTTCCGTGTCCGGGAACGCGCGCCGTTCCCGGGTACGCCCGCCGACATCTGACGCCGGCTGGGACCGCATCGCGACCTGGTATGACGGCTGGGTCGGGGATCGCGGCAGTCGCTACCACCGGGCCATCGCTATTCCCGCGGCGCTCGAATTGCTCGAGCCGGGGCCGGGCCAGGACGTGCTCGAGATCGGCGCCGGTCAAGGCGTTCTGGCTGATCACGTCGCCCGGCTCGGCGCTCGCTATACCGGGATCGATGCCAGTCCGCGCCTGATCGACATCGCCCGCCGGCGCCACGGGCGCGCCGGTCGGTTCTTCGTCGGCGACGCGCGGCGGCTGCGCGCCGTGCCCGATCTCCGGCCCGCCACGTTCGACGCCGCCGTCTTCCTGCTGAGCATCCAGGACATGGACCCGCTCGACTCGATCCTTGGATCGATCGGCTGGGCCCTCCGCCCGACGAGCTGCGTCGTCATCCTCATGACCCATCCGGCGTTCCGCCAGCCGCGCCATGCCGGCTGGGGCTATGACGCGGGCCGGAAGCTGGTCTTCCGGCGTGTCGATGCCTACCTCTCGCCGATGGCGGTGCCCATGAAGGAGCTCGGCGCAGGGCCGGCAACTCGGTCCTACCATCGGCCGATCTCGTCCTACGTCAACGGTCTGGCGGCGGAGGGCTTTGCCGTCGACGCGATGCGGGAGATTCCGGACTCGCTCGATGACGTTCGACCGGCTCGGCGTCGCGCTGGCGCTCGGGCCGTCGCCGAGATCCCCCTGTTCCTCGCCCTTCGCGCCCGGCGCTGACGACCGGGCCATGTGGGCCCGTCGTAGAGTTGGCAGATGCACCCACTCATCCAGCTCGACGACCTGCCCCAGACCGAGCACGCGCACGAATTCGTCGGCGCGGACCATGGCGAGGTCCCCTTCTCCGTCATCCTCGTCCATTCCGCTCCCGGCGCCGGGCCCACGGCTGCATCGACACCCCTACCCGGAGGTCTTCGTGATCGAATCCGGCCAGGCTACGATCCAGCTCGGCGACGATGAGATCGTCGCGAGTGGCGGACAGATCGCGATCGCGCCGGCAAATGTGCCGCACGGCTTCACGAACTCCGGTCCGGGCGAGCTGCGCCTGACGGCAATTCACGGCGCCGCCCGGTTCGACACCGAGTGGCTCTCCGGCCATGATCCGGCGTGGGCGTCCAGGCCGAACGACTGACGGGCTGGCAAGCGTCGTGACCGCAGGAGCACTTGGCATGGTCGGGCCGATAGCATTGACGCTGAACGGCGAGCCGCGCGAGCTCGCGGGCGATCCGTCGCGGACCCTGCTCTTCGTCCTCCGGGACGAGCTGGGGCTCACCGGCTCGAAGCCGGCCTGCGGCGAGGGCGTCTGCGGCGCGTGCACCGTCCTGGCCGATGGAGTCGCGCTCCGGTCCTGCGTGACGCCGCTCGACGGGGTGGCGGGACGCTCGCTGACCACCATCGAGGGCCTCGGCGAAAGCACGGGCATCGGCGGCGCGCTCCACACCGTCCAGCAGGCATTCCTCGCCGAGGGCGCGTTCCAGTGCGGGTACTGCACGCCCGGCATGGTGCTCGCGAGCGCAGCCCTCCTGGAACGCGATCCACGGCCGACCGACGAGGCGATCGCGGACGCCCTGGACGGCAACATCTGCCGCTGTGGCGTGTACCCGCGGATCCTCCGCGCGGTTCGGCGGGCTGCGGACCAGGCCGACGTGGCTGAGGCTTCGAACGTGAGTGACACCGGCGCGGCGGCCGAGCGCCGGGCCGTCGAGCGTGCGGCGGTCGAGCGCCCGGCGGTCGAGCGCCGGCCGATCGATGCCCGCGCCGCACCGTGGCAGATGCGATCGGCACAGGAACGCGATTACTTCGATGCCCTCGGCGACGGGCTCGTCGTGGTCCTGTCGCCCGAAGGGAACGGGTCTGAGTGGGAGGACGCGTGGACGACGAGCGGCGGCGTCTGGCTGCACGCCGGCGCGGACGGCGTCGTGACGGCATTCACCGGCAAGATGGAGATGGGCCAGGACAACACGACCGCGCTCGCGATGATCGTCGCGGACGCCGTTAGGGTCGGGCTCGACTCCGTGCGTATGGTCATGGCCGACACGGACGTCTGCCCATATGACGAAGGGACGTTCGGCAGCCGATCGATGCCCGACGCCGGGAGGATGCTGGGGGCGGCCGGCCAGGCGGCGCTCGAGACGCTGCTGGGCCTGGCGGCCGATCGGCTCGAGGTGAGCCCGGACGACCTCGTTCCCGGCCACGGCGCGTTTCGCTCCCGCGATGGCGCTCGAACGATCCACTATTCCGAACTGCTGGCAGGCCTGCGGCGGCTCGAGGAGGTCGGCGGCGCGCGTCGCGACCGCGCGACTGTATCAGACGCTCGCGCGGTCATCGGCAGGCCCGCTGCGTCCGTCACCGGCGTCGCCGCCGTCACCGGACGGCGGCGATTCGTCAGCGACCTGTCGCGGCCAGGAATGCTCCACGGCAGGCCGCTGGGACCACCGGCTGCCGGCGCCGCGCTGCGATCCGTGGACACGTCACGGGCACGGTCCATGCCGGCGGTGACAGTCGTGGAGGAGGACGATTTCGTCGGCGCGGTCGCGCCGGATGTCGCGACGCTGGACCGGGCGATGGCAGCAATCCGGGCAGAATGGGATCTGCCGCCCGGTCCGGCGGAGGCCGGGTTGGAGGAGCACCTGCGCGCGCATCCCATCGATCTCGAGGGCTGGGACGGAAACTTCTCGCACGAGGAGGGCGTCGTCGACGCCGCGATCCCCAGCGCCGCCGCACAGGTCAGCGCAACGTACACGGCGGCCTTCATCGCGCACGTCCCGCTCGAAACGCGCGCCGCAGTCGCGGAGTGGGCCGGCGAGCGGGTGACGGTGTGGACCGCAACGCAGGCGCCGTTCTGGGCGCGGCAGGAGCTCGCCGAATCGCTCGGCCTGAGCGAGGATCGCGTCCGCGTCGTGGTGCCGCCGGCTGGCGGCGGCTTCGGCGGCAAGCACGGGGCCGGAGCAGGGATCGCCGCCGCACGACTCGCTCGTGCCGTCGGGCGACCCGTCAAGGTCCGCTGGCGGCACGCCGAGGAGTTCGCCTGGGGCCACGTGCGGCCGGCGGCCGTCATCGACGTCCGGGCCGGTGCGGCCTCGGACGGCGCGATCACCGGGTGGGAGTTCCGGAACGTGAACGCTGGCCCGAGCGCGATCGCGCCTCCCTACCGGATCGCCAACCAGCGCCTCGACTATCAGCCGGCCGACGCTCCCCTTCGGCAGGACTCATACCGAGCGCTCGCCGCGACGGCGAACACCTTCGCCCGCGAGTCGGCGATCGACGAGCTCGCCCACGCGCTCGGCGTCGACCCGCTGGCGTTCCGGCTGACCAACGTCGATGACGATCGCCTCGCGGCGGCGCTCACGGCCGCGTCGGAGCGGGCGGGTTGGGGCACGGGCGGTCGGCAGGCGGGAATCGGCCTCGGCGTCGCTGGTGCAGTCGAGAAGGACGCTCGAGTCGCGACCTGCGCCGAGGTCCATGTCCGGCCCGACGGCGGCCTTTACGTCGCCCGGCTCGTGACCGCGTTCGACTGTGGCGCGATCGTCAATCCCGACAACCTGGCGAACCAGGTCGAGGGTGCCGCCGTCATGGCCCTGGGCCCGGCCCTGTTCGAAGCCGTTCATTTCGAGGACGGCCGGATCACGAATGACTCCCTCTCCACATACCGGGTCCCGCGATTCAGGGACATGCCGACGGTCGACGTGATCCTCATCGACCGTCCCGATCTGCCGCCGGCGGGCGGCGGCGAGGTGCCTCTCATCGCCGTGGCGCCCGCGATCGCGAACGCGATCTTCGCCGCGTCGGGTCGCCGCATCCGGTCGATGCCGCTGCTGCCGAACGGGCATCTCGACTGATGCCGCTGGCGGCGCACGCGGTGTTGAGGAAACCTACACTCGGACCCGAATGATTCTCCTCTGCGGCGGCACCGGCCTCCTCGGTTCACGCATCGCGCAGCGATTGGCGGAGCGGTCGCTCGGCTTCCGGGCACTCGTCCGGCCGGGCACCGACGCCTCTGAGCTCGAGCGGCTCGGCGCGGAGATCGCGCGCGGCGACCTTCGAGACGCGGCCACGCTGCCGGCGGCCGTTGCCGGAGTACAGACGGTCATCACCACGGCGAACGCCATATCCCGCGTTCTCGGGGGCAAGACCGATTTGACCCTGCGCGACGTCGACGACCGGGGCAATGCCAACCTCGTCCGCGCCGCCGGGGAGGCGGGCGTCGAGCGGTTCGTCTTCCTGTCCTTCCCGGCGGCGATCCTGGCGGCCAGCACGCCGTTCTCCGACGCCAAGCTGGCGACCGAGCAGCGACTTCGGGATAGCTCCATGCACGAAGTGATCGTCCGCCCGGACGCATACCAGGAGGTCCAGCTGTCGCCACTCGCCGGGTTCGACTGGCCGAATCGATCGGTGACGATCTTCGGCAAGGGCGACGCGCCGGCCGCCTACGTCGCCGTCGACGACGTGGCCGAGGCGGTCGTCCGCCTGGCCATCGCGCCCGACCCGCCTCGGCTCGTCGAGTTCGGCGGCCCCGAGGCAATGACCCGCAATCAGGCCGCCGATGCCTTGGAACGGGCCCTTGGTGCGCCTGTCCGGCGGCGGCACGTGCCGCGGGCGGCGCTGCGCCTGGGGACTGTCGCCCTCCGCCCGTTCAGGCCCGCGCTGGCCTCGATCATGGGTCAGGCACTGCGAGCCGATCTCGTCGAGTCAGCGCCGAGTGACGCTCCGCTCCGCGAGCTTGGCATCGAGCCACGTCCGGTTAGTGCCTACATCAGCCAGGTGGTGGCCGGGGCTGGCGGCCGCAGCTGAGAGGATCACTCCGTGGGAGCTGATTCATCTCGCCGCATCGTCGACCTGAGCCACGAGATCGTCGACGGGATGACGACGCATCCCGGCATTCCGGCGCCGTCGATCTCGACCTTCTTGACCCACGAGGCATCCGCAACCCGCTACGCTCCCGGCACGACGTTCGAGATCGGTCGTATCGATCTGGTCGCCAACACCGGGACGTACCTCGACACGCCGGCCCATCGATTCCCGGGTGGACCCGACCTCGCCGACCTGGCGATGGATCGCGTCGTCGACCTCGACGGGGTTCTCGTCGATTGCCGCCATGCGGCCCAGCGCGCCATCGGACCCGAAGCGTTTCGGGGCATTGAAATCCGCGGGCGGGCGGTCATCGTGGCCACCGGATGGGATGAGCGCTGGGGAACACCTGCCTACCTCAGTGACAACCCCTTCCTGACCGCCGCGGCCGCCGAGCTCCTCGTGGATTCAGGCGCGGCGCTCGTCGGGATCGACTCGCTCAACGTCGATTCGCTGGCGGATCCACGCCGGCCCGCCCATACGGCGATCCTGCGCGCGGGCGTTCCGCTCGTCGAGCACCTGACAGGCCTTGGAGCCCTGCCGCCGGCCGGCTGGCGGTTCTTCGCGGCTCCTCCGCGCATACGCGGGATGGCCACCTTCCCGGTCCGGGCCTTCGCCATCGTCGGCTGATCCGGCCCTGGCCCCGGCGCCAAGCGGCTTCCGGCGCTCGTGCGTTTGAAGCATCACATTCGACACGGCCCTGCGCGGCTGCCGCTCGATTCCGTCGGGATGTGACGTGGGTCCCGCACGTTCGTGCCGGTCGTGATGCACGGCCAGCAACGGACTCGCGTACGACCCCTCTCGGTGCAGCAGGTGGCGTCGTAAAGCAGGCAGGGCCCGCGACTCCCAGGAATTGGGTAGCTCACGAACGGCGCCTACGGCATATTCCCGATGTTCGGCCAGGCGCGCTCCCCGACGATCTCACTTGTCGATCGGTTGCTACGGACCGGCAGGCGAGTGGAAAGTCAGGGAGCGATATGACCAGGTTCGAACGTCGCAGCTTCTTCGAGCGGCTCTGCCAGCTGCAGGCGCTGTACCGGCTTCGCGGCGAATGGGACACGGTGTCGGCAATCTCGGTCGCCGACGCGATCGCGTACGCCGAATGCCTCCTGCACGACCCGGACGCGCTGGCGGAGGCGCTCGGCGCAGACGCCGGCGACCCGTCCGAAACGAGCTCAGGCACCCAGCGGGCGTAGCCTGGCGGCACTCGGTCCGGGTTCGGAGCCCGATGGGTGCGAGTGCCAGCACATCGCCGCGGCGAACGGCTGACGGCGTCCGGGCCTGTTGGGATGACGAGGCACCCAATCGATCGTGACGGGAGAGGGTGACTTCCGTTCTGTTGTCCCAGCCGAATGTTTCACATAGGTTGCCGACGTGACCTGCCATCGCCCCCGCGTCGACGTTCCCAGCATGTTCCCCGTCATCGATCGCGCGGCTCGGCCGACATGAACGGGCCCGACATGATCTCGGACGCGCTGATCTACATCGCCGACGACGAGCCGGCCAACCGGCTCCTGCTCGAGCGGATCCTCGCCCAGGGCGGGTTCACGCGGGTGCGTTCCTTTCCTGATGGGGGATCGCTGCTCACGGCCTGCGCGGAGGCGGAGCCAGACCTCGTCCTGGCCGACCTGCGGATGCCCGGCATCGACGGGTTCGGGGTGCTCGAGTCGCTGCGCGGGCACTCGGACGACGCCTATCTACCGGTGGTCGTCCTGACGGCTGAACCCAATCGCGACACGCGCAAGCGGGCCCTGTCCCTGGGTGCGGCAGACTTCCTCGGCAAGCCGTTCGACTTCGACGAGGTCCTCCTGCGCAGCCGCAACCTCATCGAGACTCGGCTTCTCCACGCGGCGCTGGCCACGCGAATCGTCACCCTGGGCGACGAGGTCGAAGCACGCGGTCGGGCCATCAACGACGTCACGAGCGAGCGCGCCGCGATCGCAGCATCACTCGATCGAGTGTCGGCGTTCGATACACCGGAGACAATCGCGGCGGCGCTGTGTGCCGATCTCGCCACGGCGATCGACGCGCGCCACGTCACGTTGCTGATCTTCGAATCATCGCAAAGGGCTGTCTCGTTCGTCGCCCACAACGCCCGCTCCAAAGCGGACATCGGATACGCGTTGCCGCTTGAACGTTCTCTCGAGCTCTGGCAGCGCGCCACCGTGGGGGCATGGGTGGAGGAGATCGTGGCGCGCCCGGAGCGCGGCGCGGACGGCGAGCGCCTGGCGGCAGCCGGCTGGCGTAGCGCCATCTACGCGCCGGTGCGGAGCGGCGGTCGCCTCGTCGGAATCCTTTCTGCCGGGACCGCCGACGAGCGCCCCGCCGAGCGGCTCGCGCGGGACCTGCCGAGCGTGGTCGACTATGCGACCCTCTGCGGCGGGCTGCTGGGACGTACGCTGGCCGTCCGGCGACAGGCCTCTGACGTTCGCCACTCGCTGGAGGTGGTCATCGCCGATCGGGCGTTTCACGCGGTATTCCAGCCGATCCTCGAGATCGGGAGCGCCAAGCTCGTCGGACATGAGGCCCTGACCCGGTTCGACGACGGCGTCGCGCCCGGTCAACGGTTTGCCAACGCGACGGCGGTGGGCCTGGGGCTCGAGCTCGAGTTCGCCACGCTCGAGGTCGCCATCGAGGCGGCCCTCGGGCTGCCGAGCGGCACCTGGCTGAGCCTCAACGTCTCGCCTACCGCCGCGCTTGCCGGGGAGCCGCTGGCTCGTCTGCTCAGGCAGGCACGTCATCCAGTCGTTCTCGAGCTCACCGAGCACACGGCCGTGGACGACTACCCCGCCCTTCGACGAGCCATCGCGCAGCTGGGCCCGGGCATCCGCGTGGCGGTCGACGACGCCGGGGCCGGATACGCGAGCATGCAGCACGTGGTCGAGGTGCGGCCCGATCTCGTGAAGCTCGACATCTCGCTGGTGCGCGGCCTCGACGGGGACCGGGCCCGCCAGGCCCTGATCGCGGGCATGCGCTATTTCGCCGAAGAAACGAATTGCGTCATGCTCGGTGAAGGCATCGAGACAACGGCCGAGCTCGAGACGCTCCAGCGTCTCGGCGTCGTTCTCGGACAGGGCTACCTGCTCGGCCGGCCCGGAGCAGCCCCGGATCGGATCGACCGGGCAGCGCGGCCCACCCGCCGGAGCTCGAGCCCGGTCGAGGCATCGTCGGCACGAGGAGCCTGACGACCCGACGCGATCAAAACCCGATGGCTGTCGCCCAGATCAGAGCCTGCCGGCCGGCGTGACCACGGGCCCGGCGTCGAGCAGGCCGGCCATCGTCTCGACCACGTCGGCGGGCACGAACGGCTTAGCCATGAAGGCGTCCGTTCCGGCGTCCAGCGCCATGCTCCGTTCGGACGGGAGCACGCTGGCGCTCAGAACGAGAATCCTAGGGCGCCGCTCGGCGCCATTGAGATCGCGCGCCAGGGTCAACCCGTCACCGTCGGGCAGCCGCACATCGAGGACGATGAGATCCACCTGCCGAGTCGTGAGAATGCGCCGTGCCTCGGCCAGCGTCGACGCCTCGAGGAGGATCGCCTCGCGCACGCGAGGGATCGTGGCCCGGTCCACCGTCGCCTTGAGCAGCGCCCGGTTCGGGAACTCGTCCTCGACCACGAGCACGACGTCCCGCACCGCCGGATCCTGTTCGGCGAAGGCTCGCTCAGGCATCCGCGGGCGTCGTGTCCGCCTCGCGACGGAGGGCCGCCGCGGTCCATCCCAGCCAGGCGCGGAGCCCGTTGCGCGCGTCGGTGCCCTTCTGAACGATGCCGAGAATCTGACCCCTGAGACGTTCCCGGTCGACATCGCTGATCTCGTGCGCGGTACAGACCACGATGGGGATGTCCGCGGTCCGCGGGTCGTCGCGCATGGCCTTGATGACCGCGAAGCCATCGACCTCGGGCATGACGAGATCGCAGACGACCACATCGATCCGCTCCTGCCGGAGCCGGTCGAGCGCCTCGCGACCCCCTGAGGCGGTGATGACCCGATATCCCGCCGGGGCCAGTGCGGCGCGCACCAGCTCGACCCCGGCCGACTCGTCGTCAACGGCCAGGACGACGGTCCCACCTCCATCGGGAGACTCCGCGCCGGTCACCCGCGCAATACAGGCGAGAAGCCGCTCGCGCTGGATCGGCTTCAGGAGGTAGTCGACGGCACCCAGCGCCATCCCCACCTCGCGCTCGTCGACCACGGTGACGAGCACGACGGGAATGTCGCCGAGCTCCGAATCGGCCTTGAGCCGGCGCAGGACCTCCCATCCGTCGAGGCCTGGCAGGAGCACGTCCAGCAGCACGGCATCCGGTCGTTGCGAGCGGGCCATCGCGAGCGCGGTCTCCCCGTCACGAGCGACTCGGAGCGCGTAGCCGGCCTTGTCCAGGTACTCCCTGAGGAGCCGGACGGCACTCGGATCGTCCTCGACGAGGAGGAGGTCGAGTCCGGCGCGCTGCCGGCCGACAACCTTCACCGACGCGGCGACCGACGCATCCGGGATGCGATCCGCCGTCGCGTCGCCGGTGGGGAGGATGACGATGAACCGACTCCCCTCGCCGAGCGCGGACTCCAGCTCGATCGTTCCGCCGTGCGCCTCCACGAGCCGGCGGGTCAGGGCCAACCCGAGGCCGGTGCCGGGCTCGCGTGTGGCCGGGTCGCCAACCTGGCGGAACTCTTCGAAGACGTGCGGCTGGTCGGCTTCGGAGATACCGATGCCGGAGTCCGCCACCACGACCCGCACACCCGTGGCAGTGCCGGTTGACGCGACGCTGATCGTGCCGCCTTCCGGCGTGTATTTGATCGCGTTCGAGAGCAGGTTGTACAGGATCTGGCGGAAACGGCCGCGGTCGATCGTGGCCGTCACCGTGGTGACATTCACGTCGACGCGGAGGCGCTTGCGCTCGGCCAGTGGCCGCAGCCCACTGACCGATTCGGCGATGGCGGCTGCCAGGTCGACCGGCTCGGGATGGAGGTCGAGGCGGCCCGCCTCCACCTTTGCCAGGTCGAGAACGTCATTGATGAGGGTCAGCAGGTGCGAGCCGCCGGCGTGGATGTGCTCGACCCATTCGATTGGTACGTTCACGGTGTTGCCCGCCGACGCCTCGTGACGCATGAGGTCGCTGAAGCCCAGGATCGCGCTCAGCGGCGTGCGCAGCTCGTGGCTCATGGAGGCAAGGAAGTCGCTCTTTGTGGCGGCGGCGGCGCGGAGGGCCTCGACCGTCGCCGCCAGTTGCTGCGCGAGCTGTTCCTGGTCGGCGACGATGGCGCGCCGCTCGGCCATGAGCGCCGTCTGAGCGCCCAGCGCCTGCAGCAGCTCCAGGTCGGACTCGTGGAACAGGCTCCGGAAGCGGTTCAGCACGACCAGGACGGCAGACGGTCCACCACCGGGGACGGTCAGGGGCACGGCGGACACGAACTGGGCTCCCGATCTCTCAGCCAGTCGCGAGGCCAACGCGCCGGCCGACCGGACCTCGAGCTCCGGACCGCGGTCAGCCACGAGAAGGTCGTCAAGCTCCGACGTCTTGACGGGCGTGGCGTCAACGGGCATCCCGCTGGCCGCGGCTTCGTACCCACCAGTGTCGGTCCGGACGATCACGGCTGCCGCCCCGGCGCTCATCGTCGCTGCGAAGTCGGCCAAGCCCTCCCAGATCGACTCGACGGAGCCACCCGAGCCCTCGATCAGGCGTTGGCCGTAGGCCACGGTGGCGCTCGATTGCCAGATGCGCCGGATGGCCGGTGGCGGGAGGAATGCCACGATGTAGCCGAGGGCGGCGAGGAGCGCGAGGCCGATCGCCACAGGCGTGGTGGCGGCCCTGACGTCCGGCCCAACGGCGCCGCCGGCCACCGCCAGGTACGCGGCGGCGAGGAGGCCCGTCGAAATCGCAGCCAGTGCCATCCGCACGGCCGCCGGGCCACGCCGTCGTCGAGCTTCGACCAGCAGGTACGCCGCGGCCAGCGCCTCGACGCCGATGAACGAGCCCAGGGCGATCGCGGATGCGAGCGATCCCCGCGCCACCGTGGCGGCGGCCAGCACGCTCAGGAGGATCAGCAACGGGGCGCCATAGACGATCGGCCGGGGCACGCGTCGCACGAGGCTTGCGAGGTGCAGGGCAAACACGGGCTGGAACAGGAGGAGCACTCCCCCGGCTATGCCCGCGGGGACCGGCACGCCGCCGCCGAGGCCCCTCCACACCTGGAGCACGAACAGGACCGCCAGCCCGCTGAAGACGAGCATGACGTCGCGGCGAACCGGATCTCGATGACGGAGGTACGCGACCAGGGTGGCCAGGAAGAGGACGAGGAATATCGCCTCTACGACGAGCGCGATCAGATCCACGACGCCCTCCGTCCCTGGCTCATGCCGATGGCGACGGGAGGCGTCGCGGCTGCGAACGCTGGGCCTGGGTCACGATTCCACCCCGTCGGAGCGCACGAGAGATGCCGCCCGGTGCACAGCGTCAACTCCGCCGGCCGGCGGCACCACCCACCGATTAGACCACACGAGCGCAGTACCTTGGGCTGCCCGTCGGGGCAGATCGAGGCCGGCTTCGAGCTTCCGGGACTCCCTGGCGCCCGTCGCTATGATCCCGGGGTGATCGGATCACGACCGGAATCTGCCATTCCGGCGACCATGTCCGCCGCGCGCGAGCCCGTGGAGACCGAGACGCGTCTCTCACCGACCGGCCGCGTCGAGGCGTTCAGCGACGGCGTCATGGCGATCGCGATCACGCTGCTCGTTCTCGACCTCAAGGTACCGCCTCTCGAGGCGGTGACCCCGGGCGGACTCGTTGACGCGCTGCTCGCGCGCTGGGCGTCATATGTCGCGTATCTCGCCGCGTTCCTCACGATCGGCATCATCTGGCTCAACCACCGCACGCTCGTCGACCGAATCGCCCGCTTCGATGCCCGCCTGCACTGGCTGAACCTGATGCTCCTCCTCGGCGTCGCGACACTACCGTGGCCGACCGCGCTCGTGGCCGAGTACGTCCAGCGTGGCGGGGCCGACGCGTCGGCCGCGACCGCGCTCTACGGGCTCATCGCGACGCTCATGGCCATGCCATGGGGTTTCATCTGGCGCCACCTCGCCGATCGACCGGAGCTGCTGGAGCCAGGCTACGACGCCGCGTATGCGCGAGCCGAATGGCGGCGCGGTTTTGTCGGCTTGCCGATCTACGCGGTCGCCACGCTCGTCGCCCTCGTCCTGCCGCTCGTGGCGCTCGCGCTGTACCTGGGGATCGCGGTCCTGTACGCGGTAACGAGCCAGGGGATCGCGGTGCCCGGCCGGGCGCCGGACAGCTAGCCCATGAGGTTTATGCTCGACCCTGAAGGACGATGAGCGATACCCCTCCAACCAACGAGCTCCGGGCGCCGGGCGTCGCGCTCCTGGACCACCCATACGCCACCGAGATCGAGGCGGAGCGCGTGGGCTGGTATGAGCTGCTCGCCCTGGTCCGCGCCCTCACGCCGGCCGAGTGCCTGATGCCTGGTTACTACACCGATCCGGAGTGGTCCGTCCGAGACGTTGCCGGTCACGTCGGGACGTGGCTGGCGGAGGCGGAGGTCCAGTTCGAGCAGATCGCCGCCGGGACGTACGAGGGCCACGACGTCGACGTCGATGCGCTGAACGCGGCGTTCCTCGCGGCGATGGATGGCCAGCCGTGGGAGGTCGCCTGGATCCAGGCGAACGCGGGGCGGACCAGGATGCTCCAGGTCTGGTACGAGCTGCGGGAGCCAACCGATGAGGCGGCGTGGTGGATCCGCAAGTCGGGACCAGATCACTACGCGGAGCACCTGCCCCGACTGCGGGCCTGGGTGGCCGAGCTCATCGCCCGACGAGACGAGGACGAACCGGCCCTCACGCGATGACGCGACGCGCGCCCCTCATCTGATCCCGCGACCGTGGACCTGCTGACCGCCGTTCTGGCCATCGTCCTCGTCATCGCCATCCTGTTCGAGATCGCCCGCCGCGTGGGCGTGCCCTACCCGACGCTGTTCGTGCTCGGCGGACTGGGCCTCGCCTTCGTCCCCGGCCTGCCCCGCATCTCGCTCGAGCCCGAGCTGGTCCTGCTCGTCTTCCTGCCGCCCCTCCTGTTCAGCGCGGCGGTCGCGACTCCGATACGGGACCTTCGGGCCAACATCGCGCCGCTGGTGCGCCTCTCGATCGGGCTGGTCGTCTTCACGATGGTCGTCGTGGCGGCCGTCGCACAGCTCGCCGTGCCGGGCCTGGGCTGGGCTGCCGCGTTCACGCTCGGCGCGATCGTGGCGCCCACCGACGCGCTGGCGGCGACCTCGGTCTTCCGCCGGCTCGGCGCCCCGCGCGTGGTCGTGACCCTCGTGGAGGGCGAGGCGCTGTTCAATGACGCGACCGCCCTCGTCGCGTATCGAGCGGCGGTGCTCGCGGTGGGGGGCAGCTTTGTCCTGTCCCAGGCGCTTGCCGGTTTCGTGGTTGCGGCAGTTGGCGGAATCATCATCGGCGTGTTCGTCGGTCGGGTCGCAGGTGAGATCCTGCGCCGGCTCGACGATCCGCCGGTGGAGGTCGCCATCTCGCTGGTGATCCCCTTCGCCGCGTACCTGCCGGCGGACCGGTTCGGGCTGTCCGGCGTCCTGGCGGCGGTCACCGCCGGCCTGGTGATCGGCAGCCGGCTCGGCACGATTCTCACGCCAAACAGCCGCATCCTGTGGCTCAGCACCTGGAAGATGATCGGGTTCATCCTCAACGGCTTCGCGTTCGTGCTGCTCGGGCTCGCACTCCCCGAGATCACGCAGGAGCTTGGTGGCCGACCCGCCCTGGAGGTGGTCGGCCTCGTCGTCCTCGTCTGCAGCGTTGTCCTCGTGAGTCGGCTCGTGTGGGTCTTCGCGACCAGCCTCCTGCCGGGATCGCCACGGCAGGCCATCGCCCGACGCGATGCGCGCCTGGCCACGAGGCTCACCTTCGTCGTGAGCTGGTCGGGGCTCCGCGGCGCCGTCTCCCTGGCCGCCGCGCTGGCCCTGCCCGTGTGGTTTCCCGAGCGCAATCTCATCCTGCTGCTGACCTTCGCGGTGATTCTCGTCACGCTCGTCGGTCAGGGACTGACGCTTTCCTGGGTCCTGCGACGTGCCGGCTGGGACGGCGTCGAGCTCGACGGTGACGAGGGAACCGCGGCTCGTGCGGCGGCGTATCAGGCCGGCCTGGATGAGATCGACCGCGCCCGTCCCGCCTGGCCGACCCACCAACCGCTCCTGGATCGCCTGGAGTCAGGGCTTCGGGACCGAAGTCAACATCTGGCAACGGAGGATCCCGACGAGACGGCGGAGCGGCGCCAGGAGCGGATCGAGCACGAGCAGATCCAGCGCGGCGTGATCGCCGCGCAGCGGACGGCCGTCATCGAGCTCCGCGATCGCGGCGAGATCAACGACGAGACGCTGCGGGTGATCGAGCGTGAGCTCGACCTCGAAGAGCTCCGGATGGAGGGTTGACGGGCTGGATGGCCGTCACGCCCGTCGGCGGAACTGGTCCAAGGCTCAGAACGGCTTTGCCACCATGAGGACGACGATCACGAGCACGACCACGGTGGTGAGCACACCGAACAGGTTGGTGCGTCTGGCGGCCGCGGCGTACGCGGGTGATGCCGGATCGACCTCCGCCTCCGCGATCTGGCGCCTCAGGCCCGGCGCGTAGAACGCGATCCCCACGACCACCACGACGACATACAGCGCGATCGCGGCGGCGATCCAGCCCGTCTGGAAGGAGAACACGCCGCCGATGACCATCAGGAAGCCGGTGATGAACAGAACGACGTAGGCCGGCGTGGCGATGAAATTGTCGAGCCGACTGATGCCCTTCAACGTCCAGGCGAGGCGATCGCGGTCCTGACCCGCGTAGCGCAGCCAGTACGAATAGGTCAGGTTGGCTCCGACGGCGGTGATCGCCGCGAGGATGTGGATCACCTTGAGAAGCACGAGCATGCTCATGGCGGTCACTCCCTTCGATCGCTGCAGTCAGACGGCTCCGAGGCGGGGGCGCCGGCCCGGCCACCGGATCCTGTCGATGAAGCGGCTGTCCGCCTGCCACTATCGGTTGGGTCCCCGTCGGCGTCAACGCAGTCGCGCGCCAGCGGGCTCGTCCCCTCCGGAAGCCCGACGGTCGGCGGAGGACAATGGCTCCACCGATACTGGCCGTCCAGGGAGCCATGTCGATGCTCGAGCAGATGCATGACGCCTGAGCGCGAGGCGTGGAAGGGCACGCAAGCCCGGCCTGTGCAGATCCGCACGCCGGACCGGCGCCTGCGCGTCTTCGTCAGCTCGACCCTGCAGGAGCTTGCTGCCGAGCGGGCGGCCGCGCGAGACGCCATCGTACGGCTGCGAATGACGCCGGTGATGTTCGAGACCGGGGCGCGGCCGCATGCTCCGCGTGCCCTGTACCGTGCGTATCTCGAGCAGAGCGATGTGTTCGTCGGTTTCTACTGGCAGCGCTACGGCTGGGTCGCTCCGGACGAGGAAATCAGCGGGCTCGAAGACGAGTACAGGCTGTCCGCCGGGAGGCCTCGCCTGCTCTATGTCAAGTCGCCAGCAGCCAAGCGCGAGCCGCGGTTGGCGGGGCTGCTGCGACGGATCCAGGCCGACGATACCGCCTCCTACAAGTCATTCTCCGACGCCGCGGAGCTCGGCCGGCTGCTCACCGATGACCTCGCTCTCCTCCTGACCGAACGGTTCATCGCGGGCACGAGCTCGACGGCCGGATTGCGTCTCGAGCTCCCTTCCCCTCCGACGCGTCTCGTCGGGCGAGCCCCGGAAGTGGACCGGATCTCCACGCTCTTCGCCGACTCGACGGTCCGCCTCGTCACCCTCACCGGACCCGGTGGCGTCGGCAAGACCCGGCTCGCGATAGCCATCGCCGAGCAGCTCAGGGATCGCGACGGCGTCGAGGCCGGGTTCGTGTCGCTCGCGCCGATCCGGGATCCGGCGCTCGTCCCTGCCGCCATTGCTGCGGCGCTTGGCATCCAGTCGGGTGCTGCCGATGTCGAGCAGGGCCTCATCACGGGTCTGCGCGAGCGCAGCCCCCTCCTGGTACTCGACAATTTTGAGCAGGTCGTCGGAGCCGCGCCCTTCGTCGCCCGACTACTGACGGCGGCTCCGCGCCTCCGGATCCTCGCCACCAGTCGCGAACCGCTCCGGGTTGGCGCTGAGCATGCGGTTTCGGTGCCGGCCCTCGCTCTGCAGTCGACAACCCACGGGGCCTCCGACGGAGACGCCGTCGCGCCTGCCGTGCAGCTGTTCGTCGAGCGTGCCGAGGCCATCCGCGCCGGCGCGACGCGTTCCGTCGACAGCGCGGTGCTCACGGAGCTCGTCACGAGGCTGGACGGCCTGCCCCTTGCCATCGAGCTCGCGGCCGCGCGAACGCGCCTGCTCACGCCGCAGGCGTTGCTCCAACGCCTCACCTCCCGGCTCGCACTGCTGACCGGTGGCGCTCGAGACCTCCCGGAGCGGCAGCGGACCCTCCGCGCCACGCTCGACTGGAGCCACGATCTCCTGACGAGCGACGAACAGAAGGTATTCGCCCGGCTGTCGGTCTTTCGGGGAGGTGCTCGCCTTGGCGAGGTCGAGCGGGTGTGCGGGGGAAGCCTGACCGGGGACATCCTCGATCATGTGGCGGCCCTCGTGGACAAGAGTCTGGTCCAGGCGCTCGCGACCGACGGCGATCCTCGGGTCGGGATGCTGGAGACGGTCCGCGAATACGCGGCGGAACAGCTGACCGCATCCGGCGAGCTGGTGGCCATCGAAGAGCTGCGCGACGAGGCGTACCTCGCGATGGTGACCAGGGCGCGGACGAAGCTTCGCGGTCCATGGCAGGCCGAAGCGCTCCGGGCGCTCGAAGGCGAGATCGACAACCTTCGAGCGGTCGCCGAGCGGGCAGGTGCCATCGGCCGAGCCGACCTGACGGTCCGTCTCGTCTGGGAGGCCTGGCAGTTCTGGTGGCTGAAAGGCCACCTCGATGAGAGCCGCCGCTGGTTGGACGAAGTGGGACGCTCGGGCGCTCACGAGCGGCTGGGCGAGCCCGAACGGACGCACTTCCAGGCCGCACAGGCGGTCACCCTCTTCTGGAGTGCGCGGCACGAGGATGCAGTCCATCACGCCGATGCCGCGATCGAACGGCTGCGCTCGAGCGGCGATCTTCCGAACACGGCCCTGCTCCTCCTCGTGAGGGGCATGTCGATCGCGCTCAGTGGCGGCGATCTGGCGGCTGGTCGGGACGATGTTGCCGAGGCCAGACGGATCGAGGAATCGCTCGGCGACGCGTGGCTGGCGGGGTTCGTCTGGAACGCCGAGGGGTACCTGGCCAACCTCGCCGGTGACATCGATGCGACCGTCGCGGCGCTCGAGCGCGCCGCCGTCGAATCGGAGCGCTCCGGGGAGCCGGCCGGCGCGCTGGTGGCTCTCGACACCCTGGGTCACATCCACCTTGCCCAGGGCGAGCTCGACCGATCGTCGGATGACTTCCGCCGGGCGCTGGAAATCGGTGCCGAGGCAGGCCTGAGCGAGCGATTTGGATACGTCCTGATGGGCGTGGCGGGGCTCTGCCACGTCGAGGGCGATGACGAAGCGGCGGCGCGGTACGTCGGCGCCGCAGACGCCGCCCGGGAGACGGTGACGGCGACGTGGCTCTTCCCCGACGCGTCGGCCGAGTGGAACCTGCTGCGGTCACGGATTCGCGCGGCGTTGGGTGAGGCTCGGTTCGATGCCGCCGATGCGGAGGGCCGGGCTGCCGGCGCTGACGCCATGGCCCAGCAAGCGATCGCGAGGCTGGTCGGATTGGGAATGGGTCTGGACGCTTGACCGCGTTGGATCGGAGGCACGGTGCCTGCCCTCGCTATCCATTCGCGATCAACAGGGCGTGCACCGCTGACCTGCGGCATTCCCGCGCCTAGCCTCCTGCCAGTGCGAATAGGGACCGGCCCTGGATTGCCGGACCAGCAGGGACAGGAGGTCGTCGGTCATGAGGCGTTTCATCGCTGCCATTGCCGCCGCGGGCGCGCTCGCACTGAGCGCCACCACGGCATCCGCCAACAGCCCCGCGATTCACTACTCGTTCGACGCGACGGGCATGGTCATCGTCTGCGGCGATCATTCGTACACCGTGGCATCCGGCACGGTCGACGTGATCGAGCATGTCGGCACGAGTGCGTCGGGCAATGGGAACGTCACGGTGACGCTTACACCGGATGACGTGGTCCTCGTGGACGCGTCCGGCAACCAGTACTCCATCGCCGGGGCACTCTGGTTCGGTGGTTCCCTGAATGCGCAGACCGGCGGGCTGGCCGACACCGACACGTCCGAGATCCAGATCATCAGCCAGGGCGGTGGCACGGTCGACAGTCTCAGCGTGGTGTTCCACATCAGTCCCAACGGTGACATCAAGTCGTTCGATTTCGGGAACTGCACGCTGTAGGCACGGTCACCGCTGCGGACGGAGAGCTCGGCTCGCGTCCCCCGCGACCGTCGCTGCGCCGGCGGGGTTCCCGACCGAACGTGATATGGCGGCGGGATGGCGGACGGTGGCCAGCAGGAGGCCGAGACCGAGCTGCAGGAGCACGCCCGGCGCCATGGTTGGCGCCGGGCCGACTCCGCCCGTCACCGCCTGCCACCACTGCTCGATCGGCCCCATGGACGCCCAGATGTCGGCGAAGTTGCGATCGAGGGGACCGGCCGTCAGGTTCTCCGAAACGTGGAAACCGATGCCGACCAGCGCGATCACGCTCACCCCGATGGCGATGCCACGCGCCGCCCGGATGGATCGAGGCGAGGGGCGCATGGCCAGCGTCCCGAGGCCCGCTGCCAGGAGCGCGAGAGCCGGCCAGACGATCGCCTGGCCGGCCGAGCCCCAGTGGCGAAGGAAGAGCAGCTCGACGACCGTGCCGACGACCCCGAGTCCGACGAGAGCGATGACGCCCTTCCGAAGGATCTCCGCCGACGAGCCGCTGGGCCCTGATCGGATCATGGGGTGAGGACGCTGAGGATCGCGGCCAGTGTCGCCGGATCCGGGTTGTACTTTGCCAGCTCATCCTGGAGGTGCTGGAGGGTCGGGTCGCTCGTGTCATACGGTCGGTACTCCATGACCTCCCGCGCCCAGCGATCGGCGTTGGTGACGCCGGCGGCCTCCAGGGCGGCGATGAGCTCCTGGGTCGTTGCCGTGTTCGCCGAGACGGTCGCAACGGTCGACGACAGTTCCGACGAGGTGGGGTCAGCCGAGCCCGTTGGCATCGGGGTCGGGGCGGCCGAGGCCGCCGCAGTAGGCGCCGTCGAGGTGGGGTCGCTCCCCGTGGCGGGGCTCGCGCACGCCGAGATCGCGAACGCCAGGGCCAACGCGAGTGCGCATGCCGAGGAGGCCACGCCTGCGAGGCGAAGGCGCCGCCCGACCGAGCTCGTCCGATCCGGTCTCCGGATTGATCGCTGGTATGTCATGACAGGCTCCGATGGCGATTTCGCATGCCGTCATCCGACGGCTCGGTCCCAGCCTCGGCAGCCCGGCTTTCGACTTGGTTACGCGACTACTGGCCCTCGGGTGGTCACGGCGGGTCAAGATCGGCGACACTGCGCCCGTGGAGCAGCGTGAGTTTCGGAACTTGGACGGCCACCTGGCCCGCATCCGCGAACCTTCCAGTGATGGCGGGCGCCTCGAGCTGATCGTCCGCCGCCCGGCCGTCGACGAACGCGAGATCCTAAGCGAGGCCACGCTCGACACGACCGAGGGGTTGGTCGGGGACGGCTGGGCGGCTCGCGGGAGCCGCGCCACGCCGGATGGATCCGCCGATCTCGACGCTCAGCTGACCCTGATCAGCACGCGCGTCCTGCAGGCGATCGAGCCCGATCGCGAACGCTGGCCGCTCGCCGGCGACCAGCTGTACGTCGACTTCGACCTGAGCCAGGCGACGCTCCCGGCCGGCAGCCGGCTGGCGATCGGCTCCGCCGTCATCGAGGTCAGCGAGACGCCGCACACCGGCTGCGCCAAGTTCAGCGCCCGCTTCGGCAGCGATGCCCTGCGCTGGATCAACTCCCCGATCGGCCGGGCGCACCGGATGCGTGGCCTCAACGCCCGCATCCTGGAGGGCGGCACCATCCGCACGGGGGACGTCATTCGGCGGATCGGAACCGGCGACTGAGCCTCGGCCGGGTACCCACCGGGTGGGTAATTCCGCGCTTCGACGGTCGGAATGTGGGCCGGGCGCCTCATCGGTTTTGCCCTGATCCGGCCTCGTGTGGATTCGACAGGCGTGGGACGGCCGCGCGATGTCCGGGAGGTGCCGCCACCTGGCCGCCGGGCGACAATCCACGGGCCCCGCCGACCGATTAGTCTGCGATGGATGCGCGCTCTCGGGGCCGCCATCCGGGGCGGCCTGACTCGCGGGATCACCCGGAATGTCGTCGCGCTCGGCATCGTCAGCCTCCTGACGGATGTATCGAGCGAGATGCTCGTCTACCTCATCCCGCTCTTCCTCGCCAACGTCCTCCTCGCGTCACCATCCATCATCGGCGTCATCGAGGGCATCGCCGAAAGCGCGGCCGCCCTGCTCAAGCTCGCCAGCGGCGTCATCTCCGATCGGATCCGCCGCCGGCGCCTGCTGGTCGGCATCGGCTACGGCAGCTCGGTCGCGTCGAAGGGCCTGTACCTCGCCGCCGGCTCCTGGCCGATCGTTCTCCTGGCCCGGCTGGGAGATCGGGTCGGCAAGGGCATTCGGACTTCGCCGCGCGACGCGCTGATCGCCGATTCCACGCCGCCCGAGGCTCGCGGTGTCGCCTTCGGCTTCCACCGTGCGCTGGATACGGCCGGAGCGGTCGTCGGCGTCGCCGTCGCGGCAATCGTCGTCGCGTCGAGCCAGGGCGGCGCGGTGATCCTTGCTGCCGACACGTTCCGACTGCTCGTTCTCATCGCGCTCGTGCCGGGCATTCTCGCGGTGCTGGCGATCATGGTGGGCGTGCGCGACGTTCCGCGGCGGGGGGAGGCCCACAGGGACCCCCAGGCGAGTACGGGCGAGCCGGCATCGGCGGTCCGGGCGCCTGCGGCGTGGCGCCGCTTTCCGATGGCGTTCTGGCTGTTCGTCGTGGCAAGCGGCCTGTTCGCCCTCGGAAACTCCTCCGATGCGTTCCTCTCACTCCGTAGCCAGCAGCTGGGCGTCGATGTCCGCGACCTGCTCGTCATGATCGTGGCGTTCAACATGGCCAACGCGCTCGTCTCGTGGCCGGTCGGCGCCCTGTCGGATCGGGTCGGTCGACGCGCGCTCGTGGCCATCGCCTGGACGATCTACGCCGTGGCCTATGCGGGCTTCGCGCTCGCCGGGTCTGCCGGGTGGGTCGCACCGCTGTGGATCCTGTACGGCACGTACTACGGCGTGAACGAGGCCGTTGGCCGGGCGCTCGTAGCGGACCTGGCGCCTGCCGATCTGCGGGCGACCGGCTATGGCATCGTCAACGCGGTCGTCGGGCTCCTCGTCCTGCCGGCGTCGATCGTCGCCGGGCTCCTGTGGGACCGGATCGCGCCCGGCGCCCCATTCTGGTTCGGGGCCGCCTGTGCCGCAGCCGCGCTGGTGCTCCTGGTCGTGGCGGTCCGGCCAGTCCGGCCTGTAAGCCCAAAGGTCGGCAGCCGGTGGGTCTGACCGTCCCGTCTGGATCTATCGAGCCGTCCGGGCGCCATCCTGAGCCTCGTCAAGCCGGCTCAGGGCATGGCAGGTTGCGATCGGCGGGCCGGCTGGCGCCAGCCTCGGGGTGCGGCGGCGCCTTGGCGCCCGACCCGACGTCCCGCAGCATGACGACGGCGAAGATGGCCACCGCGACGGCCACGACGGCGCCGATCGTGGCGGCAACCTGCATTCCCTGGATGAACGCGTCGCGGGCGACCTCGACGAGTGCCGCGCCGAGTTGATTCGGGAGCTGGGCGGCGACGCTCACCGCGCCGCCCAGGGTGTCGCGGGCAATCGCGGCCGCTGGATCCGGGACCGCGGCCGGGATGGCCTGGGCGACCTCGCCGCGGTACAGGGCGACGCCGATGCTGCCGAGGATCGAGATGCCCAGGGCTCCGCCGAGCTCCGCGGCCGTCTCCGAGATCCCGGAGGCCGCTCCCGCCCGCTCTGGAGGAGCCGAGCCCACGATGAGATCGGTCGTCAGGGTCAGCACCGGAGCGAGGCCCAAGGCGATGACGACGGAGCCGATCACGACCACGGCCAGACCGTGCGAGCCGCCGACCCGGGTGAGCACCACGAGGCCGAGGGCCGCCAGCGCCAGGCTGGCGCCAATGACGTAGGCCGGACGGACCAGGCGGACGATTCGCGGCGCGATGTTGGAGCCGACGATGAAGCCCACCGCCGAGGGCACCGACCACAGGCCGGCCGCCAGCGGTGACAGGCCGAGCACGAGCTGCAGGTACTGCGCGACGAACAGGAAGTAGCCGATCGCCATGAAGATCGTGAGGAAGTTCACGACGAGCGACGCGCTGAACGACGGGATCCGGAAGAGGCGCAGGTCGATCATCGGATCGGCCAGCGTGACCTGGCGGCGGATCCACAGGAAGCCGACCGCCAGCCCGACCAGGATCGACGAGACGGCCAGCCAGCCAACACCGTCCTGGGCGATCTGCTTCAGGCCGAAGATCACCGTCAGCACGGCGACCAGCGACATGACGGCGCTGGCGATGTCGAGCCGCCCCGCGTTGGGGTCCCGATACTCGGGAAGGACGATCGGTCCGAGCACGAGCAACAGCGCCATGACCGGCAGAGCGAGGAGGAACACGGAACCCCACCAGAAATGCTCGAGCAGCACGCCGCCGAGGACGGGGCCGATGGCGCTGCCGGCCGAGAAGGCCGAGATCCAGACGGCGATGGCCCGTGCCCGCTGTGCCGGATCCTTGAACATCGTGAAGATCAGCGACAGGGTGGACGGGGCCAGGGTCGCCCCGGCGATGCCGAGCAAGGCCCGGCTCGCAATGAGCATCTCGGCGCTGGTCGAGAACGCCGCGATGACCGACACGACACCGAAGGCGGCGGCGCCGGTGAGCAGCAGCTTTCGACGCCCGATCCGGTCGCCGAGGGTGCCCATCGTGATCAGGAACCCGGCCACCATGAACCCGTAGATATCGATGATCCAGAGCAGCTGGGCGCTGCTGGGGCGCAGGTCCCTGCTGATGGACGGGACCGCCAGGTGGAGCACCGTCAGATCCATCACGTAGAGCAGGCACGCCAGGGCGAGCACCGCCAGCCCGATCCACTCACGCCGTCCTGCCAACGGACCGCCGGTCGGTGGGCTGGCCGGCGCGCCGGGCGCTGCTTCAGTCGTCGTCGTCATGTCGGTCGATCTCCTTTGCCGCGGAACTCACCTGTTAGGACCGCGGCTGCCGGAAAACTCATCGATCGACGGGGTAGGAAGGGTGAGATCGAGTGCACGGTGGTCCTGTTTTTCGGCGTGGCGATGAGTCTTCGGCCGATGCGCTGTCTACATTGGTGGCGCCGAGGAGATGACTCCGCGGCGCCTCCGATTCACGGATCCACCTACACTTGGCCTGATGCTGGGCCCTGGCCCGTCGTTCGGCGGGTTGCGAGCGGACGAGAGGTGAACCTGGGATGACTGAGCTCGGAGTGCAGACCGGCCCGGCGACGGCGGCTCGCCCGCCCGCAGACCTGGATTCCCAGCTCGAGCGGTATCGCCGTGAGCTGACCGCGTACTGCTACCGCATGCTCGGATCGGCGTTCGAAGCCGAGGACGCCGTGCAGGAAACGCTGCTGCGGGCCTGGCGCAGCTTCGATCGCTTCGAGGGCCGGGCGGCCCTGCGATCGTGGCTGTACCGTATCGCGACCAACGTCTGCCTCAACATGCTGAGTGCGAGCCAGCGGCGGGCGCGGCCCATGGACCTGGGGCCCGCCTCGACCGCTGAAGCGACGCTCGGCCCCGAGCTGCCGGAGGCCACCTGGATCGAGCCCGTCCCCGACAGCCGGGTGTTGCCGGCCGCCGGTGACCCGGCCGACGTGGCCGTCGCGAGGGAGTCCGTCCGCCTCGCCTTCGTGGCCGCGCTGCAGCGCCTGCCGCCCCGGCAGCGCGCGGTGCTCATCCTGCGAGAAGTCCTGCACTGGAAGGCCAGCGAGGTCGCCGAGCTGCTCGACACGACGGTCGCGTCCGTCAACAGCGCGCTCCAACGCGCCCGCGCCACGCTGGACGGCCCCGATGGCCCGGCGAAGACGCCACTCCAGCCTCTGGACGACGAGCAGCGAGCGTTACTGGCTCGCTACGTCGATGCGTTCGAGCGCTATGACATGGATTCGCTCACGTCGCTGCTCCACGAGGACGCCACGTGGTCCATGCCGCCCTACGAGCTGTGGCTGCAGACCCACCGCGACATCCGCCACTGGTGCCTGGGTCCCGGCATCGGCTGTCGTGGCTCGCGTCTGATCCCGACCATGGCCAACGGCGCGCCGGCCTTCGGTCAGTACAAGCCGGACCCCGCGGGCGGCCTCCAGCCGTGGTCGCTGCAGGTCCTCGAGGTGTCAGCGGGCCGGATCGGCGGGATCGTCTTCTTCCTCGACACGGCGAAGTTCTTCCCCATGTTCGGGCTCCCGCCTCACCTCGACGGGTAGCGTCGCGGCGCACGGCACGACGTCGGCCAGGCCCACGAGAGTGATCAGCCCGATCAGCTCGGCCGGCGCCTGACCCAGCCGGACGTCGTATCCAAGGCGGCGAAGCGCGAGCGCCAGTCGGGCCAGCCCATCGATCGTCCCGAGATCCGGATCCACGAGTGCGCTTGCGTCGCAGATGATGGGGCCGGCGGCGGCGTCGACAGTCACCACCTGGATGACCTCGCACAGTGCCGGGATGTCGGCGGGGGCGAAGGCACGCCCGATGGGCATGACCGAATGTGGCTCCGGCTGCGGCGGCGCCGGGCGCTCGGAAGCGGCCAAACACGATCTCCTTTCCATGAGAAGACCGCCCGGCCGGGCGAAACTCATCGCCGACTCACGGCGCGGCTGCTGACGGGGTTGCCCGCGCTCATCTTGTCAGAGCCGTTCCGACGACGGTTGGCGCGCCAGGCGCGCAGCGTCGACAATGACGATCAACCACGATCAGGAGGTCACATCCCATGTCGCTCGCGAACGCACCATTTTCCGCGACCTTGCCGGCCCACGACGCTGCGAGGGCGCAGCGGTGGTACGAGGAGAAGCTCGGCCTCACGCCGGTGATGGACATGGGGGTGGCCGGCCTCGTCTATAGCACAGGCGGCAGCCAGTGGCTGATCTATCAGACCCCATCTGCGGGCACCGGCAAGCACACACTGGGCGGATGGCTCGTTGACGACATCGACGAGACGATGACGGAGCTCCGCGGCAAGGGCGTGCAATTCGAGGAATACGACCTGGGCGATCAGGGACCCACGACCGAGAACGGGATCGCCCGCGATCCGAATGGGGGCGCGGCCGCCTGGTTCACCGATTCGGAAGGCAACATCCTCGCCCTGACGCAGCTGCCGCCCGGCATGACCATTCCTGGCCAAGGCTGAGCACAGGTCCATAAGGACGCGCTGGACGCGACCGATGGAGCGAAGACCGCTCGGGAGCCTCTTCGACGTCAGCGTCCTGACGCTCGGCGGCGGAGGGATCGGCCAGGTCTGGGGAGCGACCGACCGGTCCGAGTCGGTCGCGACCGTTCGGGCGGCGTACGACGCCGGCATCACCTTCTTCGACGTGGCCCCGAGCTACGGGTCAGGTGAAGCCGAGACCGTGATCGGTGAGGCGTTCGCGGGCGGATATCCGCCCGACGTCAGGGTCCTCACGAAGTGCGCCGTGGGCATGGTTGCCCCCGACGAGGTCCGGTCGGTGCTGGACCGGTCCCTGGATGAAAGCCTGCAGCGATTGCGGCGCGAGCGCGTCGATGTCTTCCTGCTCCACGGCGCGGTCGTGCCCGACGGGCACGTGCCGCCCGGTGAGGAGCGGATGCGGAGCGTGGACGTGACGCTCTCGTTCTACGAACAGTACGTCCGGCCGGCGCTGGTACAGCTGGTGCGGGATGGGCGGGCGGGCGCGTGGGGGTTCACCGCCGCTGGACCGCTCGGTGCGGTGCGCGCCGTCCTCGAGGGGGATCCCGCACCGGGCGTGGCCCAATGCGTCGTGAACCTGTTGGACTCGCCGGGAAACATGCACATCGACGACCAGCCGCCTGAGCCACGGGCAATCGTGGCCGCCTCGGTCGCGCGCGGAGTCGGCGTCATGGGGATCAGGGCCGTTCAGGCCGGCGCCCTGACCGACGCGCTCGACCGCGACGTGGACGGCACCGCTGCGGAGGCCGTCGATTACCGGCGCGCGGCACCGTTTCGCGAGCTCGCCGCCAGCTGGGGCGTGTCGGCCGCCCACCTGGCGCATCGGTACGCGCTGTCCATGCCGGGCGTCGACACCGTCGTCCTCGGCGTGAAGAACCGATCGGAGCTCGCTGACTGCGTGGCGGCGGCCGAGGCGGGCCCGCTGCAGCCTGGCGAGATCGATCAAATTCACGCGAGCGTCGGTCGGGCCCCGTCTCGAACGGTTCCCGGCTAATCCCGCCGTACGGCGCAGGGAATCAACGGAGCCCGGCAAGGTTGCCGGGCCCCATTCGCGAGCTACTGAAGATCAGTAGCTTCGCCGCTGGGCGGTGAAGCAGTCGCTGCAGTAGACCGGCTTCGTGCCGTTCGGGCGGAACGGCACCTGTGCCTCGCGACCGCAGCTTGCGCACGTTGCGCTGAACATCTCCCTGGGCCCGCGGTCATAGCCGCCGCTCTGGTAGCCGCCGCTCTGGTAGCCGCCGCCCGCGTACGAACCCCCACCGGAATCGCCACGCGATGCCTTGCGGATCGCGCGACATGACGCGCAACGTCGTGGCTCGCTGAACTGACGGTCTGCATAGAACTGCTGCTCGCTCGCGGTGAACGCGAACTCCTGTCGACAGTCGACGCAGGTGAGCGTCTTGTCTGTGGCAGTGCTGAACATGAAAAACTCCTTCTCTGCGGCCTCAGCGAACCTGTCTCGCCGAGAACCATTGAGAGGGAGTGGTCGTGTAGCCGCGTCTTGGTTCGACGTCATTCTCGACGCCGTGGCACCCAGTCTAGCAGGTCCGCGAGAGCATGTCCGAACGAATGTTCGTGTCGCTCCAGTGCGGCGATTTGGGTGCTGATCGCCACGAACGTGCAACGAGCGCGATGCGCTCGCTGTTTTGCGTGTTGGGTGAGAGACGTCAAGCTCGCGAGCGCCAGCCGGGAAGGAGGCTTCGATGTCCGTTCCGTACCGTCGCAACAACACGGCCATGACGCTCCTGGCGGTTCTGGTCGTCGCGCTGGTCCTCGTCCTGCTGTGGTGGCTCTTCCTGGGCGGCCAGCAGGCAGGCGGGCCGTCGCCATCGCCATCGCCGTCGGTCGTAACCAGCTCGGCGCCGCCATCGGTGCCGGCATCGGTCGCACCGAGCGCGACTTCCACGACCGCCCCCACCGTGGCCCCGACAGAATCGCCCTCCGGGTCGCCGTCTCCGAGCTGACGGACCAGTCGTGAAGGGGCGGCGCCTCGATCGGACCGGCCCGCGGCGCACTCACGATCGACTCGAGGGACTTTCGCCGCGTGCCTGATTGGAGGCGCGGGCATTTGCCGCAACTCCCGGCCAGAAATCGACGGCCGCGCCTTCGTATAACAGGCTCATCCGCAGTGTCTCGCCCCGCCAATGCTCCACCGTCCGCGCGGACGGTCGCGTCCAGGGTGGCTATCCGAGCGCCGTATCATGGCGATCGCAGGACGGAGCTCGTTGGACTGCCCAGTCGGATATTCGATCGATGCCCCTCAGGGGAGGCGGCTCCGTCCCGTCGAAAGGGAGAACGCGTCATGACAGAGGAAGAGCGTCGCACCGTCGTCACCGAGGAACCGGCCGCCACATCAGGTGGGAGCGGCAGTCGGCTCACCAGCAGTCGCACGGTCGAGTCGCGGCCCAGCGGCGGCGAGCTTGCCCGCCGCGTCGTCGTCCTGATCTTCGGGCTGATCCAGATCCTGATCGGGCTGCGGATCGTGCTGCTGCTGCTGAATGCTCGTGAGGCGAACGCGCTCGTGAAGGGCATCCTGGACCTGAGCCAGGTCTTCGTGGCCCCGTTCGAAGGGATCCTCCGTACGGACGCGCTCCACTCCGGTGGCTCCATCCTCGATATTGCGGCGATCGTCGCCTTCGTGGGTTGGACGATCCTCGAGCTGATCGTCATCTGGATCGTCGGCATCTTCCGGCGCGAGCCCGCCTGAACCGTTCGGTCCAGCGCATTCGTGCCACGGAAGCCCTGTAGAGGGGCGGAACAGATAGATAGGCATCGTCGCCCGTTGATCAAGGTCACCGAGCTCTTCCAAGGCGGCCGACGAGCTTAGGGTTCGGCGGCCCGGGGTATCTCTCGTGCCACGTTGGTCGCCCGATCGTCGTCCGCGGCCGTCCGCATCAACCCGTTCAGTGCCAGGCCGATGATCCCGGCCAGGATGCTCGCGCCCAGCCACAGGTGAATCGTCCAGCCAATACCGGTCGTGAGCCCGAGCGTCGCGAAGTAGGCCAGGAAGTACAACGCCGGAATGGCGAATGCGATCAGGGCGTCGGCGCCTCGCGACGCGCCGAATCCGAAGCCACGGACGAGCAGGTCGCCGGCCAGGCCGGCCAGGAGGGCGCCGGGCAGGAACTCGCGCCGGTCCGACACGATGGTCATGAGCGCGGTGGGCCCAACGACGAGCAGGGTGACGGCTCCGAACGGCAACGGCCCGTGGCGCAGGGCGACGAGCACGAACCCGGCCAGGAGCGCGGCCTGTACGAGGATGCCCGCGACACCCAGGGCATGGCGATTCGTGTCCGCCCGGCCGAAGGGCAGGACTGGATGGCTCGAGTACAGGATCGCACTGCCGTCCGGCGACCAGGCCGCCTGCGATCCGCCATCTTCGGTCCCGTGGCTGCGGCTGAGATTGCGCTGGTCCGAGCCATCCGCCGCCATGTCGAAGACCTCGATATCACCCAGGCGCGAGGTGCTGAAGAGGATCCGGCGCCCGTCCGGGGACCAGCGTGGTGCGTAGTCATCCCCCGCCGAGCTCGACAGGCGGCGATGGGCCGTTCCGTCGACGGCCATGGACCAGATCTCGACCTGGCCACCGTTCCCCCACGCGTAGACGATCGAACCGCCGTCGGGTGACCAGTCGAGGCTGAACTTGCGGCCGCCGTCGCCGGTGAGCTGGAGCGGGGCGGAACCGTCTGCCGCGGCGCGCCAGATCTCGTATGTGCCGGCGCGATCGGACACGAATGCCAGCGCCTTCCCGTCGCGCGACCAGCCATACCCGAAGTCGGCCCCCGGGCCGTCCGTGAGCCGTCGGACGCCTCCGCCATCCGGAGCCATCGAATAGACGTCGAGGTTGCCGGCGAGATTCGAGACGTACCCCAGGCGGCGGCCGTCGGGCGACCAGGCCGGGCGGCCGTTGGTGCCATCGCTTGTGACTTGCCGAGCTCCCGAGCCATCGACGTTGCGGACGAAGATCTGGTTCTGGTCGTCGACCTCCCGGACGAAGGCCAGGCTGGTGCCGTCGGGGGAGACACTGGGCTGGCCGTCGTCAGATTCGGACACCGTGATTCGACGCTGGCCCGAGCCGTCGGGTGCCATGGCAAAGAGCTGTGACGGGATCGGGACGGCAGCATGGCCGGTGGGCGTTTCGGCCCATGGATCGACGACCGGGTGGACGTACTGGGTGAACGCCGCGCAGGCGGCCAGCGCGGCCATGATCCCGATGACGGCCGGGCCATGGCTTCGCCAGGACGGGCGACCCGGCCGCGACCAGACCGACCGGACCGGGCCGCTGAACATCATGATCCCCGAGGCAGCGAGTGCGAGATGAGGTGGCGACAGCAGGCTCTCGATGTCGGCTTCGAAGCCGAACAGGGTGTGCCAGATGAGGTCGACGAAGCCGGAAATGACGAAGGCGATCGAGCCGAGGAACGAAATCCGGTAGTCGCCCGGCAGGGCGAGTCGGACGGGCACGCCGTGTCGGACGTTCAGGATTCCGACGGCGCCGAGCACGACGCCGAACGAGGCTGCCCCCGTGTACAGCAGGGCGTGCCACGGCGTCAGGAACGTCTCGTCGACCATGCCGTGGGCATGAGCCCACAGATCGACGTAGAACCCGACGATAAGCCAGACGGCCAGGGCGGCAGTCGGCCAGTCCAGCCGCCTAGACGCGATCGGCGCGGGGGCCGCCGCGTCGGCCATCGCAGATCGAGTAGAGCCTGCGGTCTTCCGGCGGCAGCTCTGCGAGCGCGGAAGAGAGATGCGCATCGTCCTCGATACACCGCGGCGGCACGGTGGGTTCCGACGGCGGCGTTCCGTGGGCGATCCGATAGGCGCCGAGAGGGCCGGCTAGCTGCTCTTCTTCTTCCCTTTGCTCGCGTACTTCTCGAGCTCTTTCTCGCTCATGCTCGTTCGAGTCTTCTTGCCGGCTCGCTTGCGGGCGAGCTCCGCGCCCATGAACTTGCGCTGCTTCTCAGTCTTGGCTGGCATGTGCCTCTCCTTTCGTGAACGGAGATCTGCCGCAAGGCTACGCTCGGAAGCTCGCGATCACATAACGCCGACGCTGCCGGGGCTAACGGTACGAATCAGGCGCGCCCGCAGACCGCGGAGGCCTGGACCACTCGCATCAGCCTGATGGCGGCGCGCCGGGCCACGGCGCTCCGCGGCGCGCTGCCTTCGCCTACCCGCCCGGCGGACTGAACCAGATGGTGGGGACGAAGAAGTCCGGCGCCCCATAGAAGCCGACGGCCACCGCGCGCCGGGCGTCGCCGACCACCGCGACCACCTTTGCCTGCTGGAACATCGGCGCATCGGGCGACCGCGTCCATGACACGCCGTCGACCGAGGACCAGATCACGCCCGACGAAAACTGCGTTCCGAACAACAGGTGGCCGACCGCGATGTACGTCGACCCGGCAAGCGTCACGTCGCGCATCTCGATCGGCAGCCCAAAGTTGCCAAGCGAAGGCGCATCGGGCACGCGAGTCCAGGTGCGGCCGTCCGCCGAGGAGCGCCAGACGATCGCCTTCTTGTTGTCCAGGTCGGCGCCGACCGCGATGAACCCATCTCCCACCGGCGACACGCCGTGCAGCTTACTGGCCTCGAACGGCCGCTCGTCGGCGACCGGCGTCCAGGCCCGGCCATCACGCGAGGTCCAGGCGAGCCCACCGGTGGGGTGCTCGGTGGTGCCTGCCGTGCCGACCGCCACGATCAGTTCGCCGGCGGCGGCAACGGCCTCAACGCGACCGGCCTCGACCTCACGGGGCGTGCTCCCCCGCTCCCAGCGGACGCCGTCGGGGGAGAACCAGAATGCCGGCCGTGCGACGCCAACGGACGGACCCTCGTAGCCGACAGCCACGTATCCACCCGGTGTCGAGCTGACCGACAGGAACTCGAGTGGCCGTGGTCCGGACAGGCTCGCCGCAGATGGGCTCCGCTGCCAGGTCAGGCCGTCGGTGGACCGCCACGACGCAGCGTCGCGCCCGTCTACGCCCACCGCGACGAGCCCGTTCGATCCGCTGGCGACGCTCCTGACGACCGAATGCTCGCTCGTGGGAAAGCCTGCCGCAAGCGTCCAGCGGCGGCCGTCGATCGAGGCCCAGGCCGCCGCGTGGGGACCTCCCGCCGTGTCGAGGAAGCCGATGGCCACATAGCCCGGGCCACCGGCCACGACGTCCAGCACGTCGGCCTGGCCACCCTGGTATCGAGCCGGATGGCCGAGTCCGCCGGAGTACGGATCCTGCGTGCGCAGGGGGTCGCCCGGTGGCTGCTCGACGAGCTCGGCCTTCGCCCAGTCACGCCCCAGCACGCCCGGAGTAGAGCTCGGGGCGGCGCTGGGCGGCGGGCTCGGCCGTTGTGTCCCGCAGCCATACGCGGTGATGCTCGCGGCCGCAACGACTGCGGCCAGCAATCGCGCGAGAGACGCGGCTCGATTCTGGTTCACGTCCGGGTTCACGTCCGGCCAAGCTAATCACGATTCGTCGGCTCTGCGTGGCGAGCGCGACCGCGAGGGCTTCAGGCGGCCTGCGGCATGGTCCGGGGCTCTGCGACAGGCTCGTTCCGCAGCTGGACGCCTCGCAGGAGTTGGGCGTTGGCGGCGACGATGATCGTCGAGGCGCTCATCGCGATGGCCCCGACGGCCATCGGCAGGTCGATTCCCCAGGGCATCAGGATGCCGCCCGCGACCGGGATCGCAACGAGGTTGTAGCCGGTTGCCCAGGCGAGGTTCTGGATCATCTTGCGGTAGGTGGCTCGGGACAGCCGGATCGCGCCCACGACGTCGCGGGGGTCGCTCCGGACCAGGATGATGCCGGCCGATTCGACGGCGACGTCGGTGCCCGCACCGATCGCGATGCCCACGTCGGCGGTGGCAAGCGCCGGCGCGTCGTTGACGCCGTCGCCGACCATGGCGACCGCTCGCCCGCCCTCCTGGAAGCGCTTGACCGCGGCGGCCTTGTCGGCTGGCAGGACTTGCGCCGCGACCTCGTCGATGTCGAGCCGACGAGCGACGGCGTCGGCCACCGCCTGGCTGTCGCCGGTGATCATCGCGACCCGCAAGCCCATGGCGTGGAGGTCGCGGACCGCATCGGCCGACTCGGCCCGGATCTCGTCCTCGAGTCCCAGCCCGCCGATGACCCGGCCATCCATCACGACGTGGAGCACCGTCCGGCCTTCGCGGGCCCACGCGTCCGTCTCGGACACGGGCCGCAGCCCGAGCTCATCGAGCAGGCGCGGCCCGCCGACCGCGATCGACCGGCCGTCCAGCGTGGCCCGTGCCCCACGCCCCGCAAGCGCCTCGAAGCGCGTGGCGGCCGCCGGCTCGATGCCCCGCCGCCGGGCGCCTTCCACGATCGCTCGGGCGAGAGGGTGCTCGGAGTCGGCCTCGACGGAGGCGGCCAGGCGCAAGAGCTCGGTCTCGGATCCCTCACTCGCATGAACAGCCGCCAGGACCGGTTGGCCCTTCGTCAGGGTGCCGGTCTTGTCGAAGATGACGACCGCCACCTCGCGCGCGCGTTCGAGGGCGATCCGGTCCTTGACGAGCAGGCCGTTGCGGGCGCCAAGCGAGGTGCTGATCGCGATGACCAGCGGGATCGCCAGGCCGAGAGCGTGGGGACAGGCGATGACGAGCACCGTGGCCGTCCGGACCAATGCCCCCTCGCGGTCGCCCTGGAGCCACCAGAAGGCGAGCGTGACCAGGCCCGAGGCAAGCGCGACATAGAAGAGGATGGCCGCCGCCCGGTCGGCCAGCGCCTGAGTCCGCGACGCCGAGGCCTGGGCCGCGGCGACGAGGCGCATGATCCCCGACAGGGCGGTCTCATCGCCGACGGCGCCGACCCGCACTCTCAGGCTGCCACCCGCCGCGACGGTGCCCGCCACGACCCGCTCGCCCGGCTGCTTGGCGACCGGCCTGGATTCACCGGTGATCATCGATTCGTCGACGTCCGCGCTGCCCTCCACCACGACGCCGTCGGCTGGGACCCGGGCTCCGGGCCGGACGAGGACCAGGTCATCGACGGCCAGCGCCGCCAGCGGGACCTGCTCGGTTCCATGGTCGGTAACCCGCTCGGCGGTGTCCGGCAGGAGCGCAGCGAGTGCGGCCAGGGCGCCCTGCGCCTGGGCGATCGAGCGCATCTCGAGCCAGTGGCCAAGGAGCATGACCGTGATGAGGGTCGCCAGCTCCCACCAGATCTCGACCTCGAACAGTCCCAGTGTCCCGGTCCAGCTGGTGCCGAACGCAACGATGATCGCGAGCGAGATCAGGGTCATCATCCCGGGCTGACGCTCGGCCAGCTCGCCCTGCGCGCCGCGGATGAAGACGAGACCGCCGTACAGGAACACGATCGTGCCGAGGAGCGCCGGGATGTACTCGGAGCCGGGAAACGTCGGGGCCCGATAGCCGAGCCACTCCTGGGGGTCGGGACTCCAGACGATGACCGGGATCGTCAGTACCAGGCTCAGCCAGAACTTGTCGCGAAACATCGCGACCGAATGGCCGGCATGGCGATCGTGGGACATGCCGGCATGCCCATCGCCTGAGGCGGCGTGGCCGTGGAGCGTCGCATCCGATGCGCCCGGCGCCGGTGTTTCATGGCCGGGGTGCCCCGCATGCTCGGGATGATCGTGGTGCTCCATGTGGTCCATCAGCGAGCGCGTACCTCTTCAGGGACTCGATGGCTTATTCACATACTCCCAGGGAGTATATGCTGGGCGCTGGCAGACGCTCCTGGGTGGCTGGGGACGGCGACGTCAGGCCAGGTACTGGCAGCCGACGGCCGCGAGGGCGAGCGCCGAGATCGGCATCCATTCGTAGGGTAGGCGCACGACAGTCGGCCCCACGGGGTCCGGCACATTCGTCATCATGCCGACCAGATGCTCGATTCTCAGGGTCGCGACATGCGAGAAGGCAACGGGGGTGAGACCGCGCCGCTCACTCTTCAGCAGGGCGCGAGCGAGTACCCGGCCGGACGATCCCCGGCGAAGCGCATGATGATCAGCTGCTATTTCGAGCGCGGCCAGCCGCGCCACGAGGATCCGTCGGACGATCCCGATCCTGCCGAACAGCACCAGCCAGGCGGCCAGGGCGGCCGCCCGAAGCGGAGCCCTTGTTCGCCGGTGATAGTCCTCGTGGGACAAGACGGCCTCCAGCTCGACCTCACTCAGGCGCTCAACGAACTCGAGCCCGATGTAGATCCTGGGCTGCAGGACACCTGCAACGATCGCGTCGTGCTCAAGACCGGGCGTCGCATACCACGCGATGTGACGCCAGATCCGCGGCGTGCTCCGTCGTGCCAGCTCGGCTTCGAGAGCCCGACTCCGCAGCAGGTCACCTGCCGCGAGGGTGAGCCAGGCGACCGCGAGGCAGCCGATGGCGAATTCCGTAAGGAAGTAATGACCGTTTAGCAGGGCGTCGACCAGCAGGCAGCTCGAGAGCGCGATGAGAACCACCGCGGCAAGGGCGATGATCCCGGCGCGATCATTCATCGGCGGCAGCCAGGTCCAGGAGACGACGCCGAAGCTCCGGGTCGAGGTCCGTCAATCGAGAGGCAAAATGGCGGACCGCGGCGGAGCCGTATCGGTCAAGCACCTGGTTGACGGCTCGCCGGCTGAGCTCATCGATCACATCCGCCTCGGCGTGAGCCGACCGATATACGTATCGTCGCCCACGCTTTTCACGCGTCAGCACTCCTCGCTCGCAGAGGCGAACCATCACGGTCATGACCGTGGTGTACCCAATGGCGCGTTGCTCGCTGGCTCGAAGAGCGGCCTGCACCTCGCCCACGGTCGCTTCGCCCCGGGCGAGGATCTCGCGCACGACCGGCGCGGCGAGCGGGCCGAGCACATCGTCGAGGGTGGGGGTCTTTGCCCTTGTCACGCCGGCGATGCCTCCTTCCCGGCGTCGATAGCAGCCGCGTATGGCTCTTCGCATCGGCGATCTGGGGGAAATCTGTGGGCGGTCGGTACCGGCCTACGACATGCCTGTAGTAGCATGGGCCCCGGACTTCGATGCCCGCGCACGATTATCGCCCAGGTGCCCGCGTGCCGCGACCGACCCAAATCCCGGGGGGTGGAGAATCCCTCCGAGGTCGCGTCCATGTCCTGCCGCGGAGCCGACGGCCAGTACTGGGGCGGCATGCGGTTCACCGCCGCCCGCGTAGGAGGAGATCGGATGCGCAGATTCACGCGCCTCACATTCGCGGTCGTTGCCGCGACCGTGCTCCTTGGGTCGGGGATAGCCCTCGCGCACGACCCGGCCTCCGGTGACGGAGCGATCGACTCTGGCCTGAGCGTCCACGGTCGTGCGCACGCTCAGCACGGCACGACCGCCGGCCATCTGATCGAGTCGCCGACGAGGTCGAACGTCACCCTGATCGGCAAGCTCCGCGTTCAGGACGCGGCCGAAGGCAAGATCGCCGACGTCGGCGTCTGGAACGGCTTTGCCTACCTCGGGTCATTCGTCCAGGACACCTGCACGAACCCGGAGAACACGATCGACGGCGGCGTGTACATCATCGACATCGGCGGCGGCCATTCGGGAGGCAGCCCATCGAATCCGGTCGAGATCGGGTTCATCCAGTCCCATCAGGACACCTTTGTAGGTGAGGGCGTCCAGGTCATCCGGGTCGACACCGCCAAGTTCCATGGCGACCTGCTCCTCCAGAACAACGAGGGATGCGACAAGAACGACAAGGGCGGCATGTCGCTGTTCGACGTGACCGACCCGTACCACCCCAAGAAGCTCGTCGAGAACTGGGGCGACTTCAACACCAAGCTCGGCGGCACCGGGAATCAGGCGAACGACATCCACAGCGTGTTCGGCTGGCAGGCCGGTTCGAAGGCCTATGCCGTGATGGTCGACGATCTCGAGTCGGCCGACGTGGACATCGCCGACATCACCGATCCGATGCATCCGACGATGGTCCGCGAGTACGACCTCAACGCCGAGATGCCGCAGATCATCCAGCCCGAGCTCGGGAGCGGCTCGTCGTTCTTCCACGACGTCGTCGTGAAGAAGATCGGCGCTCGCTACGAGATGCTGCTGTCGTACTGGGACGGTGGCTACGTCAAGCTCGACGTCACCGACCCCGCTCTCGCGACCTACATCGCGGACAGCGACTTCACTAATCCGGACCCCGAGGTGCTTGCCCAGACGGGCGTCTCGACTCTGCCCGAGGGCAACGCCCACGAGTCCGAGTTCTCGCTGCTGAACAGCTACATCGTCGCCGCGGACGAGGATTTCGCGCCGTACTCGGCGTTCGTCGCAACCGACGACGGCGGCAACGTCAAGGCCGGCAGCGGCAGCGGCACGCCGCCCGTCCCCGCGGCAGGCATCACCGGCCAGGCGAAGTTCGTCGGCCGGGCGTGCCCGAGTCTGGGCGACCCTGCCGTCCCGGCAGGCGATGGTTCGCAGATCGCGGTCGTCGAACGTGGGATCTGCACCTTCACCGAGAAGGTGGCGGCGGTCGAGGCGGCGGGCGGATACACCGCGATTGTCATCTTCAACCGTGAGGGCTCTGACGCCTGCAGCGGCTCGTTCGGGATGACGGTCGAGGGCAACCTGCCCACCCTGTCGGTCCCACGCGACTTCGGGTTCGGCATCTTCGACCAGGAGGCCGACTACAACGACGCCGAATGCCGCGCTCAGGCTGCTGGCGCACGGACGGCGCCGATCACGCTCGGCAAGCTGGGCGATGTCCTGACGCTCTCGGCCGTCTTCGACGGCTGGGGCTACGTCCATCTCTTCCGGAACGGATCCGGCAAGCTCACCGAGCTCGATACCTTCGCCGTCCCCGAGGCCATGGATCCGGCATTCGCGACCGGATTTGGCGACCTCTCGGTCCACGAGGTGGCGACGTCCCATACCCAGGACACGTTGGCCTACCTGTCCTACTACTCGGCCGGCTTCCGGGTCCTCCGGATCGGCCAGGACGAGCTGCTCCACGAGGTCGGCTACTACACCGATCCCAACGGCAACAACTTCTGGGGCGTCCAGGTCTTCGAATCCGGCGGCCACGAGTACGTCGCGGCAAGCGACCGCGACTCAGGCCTCTGGATCTTCGAGTACACCGGTCCGTAGACCGGCTGCACCGAGTCGTTGAAACGGGGCCGGCTCTCACGCCGGTCCCGTTTCGATTCTGGGGTTGGTCGCCTGGCCAGCCCGGCCCGGGCTACTGGTCGGTACGCCGAA
>DASPWU010000159.1:0-7148 GCA_035637675.1 Candidatus Limnocylindria bacterium | reverse complement strand
CAGCTGGGGCTGGATCTCTGCACCACGCCCGACTGCGGACTCGTGCCAAAGTTTCCCCCGCGCCCGCCCCCGTATTCCTGAGGTTGGGCCTCAGTCTCCCGAGCCCGCCGGCTCGAAGGGGGACAGGGCCGGGCCCTCCAGCGGCCCGTCGGGCGTGTCGGAGATGGCCGCGTCCCACTCGTGACGCTGACCGGTCACCGGCTCCTTCGGTCCACGATAGGGCGGCAGGTCCGCCCGCGCGATCGAACCGTCGTGCGTCGACCCCGGGTCGCCGAGATCCAGCTCGCGCAGGTCGGCGCCGTTCGCGACCAGATCGGCGATCAGCTCATCCGGCGTACGGTCGGCCGCCAGCGCACGCAGGGCGGGCAGGCGGACGAGCGGCAGGAGCACCGGCCAGCCGGCGGTGCCGTCGTATGTCGGGCGGAGCACGGCGTTGCGGTTCGCGCCGTGGGCCTCGATCAGCGAGGTCACGGTCTCGGGACCCACCCATGCCATCCGGGCCGGCCAGATGAGCGCGGCGTCCGTCTCGCGGATCGCCTCCCGGGCGACGTCGACGCCATGAGCGATCTGGCCAACGGGTCCGTCGGCGGCCGGAGCGGGCTCCGCCAGGGTCACCGGAGCACCCGCCAGGGCCGCGCTCACGGCGCCACCGGGATCGTCGGCGACCACGACGACGGGCAGGGCGCCGCCCGACCAGGCAACGTCGGCGAGGCGGCGGACGCGGGGCAGCCCCTCGGCGTCGGCCAGCGCCGACTCGGGTGTCGCTGCAAGGATCACGGCCGAGACTGTCATTGCCGGATGCTACCAGCGTGCCGGCGGGTGATGCCCGGGAGCTCCGTCAGTCGAGGTCCTCGATCGACGCCGCCGCCGGCTGGACACCGGACTGGAACGCGGCGCGACCTGAACCATGCTTCGCCCAGGCGACTTCCGGGTCGTCTTCCTGGACGCCCCGTGGCCAGGGTGGCGGACGCCAGCCGCCCAGCAGCTGGCCGAGGGCCGCGACATGGGCCTGCATGCTCGGCGCCATCGCGGGAACGAGCGCCCGCACGAGGACGCCAACCGCGAGGCACGCGAGCGCCAGCCAGGCGAGACCGTCCATCGGCTGATTCTCGCTCGGACGGTCAACATGCGACAATTCCCGGCCCATGACCCAGCCGTCCCGTTCCACCGTGCCCGTCGCCGTCGCTCCGGGAGTGACCGGCCCGTCGTCGACCGTCCGCGACGACATCAGGAACGTCGCCATCGTCGCCCACGTCGATCACGGCAAGACGACCCTCGTCGACGCCATGCTCCGCCAGACCGGGGCGTTTCGGGCCAACCAGGCGCTTGTGGACCGCGTCCTCGACTCCGGGGACCTGGAACGGGAGAAGGGCATCACGATCCTCGCCAAGCAGACCACCGTGGATTACGGGTCCGTCCGTCTGAACATCGTCGACACGCCGGGTCACGCGGACTTCGGCGGCGAGGTCGAGCGCAGCCTGCTCATGGTCGACTCGGTGCTGCTTCTCGTCGATGCCGCCGAAGGCCCGCTGCCCCAGACCCGCTACGTCCTCCAGAAGGCCATGGCACGCCGGCTGCCGGTGGTGGTCGCCCTAAACAAGATCGACCGCGGCGACGCCCGCCCGGCGGAGGTCCTGGACGCTGTCTACGAGCTATTCATGGATCTGGGAGCGGACGAGCACCAGATCGACTTTCCGGTCGTCTACACGAACGCGAAAGCCGGCACGGCCACCCCGGATCTGGCTCGACCGGGGACGGATCTGCGGCCGCTGCTCGACCTGCTCGTGGAGGTCACGCCCCCGCCGGCCTTCGAGCCGGGGCACCCGCTCCAGCTGCTCGTGACCAATCTGTCCGCCAACGACTACGTGGGCCGGATGGCCATCGGCCGGATCCGGAACGGATCGATCCGGGTGGGCCAGCGCATCGCGGTCGTGCGCGAGGAGCCCGACAACACGGCCGGCGAGGTGGAGCCGGGCCGGACGGTGACGCTCACCGGCACGGTCACCAGCCTCCAGACGGCGCATGGCATCGAGCGGGTCGACATCGAGCAGGCGAGCGCCGGGGACATCGTCTCGGTGGCGGGCCTGCCCGAGGTGACGATCGGCGATACCCTCACCGACCCGACCGACCCGCGACCGCTGCCGCGGCTCGACGTGGACGCGCCCACCCTGCGCATGACGTTCGGCGTGAACACCTCGCCGCTTTCCGGCCGCGAGGGCCGCTACGTGACCAGCCGCCAGATCAAGGCCCGGCTCGACCGTGAGGTCCTGGGCAACGTTAGCATCGAGGTCCGCCCCACCGAGTCGGGCGACACCTTCGAGGTGCACGGCCGGGGCGAGCTCCAGCTGGCCGTCCTCATCGAGCAGATGCGACGCGAGGGCTTCGAGCTCCAGGTGAGCCGGCCGGAGGTCCTCCTGCGCGTGGTCGACGGGCAGACGCTCGAGCCCTACGAGCGGATCACGGTCGACGTCCCGCCCGACTACATCGGCGAGATCCAGCATGCGCTGGCCGGTCGGAAGGCGCGACTGGAGCAGATGACGACCGATGCGGATGGTCGGGTCCGGATGGAGTTCGTGCTGCCGGTGCGGGGACTCATCGGCTATCGCGGCCAGCTGCTCACGGATACCCGCGGCACCGCCCTGATGCACCAGATCGGCGAGGGATACGGACCATGGGCAGGGGAGGTGACCCATCGGACGAGCGGCGTGCTGGTGGCCGACCGATCCGGCCTCTCCAATGCCTACGGCCTGTTCAACCTCCAGGAGCGGGCCGCGCTCTTCGTCGGCGCGGGCGTGGAGACGTACGAGGGGATGATCGTCGGGGAGAACAGCCGGCCGGGCGACATGGACGTCAACCCGACCAAGGAGAAAAAGCTGACCAACATCCGGACGCATGCCCACGACGAGGCGCTGCGGCTCACCCCGCCGCGGCCGCTCACGCTGGAGTCGGCGCTCGAGTTCATCGCGGCGGACGAGCTGGTCGAGGTGACGCCGCGCTCGATTCGCCTCCGCAAGAGGTTGCTGTCCGGGCACGACCGCCGGCGCGCCCGCGGCAAGGAGGAGGAGCTCGGCCAGACCGTCGCTCGGTAGGCCGTTCTCGACCGGGTCCCGCGGCTGGCCTTGGCGAACTCACGGGTGTACGGTCAGCGAGCTCCTCCATGGCCGATCGAGTCGATTGGGCCGGGGGAGGGAGGCTCAGATGCGTCGCGTCCTGTCCATCGCCGCGATCGTCGCCGCAGCGTTTGCCCCCCTCGTGCCGCCGGTGAGCGCGTTCCCGCTCGACGGCTGCACGATGTCCGTCCAGTCGATGCGCGCCGATGGGACGGTGCTCGACGAGGCGTCCGGTCCCGCATCGGACGGCACGCAGGACGAGCCGCTCGACGTCGCCTCGACCGGATCGGCCAAATGGTCCGGCACGACCGGCAGCCAGGTCATCAAGAACAACTCCTGGCACATCGAGGTGTTCTATCTCCCGAACCTGTACCGGGGCAGCGAGGCCAACGCCGACGGCGAGACCAGCGCCGAGGGCACCGTGGACTTCGGGAAGGATGCCCCGTTCCGCTTCACCGGCCTCTACTTCGTGTCGGGCGGCATCCGCGGCGATGGCGGCGCGTGCGACGGCAGCGGCTGGGTCAAGATGATCGGCGATCCGGTCGGCACGCTGCCGTTCTTCGCTGGCCTGGTGCTCGCGATCCTGGGCATCGTGCTGCTCGGCTGGGCGGTGCGGCGGGGCTCCCTCCTGGGCGGTGTCGCAGGCGGCCTGATCGCGGGCCTGGGCGTCGCCACCTTGCTCGTGATCTTCAGCGCACCGCTGCTCGGAGCCTGGACGCCGCTGGCCTTTCTGGCAATCGGGATCGTGGTCGGCCTGGCGTGCGGACTGGTCGGCCGCAGCGTCGCGACTCGGCCGGTCGCCTGAGGCCTTCGCTCGGGTCGTCGCTCTCGGTCCTACGGCGGCGCGCCACCCGGGATGGGCGACCCGCCGTGGCTGTGGAGAGCGGCGATCAGCGGCCGAGGGTCGTCTTGAGCTCCTGGAGCAGCTTCTCGGAGTGGCGCCGATCTTCGCGGATGAGCTCCTGCCAGATCGAGCCGCCGTCGTTCTCGTACTTGCGATAGGTGTCGATCGCCTCGAGCTTCGAGGAGAGCGCCATCAGCAGGTTGTACGTGGCGTTGTCGACCGGCGAATCCATGGTGCCGGTCGAGCCGGTCATCCCGGTCGTGTCCAATCGCTGGGCTGGGTTCTCCATGCAAGGCCTCCTTGCGCGTCCATGATCGAAGCTGGCCCGCACGGGCCGTGGCCTCTAGTCTTGCAGTACCGAGATTGCCGGTGGACAAGCAGGCTACGTGGACGGGTTGACGCCAGATTTCGGTGATCTTGCAGCCGGCTCGTGGTGGCTCGGGCCGGCAAGGGTAGAATCGCCCCTCGATGGCCATCTATCTCGATCACGCATCCACGACGCCGGTTCGACCGGAGGTCCTGGATTCGATGCTGCCCCTGCTCACGACGACGTTCGGCAACCCGGGCAGCGTCCACGCCACCGGCCGAGCGGCCCGCTCCGCGCTCGACGACGCCCGCGAGCGACTCGCCGCTCGTTTGGGCACGGAGCCGCGCGAGCTCGTCTTCACGGCCGGCGGGACGGAGGCGGACAACCTCGCGATCAAGGGAGCCGCCTGGGCCGGCAAGGCCCACGGCCACCGGATCGTGTCCACCGCGGTCGAGCATCACGCCGTCGGCCATACCCTGCGCTATCTCGAGAAGTTCGGCTTCGAGGTCGTCGAGGTGGGGGTTGACCGCTACGGCCGGGTGGACCCCGACGAGCTGGATGCCGCGATCACGGATCGGACCACCCTCGTCTCGGTCATGCTCGCGAACAACGAGGTCGGCACGATCCAGCCGATCTCCCAGATCGTCGAGCGAGTACGGCGCCACCGCGGCGTCCTCCTCCACGTCGATGCGGTCCAGGCTGCGCCGTACGTGCCGCTCGACCTGGGCGCGCTGGGGGCCGATCTCGTCAGCCTGGCAGCTCACAAGTTCGAGGGGCCCAAGGGCGTCGGCCTCCTGTACGTCCGTCACGGCACCCACCTCCTGGCCCAGACGCACGGCGGTAGCCAGGAGCGCCACCGCCGGGCGGGCACCGAGAACGTGGCCGGGGCGGTCGGCATGGCGACCGCCTACGGTCTCGTCCGCGACGAGCTGCCGGAGACCGTCCGGCGCCTGCGACGGCTCCGCGAGCGGCTCCAGAAAGCCGTGCTGGCGGTCGACGGGACGGAGCTCACCGGCCACCCACGCGAGCGGCTGCCCGGGCTCCTCTCGATCGTCGCCCGCGAGACCGATGGCAACTCGGTCGTCCTCGCGCTGGACTTGGAGGGCGTCGCGGCCGCCGTCGGCTCGGCGTGTACGTCCGGATCGGCGGAGGTCAGCCACGTCCTGGCGGCTATGGGCTATCCCGACGAGGAGGCGCGTGGCGCGCTGCGGCTGTCGCTGGGCCGGACGACGACCGAAGCCGACATCGAGGAGGCCAGCACGATCGTGCCTCGCGTGATCGCCCATCAGCGGGCGGCGGCCGGCACCGCGGAAGGGGTCGGGATCGGCGTCGGAGCCGGGATCGGAACGGGGATCGGGGCGGTCGTCGGGTGAGCCGGATCCTCGTCGCGATGTCCGGCGGGGTCGATTCGTCGGTGGCCGCGGCGCTCCTCCACGAGCAGGGCCACGAGGTCGTCGGCGTCTGGATGCGTCTCCACGACGTGGCCGACACGGTCTCCGAGTTCAAGAAGAGCTGTTGCTCGCTGGATGCGGCCGACGATGCCCGGCGCGTCGCGGCGCGGCTGGGTGTCGCCTTCTACGTCATGAACCTCGAGCGCGAGTTCGACGCGGGCGTCCTGCGGCCCTTCCTGGACGCCTATCTGGGCGGCACCACGCCGAGCCCGTGCGTCGACTGCAACACGTACGTGAAGTTCGGGGCGTTGCTCGGCCGGGCCCGCCAGCTCTACGACTGCGAGGCGGTGGCGACCGGTCACTACGCGCGCCGGGACGAGGGGGGCCCAGCCGGTCAGGCGCGTCTGCTCACCGCGGCCGACGCCGAGAAGGACCAGACCTACTTCCTCTACGGCCTGCGCCAGGATCAGCTCGCTCATGCCCGCTTCCCGCTCGGCGAGCTGACCAAGCCGGAAGTCCGGGCGACGGCCCGCGCCCTGGGCCTGGCCACCGCCGACAAGCCGGAGAGCCAGGAGATCTGCTTCGTGCCGGGCGGCGACTACCGGGATGCCCTTCGGGAGCGGGCCGGCTGGGTGTCGCAACCGGGTCCGGTGATCGATGCCGACGGGACGCGGGTGGGCGAGCATCGCGGAGCCGCCGCCTACACGGTCGGCCAGCGGCAGGGCATCGGCGTTGCGCTCGGCGAGCCCCGCTACGTCAGCCGCATCGACCCGCTGACCAACACGATCACCCTCGCCCGGCGAGCGGACCTGGAGACGCAGTCCTTCGAGATCGATCGGGCCTCGTTCGTGGCGGGCGGACCGCCGGAGGGGTCCTCCTTCCGGGCCACCGTCCGCATCCGCCACCGGGCAACCCCCGTTGCGGCGACGGTCCGGCGGCCGGGGGCCGACGAGCCATACCGCGGCGGACGCTGGATCATCGAGACCGAGCGGCCGGTCTGGGCTGCCGCGCCCGGCCAGGCGGCGGTCCTGTACGCCGGAAACGTCGTCCTCGGCGGTGGCCGGATCACGACACCCGGTCCGTCGGCCTGAGGCCCGAGCATGGCGATCGGTCCGGCGCCCGTCCTGGCCCTGCTCGTCGGGACGTTCAACACCGCCCTGTTCGTGCTCCTGCGGGGATCTGCCGGCGGCCAGCTGCCGCTCCTGTTCGTGGCGGCCGTGCTGGGATCCTGGGCGGGCGACGCGCTGGGCGCGCGACTCGGCGTGGACGCGCTGCGCATCGGCGACTTCCGCCTGCTCAGCGCGATCGCGGTGGCATGGCTCGGCCTGGGCCTGGTGAGCGTCGTGGCGATCCTGGGACCGTCACGGCGACGGCTGTAGGCGGCCTGCGATGACGAGCCGGGGCCCCCATGACGCACCTGACCGCGGCGACGCGAACGATGAGTCGCATCGGCTGGCGGTGTTCCTGCGCGGACTGACGATCGGAGCCCTCGTGGG
>DASPWU010000158.1:0-5208 GCA_035637675.1 Candidatus Limnocylindria bacterium | reverse complement strand
GTCCACAACGAGCTCAGGCCAACCTGAGCCTGCTTCGCCAGCTGCTCGGTGGCCACCGAGCCCCCCACCTGGCCCTGGAACGCCGCGACGACGCCGATCGAACACAGATACACGAGCGCAGCGCCCGCGCTCGTCTCGAGCCAGGAGGCGTAACGGGCCAGGCGGATGTCCCGGGCCCCCAGTCGAAGCACGCCCACGATGGAAGCGATGCCGATCGCCCAGCCATGAAGGAGCGGCAACCCAGCCGACGCAGCGAACCCAGAGGGCAGCAGTCGTGCCGGAGGGGCGACGAGGATCAACGCGACGGCGACCGAGCCGACGACGAATGCTGCGGCACTCACCCCGTACCAACGGAAGCCGTCCGGGTCGAGCCGGGCGGCAACGAGGGCGGCCAGCGCCAGGCCACTCCACAGGATGACGACGCCGTCCGCGAAGACCTCGAATGGGATGAGGTAGGCGGCCACGGCCGCGGCGGCGACCAACGCGAGACGGCGACTCCGCCCGACCTCGAACACGGCCGCCACGAGCGCACCGGCAACGAGAAGGCCGCCGACCAAGGCCCGCTCGTCGGAGAACGGGACCGCCGGAGGCATGGCCCGTCCCCACTCCTCGGGTCGGAGGTTGTCGGCCAGCGCGAACAGGACGGCGCCGAGCCAGGCGACGCCGCCGGCGGCGGTTGCGAACGAGGCGAACTCGTTCGGGCTGGGCTCCGGACGGCCCGGCTGGAGCAGCCGCGATAGCCAGGTCGCGTTCGCGTGATCAAGAGGCACCCTCTCGAGCGCGCGGTCAAGGGCGAGTCCGGCGAGGAGCAGCAGGACGAGCGCCCCGATCAGCGCCGGACCGTCGAGCTCGAACGGCAGGGCATAGGCCACGAGCAGCACACCGACCGCCGCGAGCGCGGACCGGACGGCCCGGCCCGGCACGATCACGGCAGCAATGAGGATCGCCCCGACGACGAACGCGATCGACGCGGCCTCGGCGTGGAGGAAGGCCGGTGCATAGAGCACGCCCCCGAACCCGGACGTCGGGTACTCCACCGTCATGAGGTGACCGACGGACAGGGCGGCGAGGACCGTGGCGGCCGCCAGCGAGTACCCATGCCGACGGGTCGCGCCCAGCCAGGCGAGGACAACGGCCTCGGCCGCCCACGCGACTGGCACCATCGGAGCGCCCAGCTGGACCGGCGCAGCGAGCGCGATCAGGGCAACTCCAGTCCCAGCCAGCAGGTTGCCGAACCGGTGCGCCTGGCCCTGGCGGATGAAGAACCATCCGGCGAGCGTGAGGTGGGCGACGGCGAACGAGACGAGGAACGGCGCGCGCGACCAGGCGAGCTCGCCGTCGAGGACCGCGAACCCGCCCCCGATCAGGAACAGCGCGTTGAGGACGACAAGGGTCGCGCTGGACCCGCGCAGATCGTCGCGGCGGATTCGTGCCTCTTCGCCCGCGGCCGCGATCACGTTCAGGAACCAGAACCCCGTCAGCGCGACGAGGCCGATCGCGACGTTCGGCTCGTCCCGGAGCCAGACGCCGAGCTGGGGCGCCGCCAGGATGAAGGCAAGCAGCGGCAGCCAGCGCCATGAGCGGAACAGGGCAATCGCGGTCGTGCCGATCAGCGCCGTGGCGACGAACGCGAGCGTGAGGAGATTCGGCGATGCGCCCAGCAGGGGAGGCGCGGCGAGTGCCGCGACCAGCCCGTACGCTGCCACGACTCGCGAGTTGGTGCGGAGAGCCACGCCCGCCGAGGCGACGGCGACGACGAGGGCGCCGGCGAGGCCGAGCTCCACCGGGATGAGGCCATAGAGCCGTGTCGCCGCCAGGAGCGCGATCGACAGGACGCCCGCGCCCACGGCCGTCAGGACGTTCCCGAGGAGCGCATTCGCCCGGCCGAGGAACCAGGCCCCGCCGGCGAACACGGTCGCGCCCGCGGCGAGGCCGATGACGACCCGGAGCTCCTCGCCGATCCAGCCGCGGCCGAATGCGAGACTCAGGAAGAAGATCGCTGCGGCAACGAGCGCGAGGCCGCCCGTCCACGCCAACGCGCGGCCGGCGAAGCGCTCCTCGAGGTCGCGGAGGGAGAAGGACGGTAGGGACGGCAACAGGACATCGGACGAGCCTGCCTGGACCCCGTTGACCGCGGGCCGGGCAGCCGGCTCGGGCTTGGCGACCGGCTTCGGGGCCACGCCGCCGGTCCCCCAATACTGATCGGGCGGCTGCCGGGCACCTGCCGGCGGAGTGGCGGCCGCCGGAATCGGAGTCGCTGGGGCCGGTGGCCAAGACGCGCCAACGTTCCAATTCGTGAAGGACGCGGGGGTTGCGGCCGGCGGCGTCGTGGCCACTGGCGTCGTGGCCGCCGGAGACGGGGCCGCCGCAATCGAGGGCTGGGTCGTCGCAATCGAGGGTTCGGCCGCAGCGGGTGCGCCCTCGAGCCTGCCAAGGCGCGCCTCGAGCTCGTCAATCCGCGCCTCGAGCCGGGCGACACGTTCGTCGTGCCTGGGTCCGCGGGCCTCGCCGTTCGTCACGGTCCCTCCTCTGCTGGCTTCACTGTATGACGCGGCCAGCAGCCGATCGTTACCGTTCGAGGACTCGGGGCAGACGCCGGACCGTTACGACGAGGACTGGTTGTCGATCTGGGCGCGCTGAAGCCGGCCCGAGAAGTCGACGTAGATCGACTTCCACTCGGTGTACGTGTCGAGCGCGGCGTGGCCGGCCTCGCGATGGCCGTTGCCGGTCGCCTTCGTGCCGCCGAACGGGAGGTGCGTCTCGGCGCCGATCGTACCGGCGTTGACGTACACGATCCCCGTCTCGAAGTCGCGCATCGCCCGGAACGCCGTGTTCGCGTCGCGCGTGTAGATGCTCGACGAGAGGCCGTAGCGGGTCTGGTTGAGGGCGGTCACGGCCGCGGGGTAGTCCGAGACCGGGATGATCGAGAGGACCGGACCGAAGATCTCCTCCTGGGCGATCCGGTCCATCGGCTTGACGCCGGCGAAGATCGTCGGCTCGAAGAAGTAGCCGTGCTCGAGGTCGGGATCGGAGGGCCGTCGCCCTCCGCTCACGAGCTCGCCCTCCCGGCCGCCGACCCCGATGTAGTCCTCGACTTTCTCGCGCGCGGCCTCGTTGATCAGCGGCCCGACGTCGGTGGCGGGCTCCAGGCCATCGCCCAGCCGGAGGCCCCGTGTCCGTCGCTCCAGCCGCTCGAGCAACGGCTCGACGGCGGCTCGCTCGACGATCACTCGGCTGCACGCGGTGCATCGCTGCCCGGTCGTGCCGAAGGCCGACCAGAGGATCCCGTCCGTGGCCAGGTCGAGGTCCGCATCGGCCATCACCACGATCCCGTTCTTGCCGCCCAGCTCCAGGCTCACACGCTTGAGTCGTCGGGCAGCCTTCTCGGCGATCCCCTTGCCGGTGCCGGTGTGGCCGGTGAACGAGATGACCTGGATGTCCGGGCTCTCGACGATGGCGTCGCCGACCTCGGCGCCGGCGCCGGTCACGAGGTTGACGGTGCCCGGCGGGAATCCCGCCTCGGCCATCAGCTCGACGAGGAGCGTCGCGCAATGGGGCGTGTCGCTGGCCGGCTTGAAGACGACGGTATTGCCGGTCACCAGGGCCGGCATCATCTTCCAGCACGGAATCGCGATCGGAAAGTTCCAGGGGGTGATGATCCCGGCGATCCCGATCGGCTCGCGCACGCTCATCGCCCACTTGTCGGGCAGCTCCGAGGGCGTGGTGTCGCCGAACATCCGGCGCCCTTCGCCGGCCATCAGGAACGCGATGTCGATGCCCTCCTGGACATCGCCGCGCGCCTCGGCCAGGACCTTGCCCATCTCGCGGGTCATCGCCCTGGCCAGGCGCTCCTTGTGGTCCGCCATGAGCTGACCGAAGCGATACAGGATCTCACCGCGCTTGGGGGCCGGCGTCCGGCGCCACAGGAGGCCCGCGGTCTCGGCGGCGCGCGCGGCCTGCGCGACGTCGGCAGCCGTTCCCTGCTGGAACCGGCCGATGACATCGCGGCTGTCCGCCGGGTTTCGGCTCTCGAACGTTTCCCCCGAGATCGAGTCGACCCACTCGCCGGCGATGAACAGCCGAAAGACCGGGGTGTCCGCAGGATCGAGACTGCCAGCCTTCGCGTCGGGTCGCGCGGCGGTGTTGGTCATGCGAGTCCTTGCGAGGGTCCCTGGCCCGGAAGGCGAGCCAATAGCGCCTGGACCTCGGCAAGCTCGTCGGCCTCCTCTCTGCCCAGCGTCGAGCGAAGCAGGCCGAGCGCCGTCCGAACGAGAGCGAGCTCGTTGGGCGTGAGCTCGATCACTGTCGTCGGCTGGGCACCGCCGCGATCGGGAGCGGGTTCGGACGTCATCGGCGATCCACCTCGTCTCGGTTCCGATGCCCGAGTCTACATCGCACCCGGCGCGGGTCGCGGTCGAATAACCAGCCGATGATGGCCAGGCGTCATCCTCGACCGATGAGAGACCAGGACGTGGGCGCTGCCGTCCGCGCAGTCCGTATTCGTCGCGGGCTTCGTCAGTTCGATGTGGCGGCCGCGGCCGGGATGTCGGCACCAACGGTGTCCCGGATCGAGCGCGGCCATCTGGAGGAGGTCGGCCTCTCGGCCGTCCGTACGGTCAGTGGAGTGCTGGATATCAAGGTGGACGTGGTCGTTCGCTGGCGGGGCGCCGAGCTCGCCCGCATGTTCGGCCGGCGTCACGCCGGACTCCACGAGGCCCTCGCACGCAATTTCGCCAAGCTGACCGGCTGGCGGCTGCTGGCAGAGGTCTCGTTCTCCATCTACGGCGAGCGCGGCACCATCGACGCTCTCGCCTGGCACGCTGCGACACGGTCGCTGGTTGTGATCGAGTTGAAGACCGAAATCGTGGACGTCCAGGGCTTGCTCGGCGCCGTCGATCGGTACGGCAGGCTCGCTCGAACCGTCGCGCGCGACCGTGGATTCAACCCACTCGCAGTCTCGGTCTGGGTCGTTCTGGCAGACGGCCGGTCCAACCGACGGGCCCTCGCGGACCACGTCACCCTCCTGAGGGGCCGCTTCCCGGTCGACGGTCGAGGAATGAGGCGATGGCTGCGCGATCCGCGCGGCGAGGTCAGCGCCCTGACATTCCTGCCTTACGGTCACGTGGCGAACGCTGGGCAGCGATTGTCGACGCCGCAGCGGGTCAGGACGCCTCGGAGGCCGACCTGATCGACCGATCCGTGCATGAA
>DASPWU010000157.1:0-9222 GCA_035637675.1 Candidatus Limnocylindria bacterium | reverse complement strand
GAAACTTCGTGCATGAATGGGATTAGCAGCGATAATCGTTTCTCTAGGAGATTCCGATTGCTTCACCAGCCCCGGCACCGCTGACCTGCGGACTCTAGTGTCCCGGACCTCTAGGACCCCGGAATTACGCGGAACTCAGGTGACGGGGCCCGGGTGCTGGCGGTCGGTCACTCGGCGACCCGCTGGGCCCTGGACCATCCGCTGGCCGGCCGTGCCGGTCAGCGGCTTCCGTCATCACCGGCTCGTCTTGCCGGCCGGGTTGCGTCATAGGCGCCAGGGGAGGATCCAAGCAGGCCGGCTCGGCGGTAGAGGCGTTCGAGGTCCTCGACGTGATGGATGACGGCCTGCTCGGCCGCGGCTGGGTCTCTGGCGCCGATGGCGGCGCAGATGGCGTCGTGCTGCGAGACCACACGTTGGCGGTCGAGCAGCGGCATGATGAGCTGGTTGAGACGGGGCTGTACCACGCCGTGCAGGGCGGCAAAGGGCAGGCTGAGCACTCGATTGTGGGCTGAGGCCACCACGGCACGGTGGAAGTGGATGTCCAGCTCGAGCCAGGCGTCGGGCGCGAGCCTGTCGTTTCGCGACCGCTCGATCGTTTCGGTCATGGTGGCGAGCTCCGTGTCGCCTCGCCGCGCGGCGCCAAGCCGGGCTGCGGTGCCCTCCAGCGCGCGCCGGGCGTCCACCAGCTCGGCCAGGTTGATCTCGTCGAAGTCCAGCAGCAGCCCCATGGCCTCTTGCAGGTGATGCTGGACCGGGCCGTGGTCGAGGTGGTTGACGAAGGACCCTCCGCCCCGGCCTTGCATGGTGGTGATCAGGCCGAGCTGGGCGAGTGAGCGGAGCGCCTCACGTACGACGGCACGGCTGACCTTGAACCCCTTCGCCTGCTCGAGCTCGCTCGGCAGCCGGTCACCAGGCCGGAGCCGCCCGGCGGTGATCCCCTCGAGAATGGCAAGGCGCACCTGCTCGGCAGGTCCCTTGATCGGCGAGGGGGCGAACGGCGAGGGTGCCGACTGCCGACGGAGCTGGGGCAAGCCGAACCTCCTAACAAAATGTCAACCTTTTCAAACGTGCTTAATCGATGATACGTTTCCTCTCCCAATCGGAGCGAGGATGTGATGAGCGCCGAGCTGCCGGACGACATCGCTCACGCTGTGGTCGGGCGGCGGACGGAGCTGCGCCTGCTGCTGAGTGCCATCCGGCGAGGTAAGGCCGTCCTGCTCCTCGGGCTTCCCGGCGTCTCGAAGACAACCATGCTGCGGGCGCTGGCCGGCCACCTCGGGCAGGAGCCGGACCGCTTCGTGGACGTGACCGGCGACGAGCAGCTCACCGCCCACGCGCTGGTCGGCACCTTCGATCCTCCGATGGTGCTCAAGGACGGCTACCGGCCGGAGCACTTCGTGCCCGGGCCGCTCGTCCGAGCTATGCGCGCGGGCGGGATCGTGTATCTCGAGGAGGTGAACCGGGCGCCCAGCGGTGCGCTGAACGTCCTGATCACGGCGCTCTCGGAGCGCTACCTGGAGGTGCCGCGGCTGGGGCGGGTCGACGCCAGGCCCGGCTTCACGGTCGTGGGAGCCGCCAACCCGCTCGACGACGTCGGCACAGCCCGCTGTCTCGCGGGCTCGCCGACCGCTTCCTCATTCTCGAGCTCGACTACCAGTCGCGCGAAGAGGAGCTGGAGATCGTCACCCGGCGCTGCGGCAGCGGGCAGGCCGGCTTCCACCCGTTCGCCGTCGACGTCGCCCGCGAGTCCCGCCGCCATCCGGACCTTCGCCACGGCGCCTCGGTGCGCGGCGCGATCGATTTCGTCGACCTGCTGGACGCCTACGATCGGGACGGCTCGACCTCGAGACGCTGCGGTTCCTGGCTTGCACCTCGTATGCGGGCAAGGTCCGGGTCAGGCCGACCGTCACCCGTACCGCCTGCGCCATCGTCCACGAGATCCTGGACGCGGTGCTCCGCCGCGACTACCAGGGCAGTGTCGCGTCCCTGCTCGAGGCGGCCATAGCAGCGCCGACCGGCGAGCTCGCCGAGGCGCGGGGCGAGGCGACCGGGGCCGTCGGGGAAGAGGGCGAGATAGCGCTCGCGCAGGAAGGCCCCGCGACCGGCGCGCAAGCCGGAGCGGCCCGACGAGCTGCCCGGGCTGGCCCGCCCTGGCGGTGGCGGCGAGCCCGGCGAGTCGCGCTCGGTGCCGATGGTGGACCGCGACCGACCCTCTGCCGCCGGCGGCAGGCAGTCCGAGTCGCCTGGCGTGCGGGACACCCATCTTCGCGACCTCGACGAGGTCCTGCGACGCGCCCGCGAGCTGGTGCTGCGGCCGCGCGATGGCATCCGCCGCACGACCGGCGGCCAGGCAGGCACGTCGCTGCGGAGCGAGCCCGTGACAGCCTCGCCGAACGGCCTGCTCGACCTCCCCACGACGGTGGAGGCGTTGGTTGCCAAGGCCGGCAACGTCACGGCCGGCGATATCCGCGTCCTCACCCGGGAGCGCCAGGCGCGCAACTACATCATTTTCGTCGACCACTCCGGTTCCATGGTCGGCCGCAAGCTCGAGCTCGGGGCGACGCTGGCCGCGGTCCTCGCCCAGCTTTCGGCGGCAGGGCGGGCCGCCTATGCCGTGCTGGCGTTCGACGACAAGCTCGCCGAGCTGAAGCCGCTCGGCGAGGACCGCGAGATCGAGCAGGTGATCGACCGCATCCTGCGGCTGCCCGAGGGGCGCGCCACCGACCTCGGCGCGGTCTTCCGCGCCGCGGCCGAGCTGTCCGGGCGGCTCCCGGAGGCGACCGACGTCGTGCTGATCAGCGACTGCATGCCCACGCAGGGGGTGACGACCTTCCAAGGGCTGGCCACGCTCGCCCGGCAGGTGCCCTCCCTCTACGTCTGCTTCACCGACGAGCGCGCCGCGATCCGGATGTTCCACGGCGAGCGGCAGATGGACCTCTACCAGTGGTGGGCCCGGCAGTGGGTCGGGGACGAGCGGTTCGAGGAAGTGGGGGACGTCGAGGAGGTGGACCGCCTGATCGCCCTGCTCGGGCGGCAACCCGACGGCGACCTCTGAGCATCGCGAGGAAGGGGCGTGCCGATGGCCAAGCTACCCATCCAACTCAACGTCAACGGCGTCTCCTACGACCTGCTCGTCGAGCCGGACCGCTCGCTGGTCGACGCCTTGCGCGACGACCTCGGCCTGGTGGGCACCAAGCGCTCGTGCAACGAGGGCGAGTGCGCCTCCTGCGCCGTCCACCTGGACGAAACGGTGGTCAACGCCTGCCTGGTCCTCGCCGTGCAGGCGGCCGGCCACCGCATCCAGACGATCGAGGGGCTTGCGCGCAATGGCGAGCTCGACCCGATGCAGCGGGCGTTCGCCGAGCGCTTCGCGGCCCAGTGCGGCTACTGCACACCCGGGGATGATCATGACCGCCAAGGCGCTGCTCGCCGACAACCCCAAGCCCACCGAGGACGAGGTCCGCCAGGCCATCCGCGGCAACCTCTGCCGCTGCACCGGCTACAGCAAGATCGTCGAGGCGATCATGGCCGCCTCCGGCCAGGCGAAGCAGCGCGAGGACCGGCCCTCGCCACGCCGGGTGGTCGGCCGCTCCCTGCCCCGGACGGACTCGCTCGAGAAGGTCACCGGCAAGGCCGTATACGCCTACGACATGCGCCTGCCTGGCATGGTCTACGGCGAGATCCTGCGAAGCCCGCTGGCGAGCGCCCGGATCCGCGCCATCGACACCGCGGCGGCCATGGCCATCCCGGGCGTGCTCGCCGTCTACACCCAGAAGGACATGCCACAGACCAAGTTCGGCGCCTTCGTCCAGGACGAGACCGCGCTGGCCAGCGGCGTGGTCCGCTACCAGGGCGAGGGCGTCGCCGCCGTCATCGCCCTCGACGAGCAGACAGCGCTGCGCGGCATCGAGGCGATCGACGTCGACTACGAGCCGCTACCCGGCGTGTTCGAACCGGAAGCGGCGATGGCCGAGGGCGCCCCCAAGGTCCACGAGGGAGTCGAGCGCAACGTCGCGGCCCACAACCGGGTCGTCGGCGGTGACGCCGAGGCCGGCTTCGCCGAGGCCGACCATGTCTTCGAGGACCGCTTCGTCACCAGCCGCCAGTGTCATACGTGCATGGAGCCGCACGCGGTCGTCGCCGACTACGACGCCTCCGGCCGCGTCACGCTGCACATCTCCAGCCAGTCGACGTTCTTCGACCGCTTCGGGCTCATGGGCATCTTCGGGCTGCCGGCCAACAAGATCCGCATCATCTCGCCCTACCTGGGCGGTGGGTTCGGCTCCAAGTCCGAGCCGCACTCGATCTACGTGGTGGCGATCCAGGCGTCGATGAACCTTGGGCGTCCGGTGAAGATGTTCCACTCGCGCGATGAGGAGTTCACCTCCAGCCGCACGCGGCACCCCGAGATCATCGACATCAAGACCGGCGTCAAGGCCGACGGAACCATCACCGCCCGCTCGGCCAGGGTCATCCTCGACAACGGCGCCTACACCTCCTACGGGCCAGGGGTCTCGCTCACCCAGTCGATGCTCGGCGGCGCCGTCTACCGGATCCCCAACTATCGCTACGACGGCTACACCGTCTACACCAACAACCCGTTCGGCGGCGCCTTCCGCGGCTTCGGCAGCCCCCAGTTCACCTTCGCCGCGGAATGCCACACCGACATGATCGCCGAGCGTCTCGGCATGGACCTGATCGAGTTCCGGCGCAGGAACCTGTCACGGCCGGGCGACAAGGCGATCTCCGGGCCGACCCTGACGAGCTGCGGGATCGTCGAGTGCCTCGAGCTGGCGGCCGAGGCGATCGGCTGGAGCGAGAAGCGCGCGAACCCGCGGCCGGGGCGGGGCGTCGGGATCGCCTGCGGTACCCACTTCACCAGCGGCAAGTTCCACCCCAACGTCAACGCCGACTTCTGCGCGGCCGGCGTGAAGGTCAACGAGGACGGCTCGGTGTCGCTGTTGATCGGCGCGACCGAGATGGGCACCGGCGCGGCCACCACCGCCACCGCGCAGATCTGCGCTGAGGAGCTGGGCGTGGACCTGGACGACGTGGACGTGATCACCTCCGACTCCGAGACGATCCCCGCCGACTTCGGCACCTACGGCAGCCGGGTGACCACGCTGGCCGGCAACGCGGTGCGCGACGCCTGTGCCCAGGTGCGCCAGCAGCTGTTCGGGGTCGCCGCCGAGCAGCTCGGCGTCCAGCCCGACCAGCTCGCCCTGGGCGGCAAGAAGGTGTTCGACACCGCCGACCCGGAGCGCTCCATCGACCTGGCGAGCGTCGTCCAAGCCAGCATCTTCCGAGACCGGGACGGCCGTCAGATCATGGCCCAGGCCCACTACGACGCCCCCTGCGACCTGCCCGACCCGGAGACGGGCGTGGGCGATTTCGCCATGAGCTACAGCTTCGGTGTCCACGCCGTGGAGGTCGAGGTGGACGAGCAGACCGGCCAGGTCCGCGTGGTCGACTTCGTCGCCGCCACCGACTGCGGCAACGTCGTCAACCCGGCCCTGGCCGAGGCACAGGTCGAGGGCGGCGTCGCCCAGGGGATCGGCTACGGGATCATGGAGGACCTGGTCTGCGACCAGGGGCAGGTGCTCAACCCGCACTTCTCGACCTACAAGATCCCGACCGCCACCGAGATGCCGCCGATTCGCTCCTACTGGGTCGAGACCAACGACCCCCGAGGTCCGTATGGAGCCAAGGGGCTGGGCGAGATGGGCCTGGTCCCAACCGCGGCAGCCATCGCCAACGCCGTCTACCACGCCACCGGTGCCCGCGTCAGGCGCATCCCGCTCACGCCGGAACGGGTGCTGGCCGCGATCGACGAGGCACAGCGATAGGAGGTGTCGACCGGTGCAGTACCTGGAGCCAACGACGCTCGAGGAAGCCCTCGACATCCTTGCCGAGCAGGGCGATGCCGCCAAGGTGATGGCTGGCGGCCAGTCGCTGCTGATCCTGCTGCGCGAGCGGTTCGTCGACCCGGAGGTGCTCGTGGGCCTCAACGGGATCGAGCCACTACGGCACGTGGACGTCAACGGCGGCGCCCGCATCGGGGCGATGGTGACGCATACCGCGGTCGAGCGAGACTCTCGCATCATGGGAGGCTGGCCGTTGCTGGCCGCCGCCGAGGCCGCTGTCTCGACCGTTCAGATCCGCAACCGGGGGACGCTGTGCGGCAACGTCGCCCACGCCTTCCCCACCGCCGACCCGCCGGCCGCGCTGATCGCCTGTGACGCCCGGGTCCACCTCGCCAGCAAGCACGGCGGCGAACGGGAGGTCGCGGCCGAGGACTTCTTCGTCGGCATGATGGAGACGGTCGCCCGGCCGGACGAGATGGTCACGGCCGTGAGCCTGCCGCCGCAGCCCGACGGCGCCCGCGGCGCCTATCTGAAGTACGCGGTTCGCCCGCTCGACTTCGCCATCGTGGGCGCTGCCGCGCGTGTCGTCCTGGCGCCCGACGGAACCATCACCGACGCCCGCATCGGGCTGAGCGGCGCGGCCAACCGCGTGTTGCGGGCAACCGAGGCGGAGGCGCTGCTGCTCGGCGAGCGGTCCTCGCCGGAGCTGTTCGGCCGGGCCGGAGACGCGGCCGCCCGGCAGTCCGCCCCGCTCGACGACATCGACGGGTCGGCCGACTACAAGCGCCGCGTCGTCGGCGTGTATACCCGCCGGGTCCTGGCCCGGGCGCTCGAGTAACACAGCGCGCGAAGGAGCGTACATGCGTGCGGTCGACTTCAACGCCGATCTCGGGGAGAGCTACGGGCTCTGGGAGCGCGGCGCGGACGCCGAGCTGATGGAGGTCATCACCTCGGCCAACATCGCCTGCGGTTTTCACGCCGGCGACCCCACGATCATGCGGACCAGCGTGGACGCCGCGGTCGCCCACGGCGTCGCGCTCGGCGCCCACCCCGGATTCCCCGACCTGCTCGGCTTCGGGCGCCGGGAGCTCGAGGTCACGGAGCAGGCCCTCCGCGACTACGTCACCTACCAGGTCGGCGCGGTCAGGCAATTCGTCACCAACGCCGGCGTCGGCCTGCACCACGTCAAGCCACACGGCGCCATGTACACGATGGCCCTGGACGATCCCGCCTACGCCAGGGCGATCGCCGAGGCCACCGCGCGGATCGACAGCCGGCTGTTCCTCTACACCCTGCGCGGGTCCGAGCTGTGGCAGGCGGCCGGACAGGCCGGCCTGCGCGCGGTCCCCGAGTTCTTCGCCGACCGGCCGATGCGGGCCGGCGGGGAGGTCGTCATGTTCCGCTGGTGGGAGGAGTTCACGGCGACCCCCACGGTGGTTGCCGAGCGGGCGCGCTCGGCAATGACCGAGGGCGCCGTCACCGCGCTCGACGGGACGCGCGTGGCGGTCGACGCCGAGACGGTCTGCGTGCACTCGGACACCCCCGGAGCCGGCGAGCTCGGCCGGGCGGTCCGGCGCGCCTTGGACGAGGCGGGTCTCGAGGTGCGCGCCCTATCGATCCGGTGAGCCGAGGCGCCCGAGGAAGGGAGTCATGATGTCACTTGCTCCGATCACGATCGGCATGGTCGGCCTCTTGTTCGCGCTGTGGGCCAACGGCGTGCAGCTGCTCGGGGTCGACGCCAAGCCCGTCACCGAGGACGGGCCCAGCCCGACGGCATCGGTCGCCGTCGCCGGCAGCGCCATGGGCGCCATCACCCTGCTGTTCATGTCCATCTGGCTGGTCGTCGCGGCCCCGCTCGGGACCGACGGCGAGGCGCCCAAGCTCGGGCTGCTGTTCAGCGCGATCTCAGGGATGTACGGCCTGCTCTGGCTCGGCGCGGCCGTGATCCAGGCGCGCGGCTGGGACATGCGCCCGATCGGCAATCTTGCCCTGCTCTGCCTCGTGCTACAGGTCATCGAGATGGCGCTGCTCGCCAGCTACTATGGCGCCGCGGGTATCCCGACCGCCCATTTCGCGTTCATCGAGATCGCCCTCGGCCTGTACGTGCTCGTGCTCGCCGGTTTCTGGGCGGTGACCCACGGGAGGATCAACGCGAGACCGGTCGGGTTGGCCTGCCTGCTCGCCGTCGTCGGCACCCTGTACATCATGATCTACGGCGGAGGATTGCTCGCGCCGCCCGGCGCCTGAGGCAGGTCGGCGCGGTTGGGATGTCCGGCTCGGCCGTTCGCTGAGCCCCACGCGGTTGACCGGTGGCACCACCGGGTCTCGCGCGCCAGCGATGATCTGCACCGGCGTCTGGATCTCCGGCAGCAGATCGCGAAGGACCGGAAGGTCCGTGGGGTAGGCGCGCACGTAGCGCATCGACTCCACGAACCAGTCGCCCTGGTAGGCTGGCAGGTAGTCTTGGCGGATCGGGTCGGGAAGCGCGTGCCGCGACCATGTCGGCTCGAAGGCGAGCAGGCTCTCCGGTCAAATGCCGATCGGCTGCTCGCCACACCAGCATCGGGTCGCCCACCGGATCGGCCGCTGCGACCAGCAACAGAACTCGGGTGTCGGCCGGCAGGGCCTCGAGCCGCCGCCGGAAGCTCTCCTCGATGCTCCCCGAGAGCGGTACCGCGCCGGGGAGTCCGAACCCGGAAGGGCACGGCAGGACATGTCGTGTACCCAGCAGGACGACACGCGCGGCTGCGCAGCGTGGCCTCTGCTAGCATTGATAGCACGGGAAAGGGGGTGCTCATCATGGCAGCAGTCAGCATCCGAAACCTGGACGAAGACATAAAACGTCGCCTGCGCATCAGAGCTGCTCAGCATGGGCGGTCGATGGAGTCCGAGATCCGCGCCATCCTCGAGGAGGCGGTCAGAGAGCCGGAGCGGTCCGGGGGACTGTTCACCGTGCTCTTGGACCGCTTCGGCGCCATCGGCGGCGTGGAGCTGGACCTGCCGCCGCGTTCGACGCCGCCGCGCGCGGCTGACCTTGCTTCATGATCGTTGTCGACACCAACGTGGTCTCAGAGCTCATGCGGCCGTCGCCGTCTCCGGTTGTGGTCAGCTGGGTGCGCCGCAACGATCGCGAGCTGTACACGACGTCGATCACGCTGGCCGAGATCCGCTACGGCATCGAGCGGCTGACCGGTGGCCACCGCAAGCAACTGCTGCGATCCACAGCCGATGAGGTGTTCGCCGACTTCGAGGAGCGCGTTCTTCCCTTCGACGCGGAGGCGGCGGTGGCGTACGCCACAATCGTGAGCGACCGGGACCGTGCCGGCCTCCCCATCGATGGCTTCGACGCGCAGATCGC
>DASPWU010000156.1:0-5344 GCA_035637675.1 Candidatus Limnocylindria bacterium | reverse complement strand
CGGAACCGTCCTCGTCACGACCGCTCCGGCCCCGACCATCGCGTGGTGCCCCACGTCCGTGCCCGCCACGACGATCGCTCCCGCGCCGATCGAGCAGCCTTCCCGCAGATGGATCGGGGCGACCTCCCAATCGTCGGCCCGGGCCAGGTCGCCGGAGGAGGTCACGGCCCGAGGATAGCGGTCGTTCGTGAGGATGGCATGCGGTCCGATGAAGGCGCCGTTCTCCGCCGTCACGCCGTGATAGATGAGCGCCGCGTTCGCGACCTTGACCCTGTCGCCGAGGGTGACGCCCTCGTCGATGAACACGTCGCGACCGATGATGCAATCGGCCCCGACACGCGCCCCGACTCGGAGCTGGGCCCGATGCCACACGCTCGTGCGGGGACCCACGCTGACACCGGCCTCCAGGTCCGCCGTCGCGTGGACACTCGCCGAGGGGTCGATCACCTTCGTGCCGCTCCTGCGCCCGCCGACTCAGCGCCGGCGGGAGCCCGGGCCTCGCCGCACGAGGCCCACGACCAGGCCGATCGCGGCCCCGAAGGCGAGCGCGCCGCGCCAGTCGAGCAGCGTGCGCACGTCGCCCTCGATCCGCCGGCCGATCACGAGCAACGCTCCGCTGCCCCGGCCCATCGTCACCTGGTTGGCGACCACCGTCTGGGCGAACGACTGCTCGAGGTGCGCCTCGCGCGCGAGCACCGAGCGGGCCGCACCCCGGCTGAGCTCGAAATGGCCGGCCATCGCCGCACCGACGCCGCCCATCTCGACCGTCAGCCGCTCTGCGCGGGCGGCTCCGACACCGCCCTGCGAGACGTTGACGGTCGTCGCGACGAGCCGGCCGATGCCTCCCTGGTGGACCTCGACTGTGTCCGCCCGTGCGGCCCCGATGCCGCCACGTTCGATGTGGACGCTGCGGGCCTCGACGTCGATGGCCCCGCCGCGGGTGATCTCGACGCGGTCCGCACCGATCGCGGATCGGCTGTCTCCGGCCGGAGCTTCGACGACCGCGACCCGATCGATCGCATCGGCATCCTCACCGGCTCGCGTCGCACCGGCCGCCACGGTCCGAACCCGGGCGCGCGACACGAGGGGTCGATCGTCGGGTCGATCGTCGGCGGTTGCCGGCAGGCCGGTCGCCCTCCCCGGCTCGGGACTGGATCCCGACCCGGCCACCTCACGCGCGGCCTCGGCCCCCGCAGACCGATCGTCATCGGGGCGACCCGCCCCGTTCGTCACATGGTTCGACATCAGGAACGTCCTCGTTCACTCGGCTCTCGCCGCCCGCCCGACGATTCGGGCGCTCCGGCCAGCCTACCGCGCATCGAGCGCGCGTGTCCGGCATCGTCGCCTGCTTGCATGCTGCAGCGTGAGATGGTTACAAATGCCTGACCGGGTATGCTTCGCGGGACGCATGGCGTACGCCGCGCGCTGACAGAGGGGTCTCGGAATGACGTTCGATCACGGCGGCGCCGCGGGCCGCCTGTGGATGTTCTCGGCTCGATGAGGTCGAGCTCGCCCATGAGCCGCCGGGCCCGCTCGGTCGCCATCGGGGTGGCCGTCGTCCTCGTGGCGATCGGTGGTGCGTTCGTCGGGGGCGCATTCGGGGGCGGGCAGGCGGTGGGTGCGGTCAGCAGCCCGGCACTCATCGGGAGCGGCACCCCGACCGAATCCGCCGGAGCCTCGGCGTCACCGAGCCAGCTCGCCAGCCCCACCCCACAGCCGACACCCGTCCTCGTCGCCGCGCCTCTCGACGGGATCCTCGTCTCCCCTGCCGCAGCCAGGCAGCACGTCATCGCGGTGATGATCGACGACCTCTCGGCGGCCCGGCCCCAGTCGGGATTCTCCGACGCGTCGGTCGTCTGGCAGGCTCCGGCGGAGGGCGGCATCCCGCGCTACATGCTGCTGTTCCAGGAGCGCACGCCCAAGGCGGTCGGATCGGTCCGCAGCGCTCGCTACTACTTCATCGCCTGGGCCAGCGAGTGGAAGTCGGTGTACGCGCACGCCGGAGGCTCGCCGCAGGCACTCGCCACCCTGCGAGCGCAGGGCAGTGGGCAGCTCGTCTACAACGCCGACGAGTTCGCCTGGGGGTCGTACTTCTGGCGGGTCACGACGCGTTTTCCGCCGCACAACCTGTACACCGACGGCAAGCACCTGCGCGAGCTGACCAGGAGGCTCGGCGCCACATCGGCGCCGCCCAAGGCCGCCTGGCGATTCGGCCCAGACGCGCCACTGGAACAGCGCCCGACGGGCGGCCGGATCGAGGTTGACTACCTGGCCAACCGGGTCGTCTACCGCTACGACCGGGCCTCGAACACCTACCGCCGGTTCGTCTCGGGGAGCGTTCGACAGGTGGACGCGGGCACGAAGCAGCAGGTCGCGCCCAAGAACGTCGTGATCATGCGAATGGTCTTCGGGGCCCTCAACGACGGCCATCCCGCCAAGCACCGCCTGGAGGCCCGGATCACCGGCAGCGGCGTCGCCTGGATCGCGACCAACGGGCACACCATCAAGGGCACCTGGCGCAAGAAGTCGATCAGCTCGCCGACGCGCTTCTACGACGCGGCCGGCCACCAGGTCCGCCTGACCGCCGGCCAGACCTTCGTCCAGGTGATGAAGACCACCGACGTCGTGAAGATCCAGGACGGGCAGCGGGTACAGAGCGCGGTCCCACCGCCGGACTCGAGCCCGTCCGCATCGCCTCAGACCTGGACTGGCCGCCAGGTGGCTATCTAGCCGACGAGCATCGCCATGGTCGCCGCCGGGCGCGGTGTCCGGTCGCCGGATCGCTAATCCGGGCTGGGTCCACGGTCGGGGCGCGGCGCCGGCGCGGGGTACACGCTGATGCGAACGCCGGCCGGTGGCGCGCCGGCGGCCGCCAGGGATCCGTGGAGCGGGCTCAGCAGGTCGATAACGAGCAGGTATTCGCCTGGCTCCGACGGCACGACGAGGCTCAGATCGACGGTCGCCTGTTGTCCCGGGGCGAGTCTCGGAGCGTCCACGATCGCCGGATCCGCGGTCCGGGAGGTGTCGAGACCGAGCGGCAGCCAATGGGCGACCACCTGCGCCCCGGGCCGGTAGTAGGAGCGCGGCCCGCGGATGTCTCTGTTGGCGACCGGCGAGTCGGCCCATGGCAAGGCGCCGTCGTTGGCCAATCGAACCGGCAGCTCGATCACCGACTCGGACGCCAGGGACAACGCGGCGACGACGCCGTACGCGACCGACAGCGGCGGGCTCACCTTCACGGACAGCGCCGGAATGAGCCCCTGGCTGGTGGCGTCGAATGCCACGCCGTCCGCCGCGTAGATCGTCGTGACGAGTCGGTAGCGACCCGGCTCGGCCGGCAGGTCCACGGTCACGGTCAGGCGGCCACGGACGAGCGTCGCGGGCATTGCCGTGACGACCGCCTCCGGCGCCTCGCGAACGACGAGATCGATCGCCGGTGGTGACGCACCGGGCGACGCGGTAGCCTGGCCGGGCGAGGCCGACTGCGGACCGGGGGAGGTCCCGGGCGGTCCGGCCGGGAAGCCAGGCAGGACGAGCTGCCACCGCACGCCGAGCTGGAGGCCGGCAGGCAGGCGGACCCCGGTGGCAAGCTTGATGGGCAGCGCCAGGCGCGCCCGGGTCGCGGCGACGAGTGCCCTGTTCGGTGCCGCCGGCGCGAGGATCGGAGCCGTCACCCGCGCGCCGATGGCGGCCAGCGATGGCGCGGGCGGCGCGAGACCGTACGGCGAGATCGGCAGCGGCGTGGCGCCGGACCCACCGCCGACGACCTGGTTGGCGCGAAGTCCCGGGCGCCAGACGAGCGACCGGTTGTAGCCCGCATTTGCCCCGGTCGGATCGAGGAAGGCGATGGCACCCCGGGTACGTGCACTCGGAAAGGCGACTACGTGGTCGTGGAAGGTCGGCGCGCCTCGCCAGATCCGGTCCACCATGGCCGACGATGTGAGCAGCGGCCGGATGTATGGCTCCGGCGGGCCAAACGTGTCGGCGATGACCGCGTCGGCGCCGGCCCGCAGCCAGCCGGCCGCATAGTTGTCCACCCGCTGGGAGGCCACGTCGAGGCTGGGCTCTGGGAGCCCGCTCTCGGAGTTGCCGGAGGCGTAGCAGAGGTGCAGGAGGAGCACAGCCGCGTGCGGCGCGAGATGGACATCGGTGGCTAGGAACGACTCGCCGAAGTACTGGTGCGCCACGTCATCCCCGCCGGCCACCGGGTTGAGCCCGAGCCCGTTCTGCGTGACCGGGTAGGGCGCGGTCCGGTACGGGCTGGGGAACCCATTGCCGTGCCCGAGATAGACGACGAGCGATGCCCCCTGGAGCACGTGACGAGCGGCTGGCCACGTCGCATCCGGCGAGAAGAGCGTAACGACATCCCGCGTCCAGCGGGCGGCCTCCCGGGCGGCCGCCAACCCGATCGACCGGTAGGCATCCGTCAGCTCGCCCGCCGGTCCGACGATGACGACCACGCGCGGCTGCGGCGAGGCCCCGGCGACCGGCCCAGCGACCATGCCCAAGGCGAGCGCCACTGCGGCGAGGGTCCCGGAGAGGGTGCGCCAGGCACGGCGCGGGATCGTCATGTGTCGTCTTTCGATTGTGTCGCCATGTTCGCCGGGGCGGTTCCGTACGCTCTTTCATACCGGCGGTGGGGTTGCACAGGTTCAGGGCAAGCCTGGTTCGCATTCCATCGCCATCAGCCCCGGCCATCGCTGACCGCGCCGCAGAGGGACAATACTGCGACCGGCTTGTTCATGGATTATCCGCGACTTGTCCGCGGCATCCGGCCGCAGGGTCAGCAGGTTCGTGACGCTAGCCGATGGACGGGCGGGCGACCTCCGCGTAGACGGCCCTCGTCTCGCGGGCGACGTCCGACCAGCTGCGACCGGCAGCCGCGGCCCTGGCCTGAGCCTCGGCGACGAGGCGCGAGTGGACCGCCTCGTCGGACCAGGCCGCGGCGAGCGCCACCGCCAGCCGATGGGGGTCGCGCGGCTCGACGAGGATCCCGGCGCCGGCCACGAGCTCCGGCAGCGCGCCGACAGCCGAGGCGACCACCGGCGTACCGCAGGCCAGCGCCTCGATCGCGGACAGGCCGGCGTACTCGCTGAGCGCCGGCAGGACCACCGCGCGGGCACCGCCGATGATCGCGGCCAGCCGCTCGGTCGAAAGGTATGGCGCATACGAGACGAGGTCGCCAACGCCTTCCCGGGCGGCCGCGCGAGCCAGGGCGGCCCGGTCCGCCGGGCTCGCGCCGACGAGGACCAGCCGGGGTGGCCAGGGGACGGCAGAAGACAGCCCGGCCGTCGAACCGCGAGCGCCATCACCGTGTCTGGGGCCATCGGGATCGACCGGCCGC
>DASPWU010000155.1:0-32382 GCA_035637675.1 Candidatus Limnocylindria bacterium | reverse complement strand
CGCCCGTCGCCCAGCCGCCCGCCGCACCGATCGCCCAGCCGCCAGCCACACCGATCGCCCAGCCGCCCGCCGCACCGATCGCCCAGCCGCTGGACGCTCCGGCGACGACGCAGGCTGCCGTCGTCTCCGAGCGAACCGCAGAGGCGCCGACGTCCGCCGCGGAGCCGGCGGAGCCCGAGCCCGCGGCGGAGCCCGAGCCCGCCGCGGAGCTGCCGCGCGCCGCGAAGCCTGCTCCTGTGCCGACCGAGCTGCGGACGGCCGGTCGATTCGTGGCCGACGCGCTCCACGCGGCCGGCGTGCGCGTCGTGTTCACGGTCCCTGGCGAGAGCTTCCTCGGCCTGCTCGACGTCCTGGGCGATGTCGGCGTCCGGGTGGTTGCGGCCCGACACGAGGCCGCCGCGGCCTTCATGGCCGAGGCGTACGGCCAGCTCACCGGCCGCCCCGGCGCGTGCCTGGCGACACGCGCCGTGGGAGCGGCGAACCTCGCGATCGGCATCCACACCGCCCGGGCAGACTCGACGCCGATGTTCGCGATCGTAGGTCAGGTCCCGCGAGCGGTCCGCGGCCGCGAGGCATTCCAGGAGGCGGACCTCGCCGGCTCGATCGGTCGCCTCGGCATCCATGCCGTGGAGGTCGACGAGGTCGGGCGACTGCCGGCCGCGATGGCCGAGGCAACGCGACACGTCCTGGGAGGCCGTCCCGGCCCCGTCCTCATCGCCCTGCCCGAGGACCTGCTCGACGAGTCGATGCCCGCCGGGGCATCGGTTGTCCGGGCCAGCCGGGACCGCCCGATCGATCCCGACCCGGACACGATCCGAACCGTGCTCCGCCGCATCACGGCGGCCGACCGCCCGCTCATCCTCGCCGGCGCCGGGGTTCTGCGCTCACGCTCGTCGAGTGACCTGGTCCGCCTGGCCGAGATCCTGGAAGTCCCGGTGATGGCATCCTGGCGCCGCGGTGACGTGTTCCCCAACGACCATCCCCTGTACCTCGGCATGAGCGGGCTCGGGGCGCCGCAAACGGTTCGCGACCGCCTGGCCGCTGCCGACGAGCTGCTCGTCGTCGGCTGCCGCCTCAACGAGATCGCCAGCCATGGCTACACCGTGCCCGCGGATGGGCAACGCTGGACGCACGTCGATCTGGCGCCTCGTTCCGGGGCCGCTGGCCTGTCCGCGCCTGACCTCGCGGTCCCGTCGGATGCCCGGACGTTCCTGCGGCTCGCGACCCGGCTGCTGGCCGGCGCCGTCCACGACCTCGGCCACCTCAACGCCCGTCGTGCCGCGAACGCGGCCGATCGGGCGGCCTGGGAGGCTGCAACGATCGTCGACCAGGACGACTGGGACGGTCCGGGCGTGCATCCCGGGCGGATCGTGGCGACCCTGGGCCGGGTCCTCCCGCCGGAGGCGATCGTCACGACCGACGCCGGCAACTTCGCGGGCTGGCTCGCGCGAGGCTACCGCTGGCGCCGGCCCGGTACCTTCCTGGGTCCGACCTCCGGGGCCATGGGCTACGGCCTGCCGGCCGGGATCGCGGCTGCGCTCGTGCATCGCGATCGACCGGTGGTCGCGGTGGCCGGCGACGGCGGCTTCGCGATGACCATGGCCGAGCTCGAAACGGCCGTCCGGGAGCGCCTGCGCGTCGTCACCCTCGTGTTCGACAACGAGCGCTACGGCACGATCTGGATGCACCAGGATCAGCGCGGCACCGGTCGTGGCGTGGCGACCGACCTCGGACCGATCGACGTGGCGGGCCTCGCCGGTGCCTTCGGCGCTCGCGGCGTCCGCGTCGACGACGATGCCGCCTTCGAGGCGACGCTTCGCGACGCGCTGGAGGCGGACGGGCCGACGGTCATCCACCTCCCGCTCGATCGTCGCTGGGTCTCGGTGGACCGTCGTCCGACGTGAGATCGGCCGGGGGCATCTCGCCGGCGCGATCGACCAAGCGCCGCACGCTTGCGCTGACGCTGGTTCCGGTCATGCTGTGGGCCTGCGGCACCGTGCCGCCCGAGCCCTCCGTCGGTGTTCCGTCGGCTGGGCCGGGCTCGCCCGGGACGTCCCAGTCCTCCGCGCAGCCCGAGGCGTCGCCGGCCGCGCCGGCCCAGCCAGCGGTCAGGCCGGTCGGCTGGTCCGATTGCGGCCGTGGTTTCGAGTGCGGCCAGGTGCTCGTGCCGCGCGACTACGCGGCAGTTGGCGGCCCGGCTCTCATCATTTCCGTCCTCCGCCTCCCCGCTCTCGACCGGACGCGTCGGGTCGGCTCTCTGGTCGTCAATCCGGGCGGACCGGGAGCATCAGGCGTCGACTTCGTCCGCCGCCTCGGCAACATCGTCTTCGACGAGCGGATCCGCAGCCGGTTCGACATCGTTGGCTTTGATCCTCGCGGAGTGAACCGCAGTTCGGAGGTCCGCTGCGTCGACGACCTCGATCACTTCCTGGCGGTCGACTCCACGCCCGACACGTCCGCCGAGCTGGCGACACTGCTCGACGGTGAGCGGGCGTTCGCGGAGGGCTGCCAGCGCCGAAACCCGGAGCTGCTGCCCTTCCTCGGAACGGAGAACGTCGCGCGCGATCTCGACGTGCTGCGCCAGGCGCTCGGCGACGCCAGGTTGACCTACATCGGCTTCTCCTACGGTACGCTCATCGGGGCGCTGTACGCCCAGATGTTCCCGGATCGCATCCGCGCCCTGGTGCTGGACGGAGCCGTCGATCCGTCTCTTGACCTCGCCGCCCTGAGCGAGGGCCAGGCGGTCGGTTTCGAAGGCGCGCTGCGCCGATTCCTGGCCGACTGTGCCCGCCAGCGTTCCTGCCTCTTTCATCACGGCGGCAAGCCCGAGCCGGCCTTCGACAGGCTGATGCGACACATCGAGGCGCGATCTCTTCCCGCCACGCGACTGGGCGACTCCCGCCGCGTCGGCCCGGGCTATGCCTGGAGCGGCATCGCCGGCGCCCTCTACTCCCGGGACTCGTGGCCGGTCCTGGCCGCCGGGCTCGCTCTCGCCGAGGCGGGCGACGGGTCGCTCTTCCTGCTCCTGGCCGATCCGCTCAACGGCCGCAATTCCGACGGTGGCTACTCCAACCTCATCGACGCCCACCGGGCGGTCGTCTGCCTCGACTTCCCGGCGCCGCGGGACCCGGCGGCCTACCAGGCGTGGGCCAAGGCCTGGGTCCGCAAGGCCCCGCATTTCGGCGCCCTGCTGGCCTTCAGCGACGTGGGCTGCGCCTACTGGCCGATCGCCCCCACCCGCCAGCCGGCGCCGGTCTCGGCTCCCGGTGCGCCGCCGATCGTCGTCATCGGATCGAGCGGCGACCCGGCCACGCCGTACCACTGGTCGGTCGCCCTGTCGCGCCAGCTGAGCTCCGCGATCCTCATCACGCGGCGCGGCGAAGGGCACACCGGCTACGCCGCGAGCACCTGTGTCGAGAAGGCGGCCAACGCCTACCTGATGGATCTCACCGTTCCGAAGGCAGGCCTGGCCTGCGCCTGACGACGTTCACGAGACGAGAAGTTCGAAATTCGTGCGCGGTGGCGTCGCGACCCGTGACATTCGCCTCGACGGCCTCACCTGCCTGCGATACCGTTGCGTTCATACCATCGTGTGACTGAGCTGTTCGGCCCGGCGCCGGCCACCACCGGAGGATCGCCATGGCACGCACGCCCCTGCTTCGATCCCTCGTCCAGCTCGTGACCGATCATGCGGCCGCACAGGAGCGCATGCGCCGGCCGGACGACATCCGAGCCGAACGCGCCGAGGCACGCGACCGCCGCGTCCGTGACGGAATCAGTCGCCGCGACTTCCTGGCCGGATCGGCGGCGGCCGGCGCGGCGCTCGCCCTGGCGGGCACGACCGGGTTCGCGCCACGGGTCCGCGCGGCCGGTCCGCGGATCGCGATCGTCGGGGGCGGCATCGCCGGCCTGACCGCCGCACTCACCCTCGCCGACAAGGGCGTCGCGTCGACCGTCTACGAGGCGGCCGATCGTATCGGCGGCCGGATGCACTCGGACGCCCGCGGCTACTGGCTCGACGGCCAGACCAGCGAGTGGTGCGGCGAGCTCATCGACTCGAACCACAAGACGATCCTTTCGCTCGCTCAGCGCTACCGCCTGGCGACGGTCGACCTTCTCGGAGCCGAGCCCAACGGCGCGGAGGACACGTACCGCTTCTTCGGGGAGTACTACCCCAAGGAAGAGGCGGACAGCGACTTCCAGCGGATCCACCAGGCCCTCCAGCGCGACGTCTGGGCGGCCAGCTACCCGACCCTCTACAACCTCAACACGCCGGGCGGCGTGATCCTCGATCACATGAGCGTCTATGACTGGATCGAATCGCGCGTCCCTGGCGGCCACACCTCGCCCATGGGTGGCCTGCTGGACATCGCCTACAACATCGAATATGGCGCCGAGACCACCGACCAGGCGTCGCTCAACCTGGTCTACCTGCTGGGCTACAAGGCACGGCCCGGGAACTTCTCGATCTTCGGCCTGTCCGATGAGCGCTATCACATCGCCGGCGGCAACGAGCGCCTGCCCCAGGCCATCGCCGCCGACATCTCGGCGCGTGGGTCGGCCATTCGCACCGGCATGCGGATGACCGGGATCGCGAGACGGAGCGACGGGACCTACGCGCTGAGCTTCGACGGGGTCAGGAACCCGGTGATTGCCGACCAGGTGGTGCTGGCGCTGCCGTTCGCGGTGCTGCGGACCCTCGACTACCGTCGGGCGGGCTTCGACGATCTCAAGGACACGGCCATCCAGGACCTGGGCCGGGGCCGCAACGACAAGCTCCAACTCCAGTTCGACTCGCGCCTGTGGAATGGGACCGGGCCATGGCCGGGGATCAGCAACGGCAGCAGCTATGCGGATACCGGCTACCAGAACACGTGGGACGTGTCGCGCGGCCAGGCCGGCTCGAGAGGCATCCTCGTCGACTACACGGGTGGCGACGTCGCCGGTTCCTTCAGTCCATCGACGCCATACTCGGACGCCTCGAGCGCCCTGGTCGTGTCGTACGCGACCGCGTTCCTCGGCCAGCTCGAGCCCGTGTTTCCGGGGATCTCGGCGCTCTGGAACGGGAAGGCGACGCTGTCTGCGCCGGCGCTCGATCCGAATCTCAACTGCTCCTACTCGTACTGGCGGGTGGGCCAGTACACGGCCTTCAGCGGCTACGAGAAGGTTCGCCAGGGCAACGTCCACTTCGCCGGCGAGCACTGCTCGCAGGACTTCCAGGGCTTCATGGAGGGTGGCGCTTCCGAGGGCGCCCGGGCGGGCGGCGAGATCCTGACTGACATCAAGTTCGGCTGAGGCGAACCGACGCCGGGCGGCCGCGGGGGACCCGAACTTGCCGATCGCGCAGCGGCCTTGTTCGTGGACCATGGTCTATTCCCGTCACGGTGGCCTATTCCATGGTGAATGAGCGGCGCATCATGTGGGCGTGCCAACCGGCTCCGCACGCCACCTCGTGCCGCGAACACGCTCGCTCGTGATCGATCCTATTCATGCTGGAATACTGCCGAGCCGCCGGCCGAGCGAGGCCGTCCGCCCGGCCGAAATCGCTCACGCGTGAACGGCACGGGAGTGGTGCAGGCGCGCAACCCCAGTTGGCGGCCGGCCCACGGCCCAACTGGGTGGTAGTGGGCCGTCCGCCGGAACGGCAGGCTGGCCAAACAGCCATCAGCGTCGTGGGTCGCCGTGACCCGCCGGGGATGGAAGCATGTCTGGGAGTAGCCGCGATGCGGACGGTCGCCAGGGTCCTGACGTCGATCGGTCGGCCGGTCGCGCTGGCAACCCTGCTGGTCGGCGGCCTGGCACTCGCGACGGTCGTATCGCCTCTTCGCTCGGTGGTACCGGCGGCCTTCGCGGCCGATCCGGAGACGGTCGACTTCACGGCGGACGGCACGACCGGCGTCGCACCGCTGACCGTCAGCTTCAGCGGCTCCTCGACGGGCGCGCCCTCCTCGTGGGCCTGGACCTTCGGCGACGGAGCCTCAGGCGAGGGCCAGAACCCCACGCACACCTACGAAGCGCCCGGAACGTATACCGTCGCGCTCACAGCGACGTTCGAAGACGGTTCGAACGCGAGCCTGACCCGCGCCGACCTGATCACGGTCACCGACCCACGGCCGGAGCCGGTCGCCGCATTCACGGTCACGGGCACGACCTTCATCGCCGGCCGGCCGGTTGCCTTCGTCAACACGTCGACGGGCGACCCGAAGCACTTCACCTGGACGTTCGGCGATGGCACGAGCTCGACCGAGCCCCAGCCCACGCACACCTACGCGGCCGCCGGCACGTTCACGATCACCCTCACGGCCAGGAGCGGCGCCACCAGCTCCATCGCCAGCCGGTCCTTGTTCGTCATCCCGGCCTGGACCGGCAAGATCAACCTCTATCGCAGTGGCGTCTTCTCGACCCAGGCGACGTACACCTGGTGCGTGCCGACGTCGGCGCAGATCATGACCAACATCATCCGCAGGCGGTCCGTCCACAGCTCCACCGAACAGAGCGCCTGGTACAGGCTTGGCCGGAGGCTCAACCGCTACACGTATTCCTACCCGGGGGTCGATCCGCAGGGCTTTGCCGGCATCCTGAACACAGTGGGCGTCGGGCCCTACCGGGTCTATGCCGGCAACGGCTACCAGACGACCCTGCGCTACGCCGCCAGACGGATGCGCCTCACCGGCAAGCCGGTCGGGCTCTTCGTCAGCGCCGGCCATCACGCCTGGGTGCTCAACGGGTTCCTGGCGACCGCCGATCCGGCGGTGACCAGCAACTACACGGTCACCTCGGTCTATGTCATGGGGCCGCTCTGGCCGAAGCAGACTCGCGGCTACTACGACATGGCCCCCAACAAGCGACTCACGAACGCGACGTTCGGCCGCATCCTGACCCGCTATGACGATCGGATCCGGACGATCTGGGATTACCGCTACGTGATCGTCGTCCCCTAGGCTTAGCATCGCTTCGCACTGGCTCCGCGGCCGATCGAATCGCTCGAGGTGATTGGGCCACCTGCACGAAGCCAGAGGGGCTGGCACATGCGCATTCGTCTTGGGGAGAGGCAGATGGAGCCGGAGGACGTGACCGCGCGCGTGTCTGGCCCGTCCGCGCCCGGACCGGCGCCTCGCGCGTGGGTCCGCGTTCGCGGCCTCCTGTCGGCGGCGCTGCCCCGGGGCGCCATCATCCTGTCCGTCCTGACCTTCGGCGGTTACGCCATGGGACTCGTCCGCGACCGGCTGTTCGCGCGGACATTCGGGGCCGGCCCGGAGCTCGATGCCTACAACGCCGCCTTCGTCCTGCCCGAGCTCGCGCTCGACGTCCTCGTGGCGGGCGCGCTCGTCGCCCCGTTCGTGCCGGTCTTCACGGGGCTGAGAGCCGAGGCAGACGAGGCGGCCCGCGCATTCGGGCGGACCGTCCTCACGCTGGCGGTCGTCGTCATGGCCGTCGTCGCCGCGTTGTTGTTCGTGTTCGCCTCGCAGACCGTCGCGATCATCGCGCCCGGGTTCCAGGGCGCCCAGCGCGAGCTCTACGTCGACCTCTTCCGGGTCATGTGCGTGACGCCGGTCATCTTCGCCGCGTCGATCGTCCTGGGCGAGATCCTGGTTGCCGAGCGGCGGTTCGTGGCGTACGGGCTCGCGCCGCTCCTGTACAACGGCGGCATCGTCGCGGGGACCGCGCTCCTGGCGGATCGACTGGGCATCGCCGCCGCCGCCATCGGGGCCGTCGTGGGCGCGCTGGCCCATCTCACGATCCGTATCGTGGGGATCAGCAGGACGAGCTTCCGGCCACGGCCGAGCCTGGCTCTCCGGACCCGCGGCCTGGGAACGTTCCTTCGGCTGATGGTCCCGAAGATGGTGAGCCACCCGATCGAGCCGCTCACCTTCCTCTACTTCACGTCGCTCGCCTCGACTCTCGCCGCCGGCTCGGTCAGCTCGGTCAGCTTCGCCCGGAACTTCCAGAGCGTACCGGTCAGCCTCATCGGCGCCTCCTTCGCGATCGCGGCGTTTCCCGCGCTGTCGGCGGCGGCGGCCATTGGCGACCGGCGCGGATTCAGCCGCGTGCTGGGCACGAACCTCGTGACGATCGCGGTCCTGTCCACTGGCGCGGCGGTCGGGCTGTTCGTCCTGAGCGGGCTGGCCATCCGGATCCTGCTGGGCGGTGACGCCTTCGACGAGGAGGACATTGTCCGCACCACGAGCATCCTGGCGGTGTTCGCGATCGCGGTTCCGCTCGAGAGCCTCACCCACCTGCTCAGCCGGGCGCTGTACGCGACCAGCAACACGATCCTGCCGACGCTCGCCTCGGTCGTGGGCTTCGTCGCGATCGTGCTCGCCGCCGACAGGCTCGCCCCGACGATCGGCCTGGCGGCGATCCCCGTCGGCTTCGCGGTCGGCATGGCCGCCAAGGTGGCCATCCTCGCCCTCACGCTCGCGCCGCGCGTCGCGAGGATGGGACGGGCGCCCGAGCCGGCGCGGCGCATGGACGAGGAGCGGCGCGTGTGGCAGATCCCGCGGGCCGGCCTCGCGCGGCGACGGCTCGCACCGCTTGCCATGACCGTGGCCCTCGCCGCGCTCGCCGTGGGGGTCGTCCACTCGACCGGCGAAGCCCTCTCGGGTGCCACGCTCGGGGTCGCCCCGCTGGTCACGCCCTGGGCGCGCGTGAATCCACCCGCGAACGCCGGATCGCCCATTCCCTCGGCCGCCGGGCCCGGCGGTCCGGTCCCATCGGGCGAGCCTGCCGCGTCGGCCTCGCCCAGGCCACGACCGGGCCCGTTCTCCATGGACCTCTACGAGCGCGGGGACTTCGTCGGGGAGTTCCGGGACATCTGGTGCCTGCCCGCCGCGATGCAGACAGCCATGAACATCATGGACGTCGGTGCCGACACGAGCAGGACGACCCAGGAACGGCTGTTCGATCTGACCCGCTCGCTCGCGCCGGCACCGGACGGCGCGGCTGAGCCGGAGGCGTGGGCCATGGGGCTCGCCCAGCTCGGCTACGGCGAGTACGAGGTGAGGGCCCAGCCGTCGATCAAGTCCGCGATCCAGGTCGCGGCGAAGCAGATCCGGCTCACCAACCGCCCGGCCGGCCTGATGGTCTGGCGGGGCGCCCACACGTGGACGATGTCCGGCTTCACCGCGACCGCCGACCCCGCGGCAACAGATGCGTTCACGGTCACCGCGGTCCGGATCGAGGACGTCTGGTACCCGCGGTTCTCCAGGCTGTGGGGCTATTCGCGAAAGCCCGATGCGCTCGTTCCGGTCGCCGCGCTCCCGGAGGACTTCCTGCCCTGGCACCGGCCACGTGGCTCCTACCCCGCCAAGGAAGGCAAGTTCGTCATCATCGTTCCGACGTGACCGGGCGCCGACGGCCGGATCGCGGAGGTGGTGGCATGCCACGCCGACCCCTCGTCCTGGTCGTCCTGGTCGTCCTGACTGCGTCCGCGGTCGCATGCCAATCCGGTGCTCCCTCGATCGCAGGGCCGGCAGGCGCCGGCTCTTCGCCGGCGGCCGCGTCCTCCGGCGCCACGCCTGCCAACGCCACGTCCGCAGGCCCCACGCTCGCCAGCTCCAACCCAGCCGCCCTCACGGCAGCGCCGACCGGCGGGGTCCTGTTCGACGACTTCTCGTATGCGGAGGTTGCGGGCCTCGAGCGAAACGGCTGGATCGTCCGGGGCCACGCCGGCTGGCCGGGCGCCCGCGGCGCCGTCTGGTCGAGAGTCGCTGTGTCGTTCGCGGAAGATTCTGCGCGCCCGGGAAATCGGCTCGCGAGGCTCGTGGCCTCGACGGACGGCACGCCACGGGGCACGGTCCAGGCTCAGCTCTGCCAGCAGCGCAAGTTCCGGGAGGGTACCTATGCAACCCGGATCCGCTTTCACGGCGACCCCCTCGGAGGTCCGGACGGTGACGGCGTCGTGGAATCGTTTTACACGATCAGCCCGCTGAAGGACATGGACCCGGCGTTCAGCGAGCTCGACTTCGAATACCTGCCGAACGGCGGTTGGGGCCGAACGGGCAGCGTCCTGTGGGCGAACAGCTGGGAGACCGCCCGAATCGAGCCGTGGTTCCAGGACAACGACGCGACCGCGGTCGACGGCTCCATGGCTGGGTGGCATACGCTCGTCGTCCAGGTGGTGGACGGTACGAACCGCTTTTTCGTCGATGGGGCGCTCATCGCCGAGCACGGCGGCGACTACTACCCGGAATCGGCGATGTCCATCAACTACAACCTGTGGTTCATCGCCGCTGAGGTCCTCCCGTCCACGGAGGGCCGCCGCTACGCGGACGACATCGACTGGGTCTATCACGAGGTCGGCGTGGCCATCTCTCCAGCTCAAGTGGATGCGCGAGTTGACGGCCTACGAGCGGCCGGCTCGGCGTTCAGCGACGGCGTACCGGCCTGGTCACCGCCCCTCGCCTCGCCATGTGACCTGTAACGATGCCACGCCTCCGGTTGGGGCTCGTCGGCACGGGCTGGATCACGGGGCTTCATCTCGCCTCGCTCGGCCGTCTGGGCCGGTCAGACCTGGTGGGCGTGGTATCCGGCACGATTCAGCGCGCAGCGGCAATCGCCGGCACCTGGGGCGGCTCCCCGTACACGGACGTTCGCCAGATGCTCGAGCGGGAACACCCCGACGCGGTCTATGTCTGCGTGCCGCCCCACCGCGCCGCGGCGACCTGCGAGCTGCTCGTTGAGCGAGAGGTCCCGTTCCTGACCGAGAAGCCGCTGGCGGCGGATGAGGCGGACGCGCGTCGCGTGGGCGCCGCGCTGCGCGATCGGAGTCTCGTCACGGCGGTCGGCTACAACTGGCGCGGCCTCGACTTCCTGCCGATCGTCCGCGACCGGCTGGCTGAACGGCCGCCACGCCTGGTGCTGGGTCGCTGGACGGGCCGGCTGCCGTCGCCCGCCTGGTGGCGCCACGTCGCCGAGAGCGGCGGACAGATCGTGGAACAGGCGACCCACCTGTACGACACGGCGCGATTCCTCGTCGGGGAGGCGCACGTGGTGGCGGCATCGTCGGCGGGCTCACCCCGGCTGGACCTGCCCGACGCGGACGTCGACGTCGTCGCCAGCGCACTTCTTCACTTCGAGAGCGGGACGATCGGGACGTTCGTCAACACCTCCATCCTGGGCTCGGACCAGGTCGAGCTCGATCTGCTCTCGGACGGGCGCCGGACGACGATCCGGATGCACCCTGGCCCGAGCGGTCCGGGCTGGGACTTGACGCTCGACGACGGCGCGGGCGAGCGCACGATCGAGACGCGGCGCGATCCCTATGACGTCCAGGCAGAGGCGTTCCTCGACGCGGTCACTGAACGCGATCCCGATCGCGTCCTGTCGAGCTACGCCGACGCCCTCGTCACGGACCGGCTCGTTCGATCGGTCGTGGCGGCGACCGGATCCAGGGGCTGATCGGACCGCGCCCCCCGCGAGGTAGACTGCTGGCTCGCGACGCAGCCAGCGGGTCACGCGGCAGGACCGCCAAGGAGGTCCAGATGAACCAGCTCCTCGTCGTCGCATTCGACCATTTCGACGATGCGCGAACTGCGATGACGCGCCTCAGATCCCTGGAGCGGGAAGGCAAGATCCGCTTCGAGGACACCGCCATCGTGGAGCGCGACCCGGATGGGACCGCCCATGTCAAGAACGAGATCAGTGGCACCACGGAAACGGCCGCGGTGATCGGAGCACTCGTCGGCGGACTCGTGACCTTCGTCTTTCCGCCGGCCGGCATCGCGATCGGGGCGGCCCTCGGGGCGGCCGTTGGGAGGGTGCTTGACACGGGTGTCAGCGACGAGTTCGTCGACGAGGTCAAGAAGACGCTCCGACCCGGCCGCTCGGCGCTGTTCCTCGTCGTGAAGGAGTCCGATGCGGACGCGACGCTGGCCGCCCTCCGCCCGTTTCAGGGCGATGTGATTCAGACGACCCTGCCGAGCGAGACCGAGGAGGCGCTCCGCCAGGCCCTCGATTAGATGTGATTCACAGCCGCGCTCGCTCGAGCGGTCGGGAGCAGGCCGCGCCCTGACCGGCGCGGCCCGGATCCCGATCGAGTCGTGCTCAGACGCCGCGAGAGGCCGACAGGTGGTCCTGCTGGAGCCGGTCCAGCAGGACGCCCCTCCTCGTCCGGGTCAGGCAGATCCGGAGGCGCGTCGCCTCGGTCTGGCGCCGCTCCGGCCGTTCGAGCCGACCGACGCCCTCGCGAAACGCAACGGCGATGTCCGGGTGAAGGTTGGTGCGGTGGCGTTTGAACATGTCGGACAGCCTGTACGCGGTGGTGCGTACGGGCAACCCTCCCGATCGGCCCATCGGAACACCGGACGATAGTGCCGGCACGGAGGCTCGCGACCGTATGGGGTCGATGCCGCACCAAAGGCGGATGGAGACGGATCAGCCCTTCACGACCCCGAGTGGCAGCAGGCGGGTGAGTAGATCGGCAGCCGGGCGCCCTCGATGATCTCCATCGCGACATTCTCCATACATCGAGATCGGCCGGCCCAGGCCGCATAATCACCCGGATGAACGAGCCCGCGGTCCCCATCCGCACGCAACCTGAGCTTGCGAGCTCCGACGCGTTGCAGGCCGGCCGCGACGCGCTGGCCCGCCACCAATGGCAGGAGGCGTACGAGCTCCTGGATCGAGCGGACCGCGAGGGAAGCCTCTCGGGCGCCGATCTCGAATCCCTGAGCGAGGCGGCGTTCTTCGCCGCCCACGCAGACCGCGAGTCCGAGGTCAGGGAGCGGGCCTTCAAGGCATATCTGGCCGAGGGCAACCCGCTCCGCGCCGCCAGCGTGGCCATGGACCTGGCCCACCGGCACACCATGGCCGGCAGGCATTCGATCTCGTCGGCCTGGATGCGGCGTGGTGAGCGACTGCTGGAAGGCGAGGCGGAGAGCTACGCCCACGGCTACCTGGCGCTCATCCGCAGCGACCGCGCCCGCAATGCCGGCGACATCAGCATCGCTCTCGAAGAGGCCGAGGAAGCCGTCAGGATCGCGACGCGCACCGGCCATGCGGACCTCCATGCCACGGCCCTGCTCGAGCTGGGTTCACTGAAGATCGCCACGGGCGCGACATCCGAGGGCTTCGAGCTCATGGAGGAAGCGACCGTCGCCGCGGTGAACGGCGAGCTGTCCCCGATCACGACCGGCGTGACCTGCTGCCGGATGATCGCGGCCTGCCGCGACCTGACCGATTACCAGCGGGCGAGCGAGTGGACCGAGGCCACCGACCGCTGGTGCGAGCGGCAGTCGGTCTCGGGGTTCCCAGGCGTCTGCCGCGTCCACCGGGCGGAGGTCGTCGCCGTCAGCGGAGCCTGGGAGCGCGCGGAACGGGAGCTTCGCCAGGCGACCCAGGAACTGGCCGCCTACAACGCGATCCCGCCGATGGCCGATGGGTTCTACGCCACCGGCGAGATCCGCCGCCTCAGGGGCGACCTGGCCGGCGCCGAGTCGGCGCTCCGCGAGGCTCACGCGCTCGGCCGAAGCCCGCAGCCGGCGCTGGCGCTGATCCGGCTGGCCGAGGGCAAGGTCAAGGCCGCCGCCACGGCGATCAACTCGGCGGTCCGGGATGAGACCTGGGATCAGTGGGCGAGGGCACGGCTCCTGCCGGCGCAGGTCGAGATCGCGGTCGCATCTGGCGATCTGGCTCTCGCACGCGAAGCGGCCGAGGAGCTCACCCGGATCGTGGAGACGTACAAGTCGCCCGCCCAGGAGGCCGGCCGGCACGTCGCGATGGGTCGTCTGCTCCTGGCCGAAGGCGATGCTCCCGGGGCAGTCCAGGAGCTGCGCAGCGCCGTCCGCGGCTGGCGCGAGGTCGGTGCGCCGTACGAGGTCGCGCGTGGACGGGCGCTCCTCGCGCGGGCGTTGCTGGCAGTCGACGACGACGACGATGCCGAGCTCGAGCTCAAGGCGGCGCGCGACGAGTTCGAGCGGCTCGGGGCGATGCCCGACCTGGCGGCCTCCGAGCGGGACCTGCGGTCGGCCGCCGATCGTGAGGCGGCCCCGGTGCAGACGCACAAGACATTCATGTTCACCGACATCGTTGGATCGACCAACCTGGCCGAGCTGCTCGGGAACGATTCGTGGGAGCGGCTCCTTCGATGGCACGACGATGCCCTGCGAGCCCTGGTCGCGACGAGCAGGGGCGAAGTGGTCAACTCGACCGGCGATGGCTTCTTCGCCGCCTTCGACACGGCTCGCGCCGGAGTCGAGTGCGCCCTCGCCATCCAGCGGGCGCTCGCCGATCACCGGCGCGACACGGGATTCGCGCTCTCGGTTCGGATCGGCCTGCACACTGCGGAAGCCAATCGGCGGGGCGCGGATTACAGCGGGATGGGCGTGCACGTGGCTGCTCGCGTCGCCGCCCTCGCCGGGGGAGGGGAGATCCTGGCAACGGCGGACACGCTGGCCGAGGCGGGCCACGTCGCCACCTCCGAGCTCCGCGAGGCGACGGTCAAGGGCGTCACCGCCCCGATCCGCGTCGCCTCCGTGACCTGGACCTGAGGGTCGAGCGTCCTGTCATCGCCCAACGATCCTGAGCTCAGCGAGTCGTGGCGCCCTCTGCCCACGGCATGAGCGCGGGCGGCACGAAGGTCGATGAGACCTCGATCGGCCGTCCGCCGTCCTCCATCGACCTGAATGCCGCCCCGATGATCTCGACGACATGGGCGGCCTGCTCGGCGCTCGCGCGGTGCGGGCGGCCGGCCTCGATCGCCGCGGCCATCTCGGCGACGCCGCGGGCCCAGGCGACGCCGTGGAAGGCCGGCCGAACGAGCGGCACGGGCTCAAACGTCTCGCCGAAGGCGCCCACCTCCACGGTGGCGTCGAAATCCTGGAAGTTGCCGAGCTCGAGCGACGCATCGTCGCCGTGGAACTCGATGCTCCCGATCTGCTTCGCTGGCTGGCCGACGTAGAAGCTCGTCGTCAGGCGCATGATCGTGCCGTCCTCGAGCCGGATGGCGGCCACGATCAGATCGGGGCTTCCGATGCGGAACGGCGTTCCCTCCGTCGTCACGCGGTCGGGTTTGAGCTCCCAACCCCAGGCGCTGACCGACCGCGCTGGGCCCAGCATGGACGTGACGAGCGTCAGCGGGTACACGCCGACATCCCACAGGGCTCCGACCTCGAAGAATGGCGCCGGCGCGGGGTGCCACGTCTCGATCCGTCCCCAGTTCACCTCTGCGTACACCGCCCGCACCGTCCCGAGCCGGCCACTCCGGACGACGGTGGCGGCCGTCTGCTGCGCCTCGCCGAGGAACACCGACGGCGAACAGCCCAGGCGTACGCCCTTCGATCGGGCCAGCTCCACGAGCTCGCGCGCCTCATCCGTGCGCAGGGCGAGCGGCTTCTCGCTGTACACGTGGCGACCCGCCTCCAGGGCGCGCTTGGTCACCTCGAAATGCGCCTGGTGGACGGTCAGGTTGACGACGATGTCGACCGCGTCGTCGGCGAGCAGGTCGTCGAGGGTCGCATGGGCGCGACAGCTGTGGGCCTCGGCGAAGGCCATCGCCCGCGCCGGATCGATGTCGGTCGCGCCCACCAGCCTGATCTCGGGCTGCATCCGGCTGTTCGTTGCGTACTGGCCGGCGATGTTGCCGGTGCCCACGATGCCGATCCCCAGTGGAGTCATGGGCCACAGGGTAGGGCATGGATGGGGGTCACGAGCGGCGCGGCGCGCGGCGGGCCAATGGCCTACCGTGACACCACCGGAATGGCCGTGGTCCGAAGGAGGCGAGCCGTGCGTCAGGATCAGATCGCACTCCAGCTGTACACCGTTCGCCGGCTGATGGCTGACGATCTGCCGGGCACGCTCCGCGCCGTTGCGGAGGCGGGCTATCGATCCGTCGAGCTGGCCGGGCTCCCGTCCACCGAGTCGGCCGAGCTCGCGCACCTGCTGGGCGACACCGGCCTCCGGGCGGTCGCCGCGCATCACGGGATCGACGAGCTTCGACACGATACTGGCGCGGTCGCCGATCGGCTGGCCGCGCTTGGCTGTCCGCGCGTCATCGTGCCCTGGCTCCCCGAAGAGGAGCGCCGGACCGCCGACGATGTGCGCCGCTGGGCGGCGGAGCTTGGAGCGTTCGCCGGAACCCTCTCGGATCGCGGGATCAAACTGGGCTATCACAACCACGCGTTCGAGTTCGAGCCGCTCGACGGAACGACCGTGTGGGACATCCTCCTGGCCGAGCTCGCACCCGAGGTGGAGATCGAGCTCGACGTGTACTGGGCGGCCTTCGGCGGTCGCGATCCCGTGGCCGAGATCCGCGCCACGTCCGACCGCGTCCGGCTGCTCCACATGAAGGACGGGGCACCCGGCCCGGAGCGGCGGGACGCTCCGCCGGGGGAGGGGACGCTCCCATTCCCTGCGATCGTCGAGGCCGGGCGAGCAGCAGGCGTCGAGTGGTACATCGTCGAGCAGGACGAGCCACACGACCCGCTCGTGGACATTGCGAGCGGGCTCCGATACCTGCAATCGTTGGCAGGCGCCGATTCTTCCGCAGCCAAGCCGCCGGCCGGCGCATGACGTCCACGGAGCGGACGATCCACCTGACGAACTGGGCAGGCAACCACGAGTACACGGCCTCCCGCCTGCACGGGCCGCAGTCGATCGAGGAGATCCAGCAGATCGTGCGAGACGCTCGCAGCCTGCGGGTGCTCGGCTCCCGCCATTCGTTCAACGACATCGCCGACACCCCGGGAGATCTGCTCTCCCTGTCCCGGATGCCCCGAACGGTCGAGATCGAGCCAGCAGCAGAGCGCGTCACGGTCGACGGGGGGATCCGCTACGGCGAGCTGTGCCAGTCGCTCGAGGCGGCCGGTTTCGCTCTGCACAACCTGGCGTCGCTGCCGCAAATCTCGGTCGCCGGCGCGTGCGCGACGGGGACTCACGGATCGGGCGACCGCAGCGGCAACCTGGCGACAGCGGTCTCGGCGATGGAGGTCGTCACGGCGGACGGTGAGATCGCGCGCTTTGACCGTGACCGCGATCCCGCGGAGCTCGACGGCGCGGTCGTGTCGCTCGGTGGGCTGGGCGTGGTCACCGCGCTGACCCTCGACGTCGAACCGACGTACCGGATGCGGCAGGACGTCTACCGGGACCTGCCGCTCGCCGCACTCGAACGACGCTTCGATGAGCTGACGTCGAGCGCGGACAGCGTGAGCTTCTTCACAACCTGGCGCGGGCCCACGGTCGACCAGGTCTGGCTCAAGCGGCGGGTGACCGATGGCCAGGCCTTCGAGCCGCCCGCCGAGCTCTTCGGCGCAACCCGGGCGACCGTGCCGCTGCATCCGATTCGCTCGATGTCGCCCGACGCCTGCACGGAGCAGCTGGGCGTTCCAGGCCCATGGCACGACCGGATCCCGCACTTCCGGATGGACCACACGCCGAGCAGCGGCGACGAGCTCCAGAGCGAGTACATCGTCGGTCGAGAACACGGCATCGCTGCGATCCTCGCGATCGACGCTGTGCGCGACCGAATCGCTCCTCTCGTCCAGGTCTCCGAGGTCCGCACGATCGCCGCCGACCGGCTGTGGATGAGCCCGTCGTACGATCGAGCCAGCGTCGCGTTGCATTTCACCTGGCTGCCGGACTGGGCCTCGGTTCGCGACGTCCTGCCGGTCGTCGAGGCGGCCCTGGCGCCCTTCGACGCTCGGCCCCACTGGGGCAAGCTGTTCACGATGCGGCCCGATGAGGTGCGGTCGCGGTACGTGAAACTGCCCGACTTCGTGGGGCTCCTGGGCAGGCTCGATCCGAATGGCACGTTCCGCAACGGCTTCCTCGACCGCTTCTTCTTCGGCGGGATGGCGGCGTGAGTGCTGACCCGGGGACGAGGGCGATGAGCGAGGCCGAGGATCGCTATCTCGCCCAGATCGGCGACGATTGCGAGGCGGTTCTCGGCCCGGGGATCGAGCTGCTCGCCATGGAGCGCCAGGAACGCGACAACGCCGTCCGGCTCGTCGCCCGCTATCGCCTCGGGGACCGGGTCTGGTAGAGCGCCGCGGTCGGCGACAACCTCGTCGCCGCCCATGCGGCGCTGCGCGTTCGCCTGCTGGTCGATCGAATCCGGCTGGGCTTCATGTCGTACGTCGACCGGCCCTGACCGGCGCCAGCACCGCCAATCGCGCCACGCGCGAGCGGCCCAATCGGTCGGTCGACCCCATCGTTGACCTAGGGGCAATGACCCGCCACGGTCAGGTCGCACCTCACAGTTCGCGGCCAGCCTCAGCGACCCTCGGCGGCTGCGGCCCTGCGTCGCTCTTCGTCCTCCGGCCTGCCCGCATACCACTCGTGGAACTCGGCGCAACGTCCGTCGGGAGCGAATCGCAGGACCCAGATGTTGTCGAACTCGGCCTCCGTCGCTCCCGTGTGCGGATCGAAAAAGCGGGTGCGGCCGTGGGTCACGACGAATGGCGGATCGATGGCAATCGGCTCGTAGTGGCTGTCATGGCCAACACCCTCGTCGAGATGCTGCTCGGAGAGCCACTCGGCCACGATCGCGGCCCGCCCACGCGCCCGGACACCGAACGGGTAGATCCACAGTGCGTCGGCGGTCCACAGGTCGGCGATCTCCGCGGGGTCGTACGACTGCCACGCTCGCACGTAGGCCCCCAGCCAGCGTCGAACGGCCTCACGGTCTGGCACGAACGAGTCACGGTCGACCGCATGCCAATCCGGCAGGCGAGGGCGGGTATCCGGGCGGGACGCATTCATCTCGGGCCCGCCTGCTCCAGCTTGCCGACCGATTGGTCGACCCCGACCACACGCCGATCAGCCGCCTCGATCACCCGAAGTACTTGCCTGTCGCGCATCGAGCCAGGCTCGGCGATCCATCTTCAGGCCCTGGGCTTCCCGCGTTCACGCCTCGAGGCCGGCCTGGCCGCCTTTGCCGCCTTGGCTTCCTTGGCCGCCTCCGCCTGGGTGTCGAGGATCTGTTTGAAGACCTTGCCCATGCCCGGGCGCATCAGCGCGCGAGCCTCCGCTTCGGCGTCGCGGTCACGGCGCTTGATCCTGGCAATCTCCTTCGCGGCCAGCTCGTCATCCACTCATGGATGGTAGCGCGCTGCCGACGTACAGTCGCTTCGATCGTCAACAGGGAGGCACCCATCCCATGCAGAAATCCGATGTCATGAGCCTGATCGATTACATGTACTGGGCCAACGAGCGGATTCTCGACGCCGCCGACCGCCTCCCCACGGATGAATTCCTGGCGACGACGAGCGTGGCCACGCGCAGTCTTCGCGCGACGCTCGTCCATGAGCTCGACGTCGAATGGAGCTGGCGACTGAACCTCCAGGGTCAGCTGACCGAGGCGACCGAGGAGCTTCTGGCGGACGACTATCCCGATCTGGCGGCAATTCGCGAGCACTGGCGGCGTGACGAGGCCGACATGCGTGCCTGGCTCGATGGCATGAGCGACGCGGACATCCAAGCGGCGGTCGACTCGGAGCTGTCGAAGGACCGGCGGCCGCTGTGGCAGTACCTGGGCCACATCGTGTTCCACGCGGCCCAGCAGCGGAGCGACGCCGCTACGCTGCTCACCCTCGCCGGCCAGTCCCCGGGCGAGCTGGGCTACCTCGAGTTCCTGAAGCGATCCTGATCGAACCCCATATGGGCATGAGCCGCAGGATTCTGCTCTTGATCGACCTGTCGATCAAGCTCGGGACCGTCGGGTTGCTCCTGCTCGCGTTGCTGCGGCCCGACCTGCCGCAGTTCCAGGGCAAGGCCTTCGCCGGGCGCGTGATCGCCTATCCCGTTGCCGTGCTGATCGTGCCCGCCATCTGGTGGCTCTTCCTTCGGCGGCGGATGGCCTTTCCGGTCGTGGTCGACATCCTCATCGGCCTCCCGTTCCTGATCGACATGGCCGGCAACGCCTTGAATCTCTATGACTCGATCGAGTGGTGGGACGACGCGAACCATCTGCTGAACTGGGCGCTCCACACCGCCGCGATTGGGATCCTCCTCCGAATGACCATGCTGCCCGCAGCGGCGCGAGTCGGGCTTGGGATCGGTTGGGCCGCGGCAACGGCGATCCTGTGGGAGCTGGGCGAATACGTCGCATTCGTCCCGAACTCACCGGAGGCCGTCACGGCCTACGGCGACACGCTGGGCGACCTCGCCCTGGGCCTCCTGGGAGGCTCGATTGCGTCGGTGCTCGCCGCCTGGTGGCCGCGGTCGACAAGAGCCGGCGAAGGAAAGAGCCTGTTCGATGCGTGAAGGAACCCCGCCGGCGTCAGGCCCGGGGCCGACGATCACCTCTGTGTGGCCGTGCTCTTCGCCGCGCGGTGGGTCTACTGGGGCGGACGCCTGCCCCACTTCACCGAGGTCGGGCCCTTCCAGGACGCCCAAGAGTCCCGTATCTGACACATCACGTCATGTACAGGCACGACAATCATGTGACGAGCACGGCCACGGAGGAACTGATGGCGACGGCGATCCAGGTGGTCTTCGATACCGCGGACCCCGACCGCGAGGCAAGGTTCTGGGCTGCAGCGCTCGGTTACGACGTTCAGTCGCCGCCTGACGGCTTCCCCACATGGGAGGCATTTCTCGAGGCTCAAGAAGTACCTCGGGAACGTTGGAATGACGCGTCGGCGATCGTCGATCCGGACGGAAGAGGGCCACGGGTCTACTTCCAGCGGGCGCCTGAGGGCAAGGTCGCCAAGAACCGGATGCACATGGACCTGAACGTATCCGGCGGCCGGGAGAAGCCCCTTGCCGATCGGAAGCAGGCCGTGGATGCAGAGGTGGCGCGGCTCAAGGCGCTCGGCGCCAGCGATGAGCGCGGGGCGATCGAGCGCGAGGATGAGTACTGGGTCCGGATGAACGATCCTGAAGGCAACGAGTTCTGCGTCCAATGATCACCGAGCTGCGGCGCTACCGGATCAAGCCCGATCGCCTCGAGTCCTGGCTGGCCTTCTTCGCGGAGGCAGCCAGGGAGAACGCTCGGCACGGCATCGGGGTCGAGTATGCCGGCGTCGACAGGGAGACGAGCACCCTCGTCTGGTTGCGCACCTTCGCCGACGAGGCAGACCGTGTCCAGCGCAAGGACGCGTTCTATGGATCGGCGTGGTGGCTGGAGCGGGAGGCGGTCGCCATGGACCACGTTCTGGAATACGAGGTCACGTTCCTCGACGCCGTGCTCGTGCAGGAAGGCGGAACCCTCGCGGATACGCCCTGGCCTGCGCCCGGCGACCCCGCCGGCAGCACGCCGGACGCCCCGCCAGACGGATGGACCCGCTCGCCACGGGCGACGTTCGTCCGCGACGCGAAACGCTGACGTCGACAGGCCGACCGCCTACGACGCCGCCGGCTCCGACTGAACCGGGATCCCGGCCAGCCCCTCGACGACTTCAACGTTGGGCAGTGCCAGGAGGATCGCCGGCGGCGCGATGACCTTCCAGCTTCGGCTGCCGCCGCCAAGGACCACCCGCGGGCGAGCCATGACCTCCGCATCCACCCAGACGGGCAGGTCCGGCGGCAGCCCGAACGGGGTCACTCCGCCGATCGCCATGCCGGTCAGCTCGCGCGTCTCGTCGGCCCCGGCGAACGACGCCTTGCGCGTTCCCAGCTTGGCCTTCACGACGCGGTTGACGTCGAGCCGATGCGGGGCGAGGACCACGCAGGCCGCGTACACGCGAGGCTGCGCCTTCCCGACCACGACGATCGTGTTCGCCGATTCTTCCAGGTCGAACCCGTATGCCGCGCAGAACTGCGCGGTGTCCGCCAGCGCAGGGTCGCAGGCGAAGAGCTCGTACGGGACTCCCAGCCGCGCGACGGCCTCGTCAAGCCTCCGGCGGTCGTCTTCAGCGTTCACCAAGGTACGGTAGCCGACCGCAGGCGGCGACGGGTAGACTCGGCCTCGGGAGGCCCATGACACCGACCCCATACCCGCCCAACCCCCCATACCCGTCAGCCACGCCCGACCGATCCGACCTGCCGATCCTGCGGCTCCTCACGGCGGCGTTCGTCTCCCTCATCGGGCTGTTCTCGGTCGGCTTGCTCCAGGGCAGCGCGCCGGAGGCGGCGACGGGCACGAGGCCATCGGCCAGCGTGGCCAGGGTGGCTGTTTACATCCCCGCCCCGCCGGGCCGCCATGTCGTCATTGCCCCGCTCGGCACGTTCCCGGCCGACACCGTGCAGTCCCTGGTGGACTTCTACCGTCAGAAATACGGCCTGGAAATCACGGTTCTCAGCAACACGCCCATCGATCCCAGCGCGAGGGATGTGGGTCGCGACCAGCTCGTGGCCGAGGAGCTCATCGAGTCGATCCGGTTTTCGCATCCGGCGGTCACCAATGATCCCGACGCTGTCGTTATCGGCCTGGTGACAGAGGACGTCTACACTCGGACCCGGACAGACTGGGATTGGTCGTTCGGGGTTCGCGCAGATGGCCGGTTCGCGGTTGTCTCGACCGCGCGTATGAGTGCCGAATTCCTCGCTCGCCGCGAGGATCGTGAGCGCACGCGACTCCGCAAGATGGTGACCCGTGACATCGGCGTTCTGTACTACGGGATGTCGCTGAACGATGACCCGAGGAGCGTCCTATATGGGCGCCTGCTCTCGGTCGAGGATCTCGACAGCATCAGCGAGGACTTCTAGACCAACACAGAGGTCACTCGGAGGGCGTAGACGTCGAGACCTGACTCCCGGCCACGAACCTCCACCGTCCGTCGCTCGAGCCCTGAGGCATCCAGACCGGCGTGATCGGCGGCGGCGACCGACACGAGCAGTTCGCCTGGACGCGCCAGCGAGGCCAACCGGGCGGTCGTGTTCACTGAGTCGCCGAGCGCGGTGAAGCCGGAGATCCGCTCGCTCGACCCCAGGCTCCCGACGTAGGCGATCCCGGTGTGGACGCCGCCGCCGACCGGGATCGGGCCGGTTGCGGACTCGCCATCCCTGCCGGCGGCCCCGAGCAGAGCCCGTCCAGCCGCGATCGCCTGCGCCGCGTGGTTGGCCCCGGTGAACCCCGGAATGAAGAGCCCGATCGCCTCGTCGCCAACGAACTTGTCGACGATCCCGTCGTGCTCGACGATCGCCTGCGCCGCGAGGCGATAGAAGGCTTCCAGGACAGCGGAGAACTCGGCCGGTCGGAGTCGCTCGCCAAGGGCGGTGGAGCCGCGGATGTCGACGAACAGCAGCGAGAGCTCGACCTCGGCACCGCCGATGCCTCGCTTCGTGAGCCCGGACATACAGTTCTTGCAGAGCTGTGCGTTGCGCTCCCAGGGCCCGAACCACGGTTTGAGGACGACACCGCCGATGCCCCCGAACGGCGCGTAGCAGAGCTTGCAGTGGGGGGCCGACGGCAGGTTGCGAAACAATCGGCGGAGGGCGAGCACGTCCTTGTGGTCGCCGGTCAGGAGCTCCCGCCACTCGGCCTCGTCACTGTCATCGCCCACGCCGGGAGTGTAGGCGCTCGGACGTGGCGCCGGATCACGGCCCGCGGTGATCCATGGCAACCTGTTGGAGCAGGGAGGAATGGCCACGCTGACCGAGCCCAGGATCGTGGAGCGAGACGAGCAGCCGTATACGGGGATCCGAACGTCGGTGACGATGAGGGGGATCAGCGGTTTCATCGATGACTCGTTCCCGAAGGTGTTCGTCGGCATCTACGCTGCCGGAGTGAAACCGTCCGGGGCGCCATTCGTCCACTTCAACGTCGTCGACATGGAGCGAGAGCTGGAGATCGAGGTGGGACTTCCCGTGGCCTCGCCGCTACACGCCGACGGCCGCTTCTTCGCCGGCGTCGTGCCGGCCGGACGCTACGGAAGCCTCACGTATGTCGGTCCATACGACGGGCTCATCGATGCCAATGAGGCGCTGCTGCCGATGATCCGGTCATTCCTGTACGCCCCGCTACCCGGGGAAGGTTGACCATGTCCTATCCCGAACCTCGCTACCTCGGCGACTCAGGCCTGACGAACGCGACGATCCGATTATCCGATCATGACCCGGAGCTGACCTACCCGTCCGGCGGGACCGTCCACTACCTGGCGACGGGCGAGTCGACCGGCGGCCAGTTCGGCCTGTATCGATGGGAGATGGCGGCCGTACAGGGCGGTCCGCAGCCGCATTTCCACCGGACGATCTCCGAGTCGTTCTACATGCTGTCCGGGACGATCCGCCTGTACGACGGGAAGGGCTGGATCGACGGCAAACCGGGCGACTTCCTGTTCGTGCCCGAGGGCGGCATTCACGCCTTCAAGAACGAGTCGGGAGCGCCGGCCTCGATGCTCATCCTGTTCGCCCCGGGCGCTCCGCGCGAGGACTACTTCGAGACCACGGCCGGGATCGCCGGGGGCCTGACCATGAGCGATGACGAGAAGGCGGCGTTCTACCTCCGGCACGACACGTACTGGGTCTGACCACCGACCGCGGATTCTTACCCGCCGTTCCTGGCCGAGGCCTCGTCCAGCGCCTCGAGGAGGCGGTCGATCATCGCCCAGCGCCGCTCCGCCTGGTCGACCTCGGCGCTCATGCCCTCTCGGGCCGAGTCGGTGCCGTACCCGAACGACAGCCGGTCGCCTCGACGGCGCACCTGCGACAACTCGCTCGCCCGAGCGGCCAGGAGGGCGCCCTGCAGCGCGCTCAGCTCGTCGTCGGAGTCGATCGGGACTTCCAGGTGCAGGATCCGCCGCCGTGCCTCGCGAGTCATCTCACGTCTCCATCCGGCGACCTAGTAGCCTCCGGTCTCCCGAAGCCGCCACAGGATGTACCCGAAGACCAGCCCCACGCCGATCAGGATTGCGCACCCCAGGAAGGACATGGCAGTGGAGGTCATCCGGCGCTGTGAATCGGCTGCGGGGATCGGCTCCCCGCTTTCGAGCGCCGATTCCTGTGGCACTTTCGGGCTCAGCCGCGCGGCCGCGCCGAAGAGATAGCCGGGCGTGAAGATCGTCATGCCGAAAAGCAGGGTCTCTCCGGCGTAGAAGCGGATAAGCTCGGCGCCCGGGACCGAGTCGCCGAGCGCCTTGACCGCGCCGAAGACGGCCCCGGCCAGGATCACCCCGACCATGCTCACCAGCCAGCCGCCGCGAGTCCCGAAGCCGATCGCGAGGCCGACGACAAAGATCAGGACGAGAGGCAGAACGCCGCGACGATCGGCGACCAGGTATGCGGCGACGACCCCGATGCAGGCGAGGGCCGCGGTGACGAACCGGCGTTGCCAGAATCGCATCTGGACATTGTCAGTCACCCGCGGCGGCGGCGGTGACGATCCGGCATCCGCCCTGGTCCGAGGAATGAACGGATAATCCATCTGGAACGGAGGTGGACCATGCCCGACCGAACGCCGACGGACACTCCGACCTCGGCACGATCGGCCGAGATCGATGCGTTCCTGGCGGCGCTGCCGGACGACATGGGGCAGGCGCTCGAGAAGCTGCGCGGGGCGATCGCGGCGGCCGCACCCGACGCCGTCGAGACGATGGGCTACGGCGTCCCTGCGTTCAAGTACCGCGGCCGGCCGCTGGTCTCCTTCAGCGCCGGGAGAAGGGCTGGCGGTCCCTGCTCGTTCTACGTCCAGAGTCCGGCCGTGATGGATGCGCACCGGGACGAGTTCGCGTCCTACGACACGGCGAAGGGCACGATCCACTTCGCCCTCGACGCTCCGCTGCCCGACGCTCTCATCACGAGGCTGGTCCGGGCGCGCATGGCCGAGACCGACGCGCAGAGGAGGTAAGACGGCAGCCGAGTCGCCGCAGCTGCGCCGTCTCGCAACGCGGGATCTGACGGCGTCCGAGATCGCGGCGATCCGCGAGCTGCTCGTGGCGGCGTTCGGTTCTGACGAGGACGAGCGGTTCACCCAGGACGACTGGGATCACGCCGTCGGCGGCATTCATTTCGTGCTGGACATCGACGGCGAGATCGTCGCCCACGCCTCCGTGGTCGAGCGCGAGCTCCACGTCGATGGCCGCCCGCTCCGGACCGGGTACGTCGAGGCGGTGGCCACGGCCGTCGATCGTCATGGGGCGGGTCTTGGCTCGCTCGTCATGGCAGACGTGACGTCGTACATCGGCGACCGCTTCGAGCTCGGCGCGCTGGGCACCGGGCGGCATCGGTTCTACGAACGGCTGGGCTGGCTGACGTGGACCGGGCCGTCGTTCGTCCGGACACCCGACGGGCCGCAGCCGACGCCGGACGAGGACGGCCACATCCTCGTCCTCCGGACGCCGTCAACGCCCCCGCTCGACCCCGCCGCGTCGATCAGCTGCGAGTGGCGACCCGGCGACGTCTGGTAGGCCATTCGGGCACGGGGTTGACAGGCCGAGCGGCATGGGGTTCAATAACCACATCATTCAATAACGTAGTGGTTATCGATGACCGCGAACCAGTTGAGCGCCGTGTTCGGCGCTCTGGCAGACCCAACCCGACGGGCAATCCTCGCGAGGTTGACCGAAGGCGACCGAACCGTCGCGGAGCTCTCCGCGCCGTTCAAGGTCTCCCAACCGGCCATCTCGCGACACCTCAAGGTGCTGGAAGGGGCGGGGCTGATCTCACGCAGCCGACGAGCGACCGCGCGCCTGAGTCACCTCGAGGCGGAGCCCCTGCGCGAGGCGACCGCCTGGCTGGCCACGTATCAGGAGTATTGGGACGAGAGCTACGACCGCCTGGACGCGCTGCTGTCGGCGCTGCAGGGCAAGCAGGCAGATCAGCCGGCGGACGGCGACACGTAGAGGAGGTTTGGCACCATGTCCAAGACCCAGATCACCGCCGAGCCAGGCGTCCCGTTCATCGACGTCAGCCGCGAGTTCGATGCCCCGCGCGATTTGATCTTCCGTGCCCACACCGATCCCGAGCTGATCGTCCAGTGGATGGGTCCCAGCAGGTTCGCGATGACCGTCGAGCGGTGGGACGTTCGCGACGGGGGAGCGTGGCGCTACGTCCAGCGCGACACCGACGGCAACGAGTGGGGATTCCATGGCGTCTTCCACGGACCGGCGTCACCCGACGGTATGGTCCAGACCTTCGAGTTCGAGGGTGCGCCGGGCCACGTTTCGCTCGGCACACTCACCTTAGAGGAGCGCAACGGCCGAACCGTCACGCACGTGCACTCGGTCTACCAATCGGTCGAGGACCGCGACGCCACGATCGCGAGTGGAATGGCGGACGGGATGAATGCTGGGTACGACCGACTTGACGAGCTCATTGCCCGACTCACCCCGGTCGGCTGACCACTCATTTCACGGCACGAGGGAGATTGCGAAATGGACTTCACATTGGAACTGGTGGTCGTCCCGGTGACGGATGTCGATCGGGCGAAGGCGTTCTACAGCGAGCAGTGCGGATTCAACGTGGACGTGGATCAGAGCTTTGGCGACACTTTCCGCGTGGTCCAGCTGACGCCACCCGGCTCGACGTGCTCGATCTCGATCGGCAAGGGACTCGCCAAGATGGAACCTGGAACCCTGAATGGCCTGCAGCTGTGCGTCGTGGACATCGACGCCGCTCGCGCCGAGCTGGCGGGACGGGGAGTGGACATCACACCCGTCCGCCACATCGTGGACGGCGAGTGGCTCGACGGCCACGGCGGGCCGTGGAACTCGTTCGCATTCTTCAACGATCCGGACGGGAACGGGTGGGCCGTCCAGGAGAAGCCGGCCGCGTCGTAGCCCGTCCTTCCTGAGCCTGAGGCCGCCCGCCCGAGGCGGATCTCCGGACCGCGCCCGGGTCGCGTCTGCGCCGTTCCGTCGATCGTGAGATCGTTGCATACGCAACGGCGCCACCCAGCCTCAGGGCTTTTGGCGCGAGCTTCGCTGGGAAGGAGACGCACGAGTGAGCGATACGGACTACGCCGCCTTCCAGAACGCGATGATCGAGGACATGCGGGCCCATGGCGGAAAGGTTACGACCGGACCGCTGGCGGGCGAACCGTTGCTCGTCATGATCTCAACCGGTGCGAGGACGGGTCGACCCCGTCGCGCCATCCTGAACTTCAGTCGGGACGGGGCCGACTACGTGGTGGCTGGCACCGCCGGCGGGTCCCCGAAGAATCCATCCTGGCTGGCCAACGTCGGGGCGGACCCGGAGGTATCGGTCGAAGCCGAGGGTCGCACCTTCAAGGCCAGGGCCTCCATCGCCGACGGCGCCGATCGCGATCGGCTCTGGCAGCGGCACGTCGCCATCCTGCCACGGTTCGCGGACTATCCGAAGCAAACCGGCCGGGTCATCCCGATGGTGCGCCTGACGCCGATCGCGGGGAACTGACTGTCCGCCGGAACCGGATGATCGTACGATCCGTCCGTGGCCACCCAGGACGACATTCGGCGTATCGCACTGGCGCTTCCCGAGACGACGCAGGACCCGAATGGCTTCAGGTTCTTCGTCGATGGCAAGCAATTCGTCTGGTCGTGGCAGGAGCGGGTCCATCCGAATCGGCCGCGAGTTCCGAACGCCGAGGTCGCTGCGGTCCGCGTCGCGAACGAGTCCGATAAGGAGGTCCTGATCGAGATGGACCCCGACGTGTTCTTCACCGAGCCGCACTACGACGGATACCCAGCGATCCTCGTCCGCCTGCCGGCGATCGATCTCGGCCTGCTCGGGGTCATCGTGACCGATGCCTGGCGCAGCCGAGCGCCGAAACGCCTCCTCGGCGGACCCACCCGCTGATCCGCGCCGCGGGCCGGATGCTGCTTCTGGAGCGTCACGAACCGACTGGGCGGACGGACTCCCAGCCGCGGGAGTCCCACGAGGCTGCGATCGCCTGCTGGACCCGGGCGACGGCCGCCGCATCCTCGAACCCCGGGGGACCCTGGACGCCGGACACCACCCCCTGGAGGAACTGGGCGGCCTCGATGACCTTGAGATCGTCGAAACCCAGGCCAACTCCCCAGCCGGGATTGAACGCGCGGTGGAACGGGTGGGCCGGCCCGCTGAGCTCGATCGTCCAGCCCGTCTCCATCGGCGACCCGGCGTCGCGACGGAAATAGCGAAGCTCGTTCATTCGCTCGAATGACCAGGCCAGCGCGCCCCTGGTGCCGTGCACCTCGAACGCCAGATCGCACTGGGATCCGGTGATGACCCGGCACGCCTCGAGCGTGCCCCGAGCGCCGCTCCGGAACCGCACCAGCGCACCCACGTAATCCTCGTTGGTGACCTCACCGCGCGGATCGTCGGGACTCGCGGTGTCGTAGTGCGTGCCGCCCGAGCGGGGGAGGGGACGCGTCCGGATGAACGTCTCGCGGCTGCCGACCACCTCGTCGACGGGACCGGCGAGCAGGTGCGCCATGTCGATCGCGTGCGACAGCAGGTCGGACAGCGTCCCATACCCCTGCTCGGCCAGGAACCGCCACGACAGCACGCCGTCCGGGTCGCTCGCGTACCCGTTGAGGAAGCGGCCGCGATAATGAGTCAGCTCGCCCAGGGCGCCGGCGGCGATGAGGCTCGCAGCGTGCTGGACGATCGGCGCCCAGCGGTAGTTGTAGCCGACGAACGTGATCTGACCGGCAGCCCGGGCCAGTTGCGCCGCCTCCAGCGTCTCTTCCGGCGTTCGGCCCACGGGCTTCTCGCAGTTGACGTGCTTGCCAGCCTCGATGGCGGCCCGAATGACCGCGAGATGGCGGGCGTTGGGCGCCGTGATGCTGATCGCCTCGACCGCCGGGTCGTCCACGACGCCCCGCCAGTCCGTCGTCGCACGTTCGAAGCCGAATCGCGCCCGGGCGGCCTCGGCGCGGCCCGCGTCGACGTCGGCGCAGGCGACCAGTCGAGCCGAGATCCCCCGGTCGGCGAAGCGATCGGCCACGAGCCGGTAGGCCCGGCTGTGGGCCTCGCCCATCCAGCCCATTCCCACGACGCCGATCCCGACCACGCGACCCATCCCGCTCGCCTCCGTGTGATGCCGTCAGGGTATCGTCGGCGTGCGCAGCTCACTGGCGTTGCCCGCGGTTCATACACTGCAATCGGCGGCGCGGACCGCGCGAGCGGCAATGAGGGCGGACGTACGAGCGAGAGCGACGAGCTACTGGCGCGCCAGGATGCCCTCCAAGCCGAGGCTGCGGCCGTCCTGGTGGATCTCGCACTGCTTCGCATCCTGACCGAGGTTGGCAGGCCCGTTCGGACGGGTAGCGCCGCGCTCGGGCTCATGGTGGCTCGGGACATCGATGTCACGACCCTCTGCCCTGCTCTCGATCCGACGGTGGTCTTCGACTGCGTTCGGTCGCTCGCCGCACATCCGCGGATCCGCCGGCTGACCCTCCGCAAGGACACCGGTCGCTGGAACATCGACCGCGTCTATCCCGACGGCCTGTACTGGCTGATCGAGTACGACACGGACGCCGGCGACGTCTGGACTCTCGATCTGTGGTTTCTGCTCGACGGGACGACCCAATTCGATCTCGAGCACATGCGGACGCTGCCGCCGCGGCTCACGCCGGAGACCCGCATCGCGATCCTTCGCATCAAAGAGGCGCTCCAGGGCCGCTCCGAGAGCGAGCGCGTCCGCAGCTACGAGGTCTACGAGGCCGTCCTCGATGGCGGCGTCCGGACGCCGGCCGAGTTCCAGGCACGGCGCGCGCGCATGCGCGAGGGCTGACGGGTGACGGGCGAGGCGAGGGGCTTGCCGGCTACGGACGAGAGAGGCATACTCTTGGGCGACGGCGCGTCCCGCGCCGAACCCCGCTCCGGCGCTCACGCCGCCGGCATCGATGGGGCAAAGGGGACCTGCTTCCCCGGGACGGGTTGTCCGCCCTTCTCCGGCGGGCCGCGAGAGCGTGAGTCCCGAGGCCTCGTCGAGCGAGAAGGATGTCGAGACGATGCCGACCCAGAAGATCCTCAAGCGGCGCGTTCGCGCGCGAATGACCAAGACCGGCGAGTCGTACACGGCCGCGCGCCGCCAGCTCCTGCGCAAGGCGACCGAGCCCGCCGCGCCGCCCATCGAGCAGCCCATCGCCGAGATCCCGGCCGATTCACTGCTCGTCGCCGACGAGTCGATGCAGCGTGCCACCGGGCAGGGCCACGCCGAGTGGTTCGCCCTCCTCGACGCGTGGGGCGCGACGGATCACAACCACACGGAGATTGCCACCTGGCTGCGCGAAGGCAAGGGCGTGCCGGGGTGGTGGGCCCAGAACATCACGGTTAGCTATGAGCGGGCGCGCGGCATGCGCCGCGTTCACCAGATGGCGAATGGCTTCAGCATCAGCGTGACCAGGACCGTCGCCGTCGATCCCGAGCGGGCGCTCGCCGCGTTCACGAGCGTAGCGCGGCGGCGTCGCTGGCTTCCCGGCGCAGGGATGCGCCGGCGCCCGACGCGGGCGGCGCTGACAGCCCGGTTTGACTGGTCCGACCCGAAGTCCCGAGTTGTCGTCAACGTCGTCCCGAAGGGTGACGGCAAGGCTCTCGTCGCGGTGGGCCACGAGCAGGTCCCGGACGCTGAGTCAGCCGAGCGTTTGAAGGCCCACCGGCGCGAGTGGCTCGGCGAGCTGAAGGCGGTCCTCGAGCGGGGCTGACCCGGCAGGTGCACCTATTGCTCGCACAGATAACCAGGAGAACCGAGAATGTCCACGACCGAAACGCGCACCCAGATTACCCAGGTGGGGACGATCGTCGTCCCCGTGACCGACCAGGATCGATCGCTCGAGTTCTACCGGGAAAAGCTCGGGTTCGAGTCGCGGATGGACGCCGCCTATGGCGAAGGCGAGCGCTGGGTCGAGGTTGCGCCGCCGGGCTCGCCGACGACGATCGCGCTCGCTCAGGCGCGTGACGGATTTCCGGCCGGCGTCGACACAGGCCTTCGCCTGGCGACCGAGGACGCGGCATCCGATCACGCCGCCCTGCAAGCCCGTGGCGTCGACGTCGACCCGGAAATCATTCCGTATCCGGTCCCGATGTTCACGTTCCGCGACCCGGACGGCAATCGGCTGTACATCGTCGAGCGGCCACCCGGCTGATCGTCGTTCAACGCGTCAGCAGCACGGAGATCCGCATGGCCGGTCCGGTCGCGGTCGTCGCCGCAGCGCTGTTCGTCGCGATCGCGGGCTTCCAGGCCCTGCTCGCTCTTGGCGCGCCCCTCGGGGCGCACGTCATGGGTGGACGCCGGTCCGGCACGCTGCCGGGCCGGCTCCGGCTGGCGAGCGGGGTTGCAGCCATGATTCTCGCGGGCGCGGGACTGGTCGTCCTGGCTCGCGCCGGCGTCATCGGCTGGCCGTCTGGAGCGGACGGGTTGCTCGCGCCCCTGACCTGGCTCATCGCCGGGCTGTTGATCGTCAACACGCTGGGCAACCTGGCCTCGCGGAGCCGCTTCGAGCGCACCGTCTTCGCCGCGGCGACGGGAACCCTCTCGGTGCTGTGCGCCTATGTCGCGCTTGCCGGCAGCGGGCCCGGCGGATAGGCGCCCGACCTGGGCTCAGGCAACCCGCCAGACGCGCCAGAGCGCCGTGGGGTCGCTGAGCGGATCGCCGTGGACGA
>DASPWU010000154.1:0-6570 GCA_035637675.1 Candidatus Limnocylindria bacterium | reverse complement strand
CGCCGACCCGTTGAACCTGGTGGGGATCGTGCTCCCGGGCCCGCGTGTGCCGGCGCTCAGGGCGAACGCGGTCAGCTACGTCGACGGCGTTCCCGAGAATGCCACGCCCGCGCTGGCCTGACCTGAACGCAACGCCCGGAGTCGTGGTCAGTATCGAGGATCGAGCTCGATGACCGTGGGTCGCACGCTGAACGCGTAGGGCGATGTCTTGATTTCACTTCGAGCGCGCCTCGATCCAGGCCAGGATCAACGCCCGGGTCCGCACGCCGAACGGCGGTAGCTCGACCAGGATCGAGCCGTGCACCGACCCGGGATACAGGACGATCCTCTTGTCGGGCGAGCCGACGCTGTGAAAGACGGACAGGGCTTCCTGGCGAGGGGCACGCGAATCGTCCCGACTCCCCACGTAGAGGAACGGGGCCGAAAGTGACCGGACGCCCGCGGGGTCGTTGACGCCGTAGCCCGGCCAGAGCCGGGTTCCCGACAGGCTGATCAATCCGTCCACGCGGATCCCCGAGGAGTTCTGGACGACCGCCGCCCCGCCCATCGACGCCCCGAGCAGGAAGACGCGCTTGGCTCCGTCGGCACGAACCCGAGCCACGGCGGCCGCGAGGTCACGGCCCAGCGCGAGGTGTCCCGTCGACGGACTCTCGGAGTGGCCGTGCCCCCGAAAATCGAACGCGAGCGCGCGGACCCCGGCTCCATTGAGCGCCCTGACGTAGGGAAGCCACTGGCAGAGGTCGGCGTCTCCTTCGTGGGCCAGGACCACCGCCGTGGGTCCGCGCCCGGCCTCGATCGCGTACAGCCGGACAGCGTCCGAAGTCCTGATCCACATCGAGGTCGCCCTGACGCCCGAGGTGGAGGAGCATGCCGCATCGAGAGCTGGTGGAGGCTCGGCTACCGGGCTCGTCGACGGATCGTGTCCGGCGGGCGTGCGCGACGCGGTGGAGGCATCCGTCGTGGACGCGGAGCAGGCCGCCGCCAGCAACGCGGCCATCGCCGCCCCCAGAACCACATGGCGACCGATCATCGAGCGAGTCCGTCTATTATAGTCTCCCTGAGACTACTCTGTGGGAGACTATCATCACATGGAAACCGGGCACCTCAGCACCACCGAGCTCGTGATCCTGGGACTCGTCGCGTTCGGTGAGAGCTCGGGCTACGACCTTGCCCAGCAGGTCGAACGGAGTGTGGGGTACCTCTGGGGGCCCTCACGAAGCCAGATCTACAAGGTGCTTCCCCGCCTCGTCGAACGAGGCCTGGCTCGCGCCCGAGTGGTGCGCCAACTCGATCGTCCGGACAAGGCCCTGTACAGGATCACGCCGGCCGGACGTCGCGCGATTCGATCCTGGCTGGACGAGGTGGACGAGGAACCCACCGGCGGGCCGAACGTGTTCGTGCTCAAGCTCTTCTTCTGCGACCTGGCCCCGCCTCGCGCCGCTCGAACGCAGCTCGACGCATACCGCGGGTTCCTCGAGCGGCGTCTGCGTGGATTCGAGTCGATGCAGCGCGAACTCGACGAGGCCGAGCGTGTCTTCCCCCAGCTCGTCCTGCGACGAGCGATCGCCCGCATCCGCGCCTCGCTTGCGTGGACCGAGGACGTTGGGGATACCATCGGAGATCTGGCTTCGACCCGGCCCAGCTCGAGCGGGATCGCATCGACATCCAGCACCGATTGATGCCTCCGCTCACGTCCATGACCCGATGGCAGCAGCCGAGCCACCGGAAGGGAGACAACATGACGAGGGTGGTGGTTGGACTTTCGACATCGCTCGATGGGTTCATCGCCGGCGCCGACGACAGCTCGGAACAGCCGTTGGGTGTCGGCGGGGAGCGGCTGTTCGATTGGTTCGGCGACGGCGACACGCCGAGCCGGTACTACCCCTCGTTCAGGATGTCTGCCGCCAGCGCGGAGTTCTTCGACGAATACGCCGGCCGGGTCGGCGCGATCGTCACGGGCCGCCGAACCTACGACGTGTCCGATGCGTGGGGCGGGAGCGGACCGCTGCCCGGGGCCCCACTGTTCGTGCTGACCCATCGCATCCCCGACGCGGTGCCGGCGGGTGACCCGCCGTACACGTTCGTCACCGAAGGCATCGAGCGCGCCATCCAGCAGGCGCGGACGGCTGCCGGCGACAGGGACGTGGACCTCATGGGGGCGACGATCGTCCAGCAGTGCCTCCGGGCCGGCCTGCTCGACGAGCTCATCATCCACCTGGTGCCCGTGGTGCTCGGTCGCGGCGTCCGCCTGCTGGACGGCCTCGAGCCCGGGAGCGTCGAGTTCGACCTCGTCCGGGTCGTCGACGCCCCCGGCGTCACGCACCTGACGTATCGAGTCGTGAAGTAGCGTCGCCTCTCGGGCCGTCACTCCGTCGCGAGGGCCCGCATCATCTCGAGCCGCGCCGCCCGGCGGGCGGGGCGCAGTCCGGCCAGCACCCCGGCGACCGCTCCGACGATCAGGAAGATGAGGAGCTGGCCGGGCGGCGCCGAGAAGACCGCGAGTGACGTGGTGGCCGACGCCTTGACCAGGGCCCAGCCCAGGAACGTGCCGAGGATGACGCCCCCAACCGTGCCGAAGAGCGCGATCAGCACCGACTCCCAGCGGACCATGGACCGGGTCTGGGCTCTGGTCTGGCCGACGGCGCGGAGCAGGCCCAGTTCCCGGGTGCGTTCGTGGATGGACAGCGAGATTGTGTTTGCGATGCCCATGAGGGCGATGAGGATCGCGAGCACGAGCATCACGTAGATCAGGCCCAAGATGGTGTCGACGCCCTGGGTTGCGCTGCTTCGGTACTGCACGCGGTCCTGGATCCGGGGATGACCAAAGGGGGCGGCGAGCGCCGCCACGGCCTTCCTCGTCGCCGTGATGCCGCCGCCGGGGCGGAGGTTGATCAGGATCTGGCTGTCGAGGACCTGCGCGGCGTGCGGGGCCCAGCTTCCCGGCGTGATCTGGTAGTCGCCGACGACGTCGGCATGCTCGTAGATGGCGCTCACACGAAGCCGTCCGGAGTCGCCGTCCGGGTAGGTGACCGCAACCGTGCTCCCGACCCGCCAGTGGCGGCTGTCGGCGGCGGCCCTGGACACGGCGATGGTGTCGGCGCTGCTCGTGTTCACCACACCGGCGGCGACGTCGAGGTTGATGACTCGGCCGATCGCTGCAGGATCGGCGATCGTCACCAGGCTGCTGACGCCATCGAGCAGGACGGTTCCACGACCGAGCCCGGTCACGAGTTGTACCTCGGGCAGACGGGCGATGCCGGCCGCGAGGTCCGGGCTGAGACCGGCCCTGCCCGAGCCGCCGCCGTAGCCGGCGGTGTCGACGATGAGGTCGGCCCGCAGCGACTGGTCGACCCCTCGGGCGACCGAGGCCTTGAGGGAGGCGCCGATGACGGTGAACAGCGCGACCACCGCCACACCGACCATGAGGGCGGAGGCGGTGGCGGCGGTGCGGCGCGGGTTGCGCATCGCGTTCTGCCGGGCGAGGTGGCCGGTGATGCCGCGCAGCGCGGTCAGGGGCGACCCCAGGACGGCGGCGGCCGGTCGGGCCGCGACCGGGCCGAACACGACGACCCCCACGAAGGCCAGCAGCGCTCCGACGCCGGCGAGGCCCGCCTCCCCGAGGACGGCGGCGGACGCGGTCCCGATGATCCCACCGAGGATGAGCGCGCCTCCGACGACGGTGCGCACGCGGGACGCCGCGGTCGGTTCGACGGCGGACTCGCGCAGCGCGGCGAGCGGCGGAACCCTGGAGGCGCGCAATGCCGGCAGGGCGCCGGCGACAACGGTGGCCGACAGTCCGGCGATGACGGCGACCAGCGCGCTGGAGGCCTGGAACGCGAGGCCGCCGGCGGGCAGGGCGAACCCGAAGCCGTCGAAGACGCCCTTGAGCCCGGCGGCGATGCCGACACCGCCGGCGAGGCCGACGAGCGAGCCGACCGCCCCGATGACCACCGACTCGACGACGCTGGACGCGATCACCTGCCGCCGCGTCGCGCCGAGCGCCCGTAGGAGGCCGGAGTCTCGGCTGCGCTGCGCGGCCAGTATGGAAAACGTGTTGTAGATGCTGAACGCCGCCACCATCAGGGCGATGGCCGCGAACATCGTGAGGGCGGTGCGGACGAAGCCGAGGAACCCGCTGTCGATCGCGTTGAAGTTCTCCTGGGCGAGCTGGCCGCCGGTGACGGCCTGCACCCCCGCCGGCAGGACCGGACGCAGCCGGGCGAGCAACTGCTCGGGGGACACCCCGGGCGACGCCTCGATCAGGATGTCGGTGAGCCGGCCGGGGTTGTCGGTCAGGTAGCGCTGCGCGGCGTGCAGGGTCATCCCGGTGAACGTCGAGGACCCGAAACCGTCGGCGGTTCCGAAGGTGGCGATGCCGACGATGACCACCCGCACCGGTCGGGGTGTCAGCAGCGTGGTCGAGTCGCCGAGCCGCACGTCTCCGGACTTGGCGGCGCCGCGGTTGATGACGACCTCGTCGTCCGCATGCGGAGTCCGCCCGGCGACGAGCCGGTAGGGGTTGAGGCTGCGCACCGGGACCCAGTTCGCGGCCCGGGTCGGTGGCCCGTTGCCGCCGATGCCCTTGCCGTCGTGTCCGAGCAGTTGCCCGTAGCCCTCCACGTATGGCTGGGCCACGGCGACCCCCGCGACCTTCCCCACTCGCTCGACCAGGGAGGCGTCGACACCGGCTCTGATGTCTTGCCCGCCGGCGGTGCCGATCTTGGTGGTCCCCCGCAGCACCACGTCGGTGCCGCCGTTGGCCTGCGAGAACAGCCGGTCGAAATTGGCGCGCAACGTGTCGCCCAGCAGCTGCGTGCCGGCGAGGAACGCCACACCCAGGGCAACCGCCAGGAGCGTTCCGATCAGCCGCCGCTTGTGGGCCCAGAGCCGCTTCAGACCGATTCCGATCATCACTCGTCACTTCCCAGCGCCTTCATCCGGTCGAGCACGCGCTGCGGGGTGGGCTCGTCCAGGCCGCCCACGATCCGACCGTCGGCCAGGAAGACCACGGAGTCGGCGTAGCCGGCGGCGATCGGATCGTGCGTGACCATCACGACGGTCTGGCCGAGGTCGTCCACCGCTCGGCGCAGGAAGCCGAGGATCTCCGCCCCGGCCTTCGAGTCCACGTTGCCGGTCGGCTCGTCGGCGAAGATGACGTGCGGCCGGCCGGCCAGGGCCCGGGCCACCGCAACCCGCTGCTGCTGGCCGCCGGAGAGCTCGGCAGGCCGATGCGAAAGGCGGTCCCGAAGCCCGGTCGTGTCGATCACTGCGTCCAGCCACGGGGCGTCAGGCTTGGCCCCGGCCAGCGTCAGTGGCAGCGTGATGTTCTCGAGGGCCGATAGCGTCGGGACGAGATTGAAGGACTGGAAGACGAACCCCACACGCCTACGCCGCAGCAGGGTCAGGTCCCGATCGGACAGGCCGCCGAGCTCGACGTCGCCCAGCAGGACCTCGCCCGAGGTCGGAGTGTCGAGCCCGGCCAGGCAGTGCATCAGCGTCGATTTGCCGGAGCCCGAGGGCCCCATGATGGCCGTGAATCGCCCGGTCGGGAACTCGACCGTCACGCCGTCCAGGGCGCGGACCGCTCCGTCCCCGGACCCGTAGACCTTGACCAGATCGATGGCCTGGGCGGCCATCGTCCGTGGCCGGGTCGGGATCTCGCGGATCCTTGCGTTCGTCATGGCCACCTCCGGAGGCTCTGGTGCGCGGACTCGCTTCATGGTCGCCCCCGGGGGCTCGGCCGTCGTCGGTCGAGCGGAGGCTTCTTCGCTACACCACACGAAGCAGCGGTGGCCCTCCCGCTGCGCCCACCGGGGTACTGCGACCTGATCGACCGACGCTCGGCCATCCACGCTCCCGAGCTGGGACCGGTCACGTTGCGCGACCGTGCGCCTTCCACTCATCGCAAACCGGGTGTGTGTGCTGCCGCGTGTAGCCTTGGGTCTTGCGCGAACTGGGGCATGGGCGGGACGGCGTGGCTTCGGTGATGGGCGACCAGACGAGCGCGACGGGGGGCCGGTCACCGGGCGTGCGGCTCTCGGAGCTGATCGCGGCGCTGTCCCTCTCGTCCGACTTCGGGCTCGGCCAGCCGATGGAGCACGTGCTGCGCTCCTGTCTGATCGCGCTCCGGCTCGCCGATCGTCTCGGCCTGGACGAGGCCCAGCGGTCCGAGACCTACTGGGTGACGCTCCTCGCCACCGTGTGCACGGGCGAATCGCGGGATCGCGTCGGAGGGAGTGCCGATGTCGGTGCGGTTGATGCAGCTCGCCGACGGCGCCGAGGTGCGTCATCGCCTGCATGGGGTGGAAGGCGCGATCGAGATGGCACGGCTCTACGCGGACAAGCTGTTCTCTCCCGAGATCGCGGAGGGTTTCTGCGACGCCGCGCCGGAGATCCTCCAGGACCTGGACGAGGCGACATGGGACCGGGTGATCGCCGCGGAGCCGTTGCCGCGCTCTCCGCTCACCGAGGAGGAGTTCGACTCGGTGCTCGAGGTCCTGGCGGACATCGCGGACCTGAAGTCACCGTGGTTCTCCGGCCATTCCCGTGGCGTGGCCGATCTCGCGGCGC
>DASPWU010000153.1:0-6632 GCA_035637675.1 Candidatus Limnocylindria bacterium | reverse complement strand
GACGCTCGCCGGCACGTGGTCCGGGTCGACGGCCTACTGATTGATCTGACCGCGACCGAGTTCGAGATCCTGGCCGCGCTCGCCCGCGACCCGGGCGTCGTGGTCTCCCGCACCGCCTTGCTCGACTCGGCCTGGGGTCCCGAGTTCGTCGGCGATGACCACCTCGTCGACGTTCACGTGGCCAACCTGCGCCGGAAGCTGGGAGACGAAGCCGACCGCCCCCGGTTCGTGGAGACCGTCCGCGGGTTCGGCTACCGACTCGCCGCCTCAGCCTGATGCGCCGCCCGCGAAGCCTGCGCGCGCGCCTGCTTCTCGCCAACCTCGTCGTCGCGGGAGCGGCCCTTGGCACGGTCGTCGTCGCCGTGAGTTTCGTCGGACCCGGGTACTTCGCCGATGCGATGGGCCACCTTGCCGACGACCCCATGGGGAGGGCCATGGACGCGGCGACGCGGGCGGCGTTCAGCGACGCGGTTCGCAACGCACTCGTGGCGGCCGGGCTGATTGCCGTCGTCACCTCCATTGCCGTGAGCCTGGCCCTCTCCTCCGCCATCGCGGGGCCCGTCGGGCGCCTCGCGGCAGCCGCCCGCCGCATCGCCAAGGGCCACTATGCCGAACGGGTGCCGGAGGAAGGCGAAGGCGAGTTCGGCGACCTGGCTCGATCGTTCAACGCCATGACCAGGTCGCTCGAAGAGATCGAGCACCGTCGCCTCCAGCTCGTCGGGGACGTCGCTCACGAGCTCCGGACGCCCCTCGCGACGGTCGACGGTTACCTGGAGGGCCTCGAGGATGGGGTCATTGCGCCGACCTCGGAGACCTGGCGCCTGCTTCGTGGCGAAACGGCCCGACTGACTCGACTCGTTAGCGACCTTCAGGAGCTCTGGCGGGCGGAGGCATGGCAGCTTCCGCTCAGCGTCGAGCCGGTTGACCCGGCGGTGGTCACCGGCGAGGTCGTCGAGCGGTTCGTGGCACAGGCCGCTGGCCGTGGGATCGCGATCGAGGCGGACCTTCCGTCCGGGCTGACCGTCCGGGCTGACCATGATCGACTCGGTCAGATCGTCGCGAACTTCCTGTCAAACGCGATTCGTTACGGCCCCGCCGGGTCCGTGATTGGAGTAACTGCCTGCCGCCGCGGGTCGAGCGTCGAAGTTGCAGTTCGCGACGAGGGTCCAGGTCTGAGCGCCGACCAACGGACGCGCGTGTTTGAGCGCTTCTACCGGATTGATCCCTCGCGATCGCGAGCCCTCGGTGGTTCAGGCATCGGACTGGCGATCGCTCGGGCGTTGGCCGAGGCCATGGGCGGCAGCGTGCGTGCAGATTCCGACGGGCCGGGCACGGGGTCGACGTTCCTCGTGGCGTTGCCCGACGCCTGAGCGCGGCGGGGGGGCTGATCCGGTGTCGCCGTGCCATTCGGGCCAACAGAAGGGTCCGTCCGGCAGGGTCGAGGGCGACCCCTTACGCGCTACGGTTTCGCCATTCGCGGACCGTCGTTGATCCGTGCGTAGAGCTGCTGGAATGACCGTGCGCCGCGCTCGGCTATCTCGTGGCAGGAAGGGTCCGCAAATATGGCCACTGTGTCGATCCCCGAGAAGGGTCGATGGGGCCGAGCTTGGGAAGCGATCGATGAGCGTCTCGGCCTCTCCGGGCTGGCGTATCCGGTCCCGGCCCACGCCAACCGCATCGGCTACATCTTGGGCGGGATCACGTTCTTCGGGTTTTTGATCCTTGCGGTAACCGGCATCTGGCTCGCCCAGTTCTACCACCCGACGCCCGAGGCGGCGCGCGAGAGCGTCGTCTACATCATGAATGTCGCCCCCGCAGGCGACATCGTGCGTGGAATCCACTACTGGACCGCGAACATCGTCATGGCGACGGTCCTGCTCCACCTCGGGCGGATCTTCGTCACCGGCTCGTACAAGCGCCCGCGCGAGGTGAATTGGCTTATCGGCCTGGGCCTTCTCGCGATCACGATGGGCCTGATCTTCACCGGCACCGTGATGAAGTGGGATCAGGAAGGCTACGAGGCACTCGGTCACAATATCGAGGCAGGCAGTCTCCTCGGGGCCCTCGGCTTCTGGTTCTCGAATGACTTCGAGGCGAGCCTGCCGATCCTGGGCCGGCTATATATGGCCCACGTCGTCATCCTGCCGGCGCTCGGCACGATGCTCCTGATCGCCCATTTCCTGCTCGTCAAGCGCCACGGGATCTCAGCCTTGCCCGCGGTCGCGGACGCGGCTGTCGACGGCGGGCCAGAACCGGTGAAGTCGGGCTCGACGTTCGCCGCCCACCTCGTCCGGATGGCCGGTTTCGGTCTGCTCATCCTCGCCGTGACGACGGTGCTCGCGATCGTCCTGCCGGCGGCACTCGGCCCCCGACCGATCCCCGGCACCGAAACCACCAAGCCACCCTGGATGTTCCTGCCGTTCTATCCGTTCGAGAACTGGTTCGGACTGGGGGCGCTGATCTGGGTCCCCGCGATCCTGTTCGGAGCGCTCGCTCTGCTGCCGTTCGTGGATCGGAGCCCCTATCGCTCGCCGGTTAGACGACGAATCCCCATCGCGATCGGCGCCGTCGTCGCGGTCGCCATCGTGGGACTGGTCATCTACGCATACGTGACGGCGCCGCAGTCCCACATCGGGAACATGTGAGATGGGTGCCATCGTGTTCCGGCTCGTCCTGCTTGCAGGCGGGTTCGGTCTCGGCCAGATGGGCCTCGACTCGTTTGCACACGGCGCCGACGTCGCTCTCGTCCAATTCGGCCTGGCGCTTGTCCTGCTCGTCGCCGGCTCGGCCGGCTTCATCGGCCCGCTCCTGGACAGGAGCGCCGGCAAGGAGGTCTCACGTCATGTCTAGCCGACTTCTGCGAGCTGCGGCGGCATCCGTCGCCCTGTTCTTTGCGCTGACGCTTCCGGTCCTTGGCCACTCCGGCGGGGAGGCATCGGGGATCTCCGTCGAGCCTGCCCAGGTCACGGCCGGCGCGACGGTCATCCTCGCCGGCAACGGACTCGAGCCGGACAGCGACCGCCTGATCAACCTCGTCGGACCGGACGTCGTCGTGCCCTTCCCGACAGCCACGACCGACACCGACGGGATGTTCAATGTCACCCTCATGATCCCGGCCCACTTGCCAAGCGGCACTTACACGTTCCAGGCGATCGGCGACGAGACGCTGACGACCGACCTGACCGTGACGGCTGCCGCCGGCCAGGCAGCCTCTGAGCCGAAGAACGAGGCGGCCGCAGCGGTGACAGCTCGCTCGCGTTCGGGACTCGAGCTCGGGATCATCGCCGTCCTGCTCGTCGTGGCGATCGGCCTCGGCCTCGTACTGGTCGCCCGTGCGGAACGCGTCGGCCGAACCCTCCAGCCGTAGGTTGCCTCCTCCCACGGCGGACAGGCCCGGCTGGCGACCCTTCCCCGGCCGGGCTTGTCTCCGCTCCCACTCAATTCCGAGGACCACACCCCAATGATGTTCGGATCGGGTTCGACAATGAGCTTCGCTTGGCTCTGGCTCCTCGGCGTCGCCGCCTTGATCGGCTTCATCGCCGGCATCGCGCTGCTCCTGCTCGGCAGGTCGACCACCGACGAGGCGGGGGCGATCCTCGCTGGCCGCCTGGCTCGAGGCGAGATCGACCAGGACGAGTACGCCGAGCGCCGAGCGGCGCTGGGGCCGGCTCCACGTCGCACAGCGATGGGCCGATTCGGCGGCGTCCTCACGCTTGTGTCGCTCGTCGCGATCATCGCCCTCGGGGGCGCGACGATGGCTGGCGCCTGGCCCCGTCCGGGACCGGCATCGGCCGGGCCGGGCGCCTCGGGCTTCGTCGCCGGCACGGCGGCAGCCCCACGGGTCGTCCGGATCGTCGCCGGACCGGACCTCCGGTTTTACCCGGACGCCGTCCCGATCGTCGCCGGCGAGACGATCACGTTCGAGGTGACGACGATGGGCCTGACAGCCCATGAGTTCGTGGTCGGACCGGCCGCCGACGTCGCTGCCGATGCGGAGGGCACCCCGGAGGTGGCGGACATCGGGATGATGCAGACGCGGTCCCTGACCTACTCGTTCGCCGGATCAGGCCCATTCGCCTTTGCCTGCCACGCCCCGGGCCATTACGAGGCCGGCATGAAGGGCACGATCGCGATCCAGCCCTGACTCGAACCTCAGCCAGTCGCGAAGAGGCGGTACAGGACGAAGCCGAGCACGACGAAGGCGGCGAGCGCCGCGATACCCGAGCGGCGGTCCGTTGCAGGAACGAAGGACCTTGCGAGCGGGAGCAACGCCATCGCGATCGCGGCATAGACGAGATGTAGGCCCTCCTTCGGTTGCGGACCTGAGATCAGCACGCCCAGGCCCGCGACCGAGACCACGATCAGGAGGACGACCGCGAATGCTTGGAAACGGATGAACCGGCGGTCGCCCAACGCTGGATTGCGAGTCACAACGACCGACCAGGCAATCCCGACGACGACCGCCACAACCGCGACATAGCCCAGGATGCGGTGAATCGTTTCCAACAGGGCATCCTCCGCCAGTCGTGCCTTCAGGCTGGCTTGACCCGATCTTGAGCCAAGCTTGCGCCGTCCTCCATGGAGTCCTCGACCCGGTCGTCCTAGCCTTCCGAATCGACCGCTGAACCGAGCGGTGTCGGCGCCTGAAGCGTATCGGACGCGCGGAGCCGCGATGAGACGTTCGTTCCGACAGGACGGATACGAGCGAGCGAGGACACATGGACAACAGGGCAGCTCGGCGGAGGGCCGCCGCCACGTCGAGACGCGTGAAGGACCGTTCCCAAAAGATGCCAGCCGTGGAGCCGAGGTCCACGACGGAGCGCGTCGGCCAGGGGAGACCGCGCGAGAGCACTCAGTCGCGGTGCAAGGATCTCGAACCGGCCGCGCTGGTCGTCAGCCACTGCTTTGACTCGGGTGAGGTTGGCGAACCGTACTCGGCGACCGTCCGCTTGACCGGGCGGCGTGTCGGGGTCCACGGCGTTCGCAAAACGGAAGACGAATTCGTCCAGGAGGACAAGGTTGGGCGCGTGGTTCCCGGGAGCGGGCGCGTGTCGATCACCTCGCGGGTCTACGGCCTCGAGCCGGGCGAGTGGAACGTCCGCGCCGAACTGTTGCGGGCGCATGGGGACGGTCGCCGCGGCCTGACGACCGTCGAGCCCATCGGTCCCGCGAGCTGGTCCTGGCGGCGGTGGGCCGTTTCCTCTGGCGCTTCGGGCCTGGTGAAGACCCGCTGGGCGATCCTGGCGCCCTTGGCGCAGATCCCCGGGGTCATCCCGGGCACCTGGCCCGCCCTTGGGGCCCTAGCCGTTCTCGTCGCCCTCGGCACGCAGGCCGCGGTTCTCGCTCACAAGAACGTCGCATTCGGTCAGCCGCAGGTGGTGTTCCTGATCGCGCTGGCCTCCGGGATGATCGCCGCGGAGCTCTGGTATGCGGCCCTCCATCCGGGCCCGTTCCGGCAGCGATTCTCGGGGGCTGGGCGGTCGACGGCTTCCTCGCGGTGGCACCCGTGGTCGCGGTCGCGATGCTGCTCGTCTTCAGACTCCCGGTCGGCGCGTTTCTCGATGCCACCGCGCCGGGCCTGTTCGTCGGCGTCGCGATCGGCCGCGTCGGTTGTTTCTTCGCCGGTTGCTGTGCGGGCCGCATCAGTCGGTCACGATGGGGCGTGTGGTCCTCGGATCGCAGGGTCGGTGCTCGCCGGGTTCCCGCTCAGCTCCTGGAGTCGGCGGCGGGCCTGGCGATCGCTGTCGCAGCGGCCCTGCTGATCTTCGGCCACGCCGTACCGATCGACGGCGCGATCTTCGTGGGCGCGTTCGCCGTCTACTTCCTCGTTCGGCAGGCCCTTCTTCGGGTGCGAGCCGAACGAGGCGCGTTCTCGTGGCGGCGCCGCAGTACCGCTGTCTCGAACCTGGCCTAGCCACAGGCGAGGACCTCGCTCCTCATGGGCGATCCGGCGGATCCTTCCCGGCCTTGCCGCCTCTCGGCGTCCGGGATGCAGGTCCAGACTTGATCCAATCTTGAGCCAGGCTTGCGGTCCTCTCCATGGACACCTGATGCGAGCCCCCTAGTGTCGAGATCAGCCGGAATGAACCGGCGAACAGAGAACTGGAGGCCCTGATGATGGGCTGGGGATTGGGTATGGACGCTGGCGCCTGGATCTGGATGTTGGTCTGGGTCTTTGCCCTTGTCGCCATGGTCTGGCTGATCGTCCGCGCCGACCACCGAACGCCGGCCGACGACCCCGAAGCGATCCTGCGGGCCCGCTTCGCACGAGGCGAGATCAATGCCGAGGAGTTCGAACGAGCCAGGCTCGTCCTCGGCAATGAAATAAGGAGCACACGATGATCACTACAAGAATTGCCGCAGCCTTCGCCGCCGGCGGACTTGCGGTCGGGATCCTCGCCGGATCGGCAGGCACGATCGTCATTCGCGACGCCACCACCTCGAACGCAATCGATCTGCCGGCTCACATGAGCCAGATGGGCTCGATGATGTCGATGATGGCCAGCTCCGGCGGCATGATGAGCGGGCAGGCCGGGACGACCGCGACGGCGTCGGGGATGCCGGACCCGATGCAGCAGCACCACGCTACGACCTCGCCGGTGCCGTCGCGATGAAGACGGAGCAGACGCGCC
>DASPWU010000152.1:0-11829 GCA_035637675.1 Candidatus Limnocylindria bacterium | reverse complement strand
CGAGCGTACGGAATGGATGCGTCCAGCGCCGCCTGGGCGAGCCCCACGGCCAGGGCGCCGATGCTGATCCGTCCCCCGTCCAGGATCCGCAGGAACGTCTTGAAGCCGCCGCCGCGCTCGCCGAGCATGTTGGCGTCGGGGACGCGCGCCCCGTCGAAGACGAGCTCGCCGGTCGCCGACGCATGGAGGCCCAGCTTCTCCTCCAGGCGACCGACGGAGAAGCCCGGCGTGTCAGCGGTCACGATGAACGCGCTGATCTCCGCCGCGCCATCGTCGCGGGTTCCGGTCCGGGCGGTCACGATGTACGTGCCCGCCTCGCCGGCATTGGTGATGAACCGCTTGCCCCCGTCGAGGACCCAGCGGCCGCCGTCCGGTCCGTCCTCGTGGCGGGCCGTCGTACGCGTGCCGCCGGAATCGGAGCCGGCGCCGGGCTCGGTCAGGCCGTAGGCGCCCAGGACTCGACCCTGGGCCATCGGCACCAGAAAGCGCTCCTTCTGCTCATCCGTGCCGATCATGTGGAGCGGCCCGCAGCCGAGGCTCGTGTGGGCCGCGACGATCAGGCCCAAGCTGCCCCAGACCCGGCCGATCTCCTCGACGGCGATGGCGTAGGCGAGCGTGTCGAGTCCCGCCCCGCCCTCGTCCTCGGGAAAGGGGATTCCCAGCCAGCCCATCGTGCCCAACTTGTCCACGATCGGGCGCGGAAAGCGACGGGCCTTCTCATGCTCGTCGATGACCGGGGCGACCTCCGCCCGCATGTACTCGCGGATCGTGTCACGCAGCAGGAGATGCTCCTTGGAGAGATCGAGGTCCATCCGCTGATGGTAGCGCCCGGACGGCGGCCCTCGCGCCGGAGCACCCCGTCGGCTGACAGGTGCGTCGCTACCCGTCGAATGCATATTCGTCCGGCATGGAGGAGCCCCAGGTGCCGAAATGCCGGGAGCCCACTCGGAACGGGCTCCCATGACCCATGGCACCCGCCCGGCGGGTATGCGGGGCCGTCGGAGCACACAACGCCGGGCTCGCCACCCTGGCAGCCGTCGTTACGCCCCGATCCCCCCTGATTTACCCGTGCGAGGGGTACGGCGGTCACCAGCGGGCATGAATCGAGCCGCAGAGTGTCGCTGGAGCCGCGTGGCCGGCCGCGAAGCGCCAGCTTTACCCGCACCGCGGGTATCGGAGAAAATCCCAGCCGTCGACCACCGCGCAAGCCGCGAGAACCGCGCCTACCGCGGGCCGGTCAGTCGGTAGCCAACACCATACTCGGTCGCGATGTAGGCGCCGGCGCCGCCCGGGGCGACCGCGTCCAGCTTGAGTCGCAGGTTCCGGATCGTCATGCGCAGCAGGTGCACGTCCGCGTCGTAGCCGGCGCCCCAGACGGCCGAGAGGACCTGGCGGTGGGCGACCAGCTGGCCCGCGTGCTCGACGAGGTAGCTCAGCAGGCGGAACTCGGTTGGGGTCAGCCGTACCTCGATCCCGCCCAGGTACGCCCGATGCTCGTCCAGGTCGACGATGAGGTCGTGCGCCTGGAGACGCCGCGGCCGCGACTCGCTGGGCGTGGACGCTCGTCGAAGGGCGGCCTCGATGCGTGCCATCAGCTCGGGGAAGCTGATCGGCTTCGTCATGTAGTCGTCGGCGCCGAGCTTCAGGCCGCGGATCTTGTCGGCCTCCGAGCTGCGGGCCGTCACCATGAGGATCGGCACGCGGCTGAATTCGCGGATGCGCTCGATCACCTGCCAGCCATCGAGACCCGGGACGGAAACGTCCAGGACGACCAGGTCGGGTCGCTCCTCGTAGAACCGTTTGAGAGCGTGGGACCCGGTCCGTGCGCCGACCGGCCGATAGCCTGCCCGCCCGATCCACAGCTCGAGCAGGTCGGCGAACTCGGGCTCGTCCTCGACGACGAGCACGGTCTCAGCCATCGGCGGATCCCGCGGGCGGTCGGGACGGGCGCCGCTCGGCCTCTCGGCCGACGGCCCGCCCACGATTCGGCAGCAACGGCAGGCTGAAGGCGATTCGCGTTCCCGCGCGTCCGTCGGGCCGATCGAGGATGCGCAGCTCGCCACCGTGAGCCTCGATCAGCCGCCGGCAGATGTAGAGGCCCAGGCCGGTCCCGGGGATGCGCGACTCGCGGACGTTGCCGGCTCGATGGAACGGCTCGAGGACGAGGCGCCGCTCGGCTTCCGGGATGCCGATCCCATCGTCGTCGACGGTTGCCACGAGCCAGTCGCCCTCGACGCTCGCCCCGATGACGACCGGTCCCTCGGGCGCGTACTTGAGGGCGTTCGCCACGACGTTCTCGAGGACCTGGCCGATCCGCCCGGAGTCGACCTCGATCGGGGGCAGGTCGGCCGGCACGTCGACCACGAGCCGACCGTCCTCGCCACCGAGCACCAGGTCGCCCCGGAGGCGAGCAACGAGGGCCGCGAAGCTCGCCGGAGCCCGCTCCAGGACGAGGGGGTCGGCATCGAGACGGGTCACATCCAGGATCTGGGTTACCAGGGCGGCCAGCCGGTCGGTGACCTGGTGGATCCGCTCCACGTACGAGCGCTCGGTGGCGGCGTCGAGCTCGAGGTGGAGGAGCGTGTCGGCGTAGCCGCGGATGAGGGCCAGCGGCGTCCGCAGCTCGTGGCTGACGGTCGCCACGAAGCCCTCGCGCAGCTGCTCGAGCGCGCGCACCGCGCTGATGTCGCGAAGGATGGCCGTGGCGGTGGCCCTGCCTCCGCCGGTCGTGATGTCCGCGCCGCGGCCGACCGACCGGGTATAGCTCCCGGCCACTCGGACGGCGTCGCCGTGACTCCCGCGCAGCGCCGTCTCGCGGTAGACGATCGGGACTCCGGACGAGAGGACCTCCGCCAGCGGACAGTCGGCCTCGCGATGCCCGCCGGCGACATCGCAACCGAGAACCTCGGCACATGTCCGACCGATCGCCTCGGGCACGCTCTGGCCGAGCAGCCGCTCGCCGGCCCCGTTGAGACGAAGGACCCGGCGATCCTCGTCGACCTGGAGGATGACGTCCGTCGCGCCGTCCACGATCGCGGCCAGGTCGTGGCGCTCCCGCTCGAGCGCCTCGCGCAGCCGGGCCCCGGCGAAGGCGACGCCGAGCTCGTGGCGGGCGAGCTGGGCGACGCGCAGCCCTTCCGTGTCGAGCGGCTCGGACTCGGACGCCCACAGCGCCAGGAACGTCGGCGGCTCTTCGTCGAGGACGAGGCCGGTGCAGCGAGGGTCCGAGGCGGACCATGACCGTGCGGCATCCAGGCCCTCCAGCTCGACCGGCGACCGCGCGTCCGTCTCCGGCCCGACCGACGCCGCCCGCGTCAGGACCGCCGAGCCGTGCTCCCCGAGCCAGATCGCTCCGGCCTCTCCGCCCGAGAGTCGAACGAGCTCGACGACCACGGCCGTGGCGAGCTCGCCCAGCGACCCGCCCGACGCCAGGAGCTGGCTGAGCTGGTACTGCGCAAATAGGGCGTCCGCCTCGCGCTGCGCGTCGCCGAACGCTCGCCGGCTCTCGGCTTCCAGGCGATCGATCCTGTTCCTGAGCAGGACGACCTCCTCGACTGCGGCCGCCCGGACGTCCAGACCGCTCATTGGACCGCGAGGGCGCGCAGGAGCAGGAAGCACGAAACGGCGCCGGGATCGAGGTGACCCACCGAACGCGCACCGAGCCGTAGCGCCAGGCCTCGACGGGCGATCAGGGCATGCGTCGAGCGCATGCCGTCCCGGGCGGCGATCTCGGTCGCCGCCACGGCGTCGGCAAGGCCGCCGCCGTCTCTCACTGCCTGCGCGAAGGCGTCGGCTGCCGGCCGCAGTGCATCGAGGATCGTCTTGTCGCCGACGGCGCATCGACCGCGGCGGCCCAGGCCGTCGGCGGCGGCCGCCAGCATGTCGGACAGGGTCCCCGCGTCGAGCCTCTCGGCATCGCCGGCGCGGAAGCCCGCTTCGATGAAGGCCGTCCCGTAGAGCGGCCCCGATGCGCCGCCCACGGCCGCCACGAGGCGGTGCCCGACGGCCTGCAGCAGCTCGCCCGGGCGGGTGTCGGCGGGCATCTCGGCGAGCATCGCGTCGACCGCCCGGAACCCGATGACGAGGTTGTCGCCGTGGTCGCCGTCGCCGAGGACGGCGTCGAGCCTGGTCAGGTAGGCGGCGTGACGGGTGATGATCCGCCGTGCCCGCTCCAGGTAGTCGCGAACGGCCCGCGCGTCAACGGTCGGGACGGAGGCGGCGCCGGATCGCGCCGCCAGGCGAACGGTCGACTCGGCAGGCAACTCGGACCTCGCGTTGAGCATCGACTGGGTCGGCCGAGTGTAGCCAGAGGGTTGCGGACGGGCAATCGCGACGGGTTCAGATTCGGCGCGGATTCGGCGCGGATTCGGTGTCGGACAGGTGTTCTGCCGGGTTCGTGATGGTCTCTTGCTGGGTTCTTGCCAAGTCTGGGTGGACCATCGGGAACATCGATGGACGCACGAGGAGGTACCGCTTGGTGAGCCTGGTTCTGATCTCCCACAGTCGAACGCTCGGCGAGGGCCTTCGCGACATGGTCGCCCAGGTCGCCGGGCCCGACGTCCGCGTGGCCGTCGCGGCCGGCACCGAGGATGGGCGGCTCGGCACCAGCGCACCGCTCATCGTGGACGCGATCCGGAGCGCCCTGGCGGACGGTCCCGCCGGACCTACCGATGGCGTCCTCGTGCTGCTGGACCTCGGCAGCGCGGCGCTCAGCCTCGAGATCGCGCTCGAGGACCTGACCGAGCTCGAGCGCTCGCGAGTCCGCGTTAGCGAGGCCCCGCTCGTGGAAGGCGCGGTCCTGGCCGGGGTCCAAGCGAGCCTCGGCGCGACGCTCGACGCGACCTTCGCCGCCGCCACAGAGGCGGCGACCATGTCCAAGCTGCCGCGGGCCTGATCCATGCCCGAGATCCGTCTCCTGGTCATCGATCCGACGGGCCTTCACGCTCGGCCCGCCGCCAAGTTCGTGCAGCTGGCGAGCCGCTTCGCGAGCCGGATCGTCATCCGCCAGGCCGATCGCGAAGCGGACGCCAAGAGCCTCAGCGGGCTGCTCGGGCTGACCCTGCGGCCCTCGACAGAGATCACCGTCAGCGCGGAGGGACCCGACGCGCCGGCGGCCCTGGCAGCCCTGAAGGAGGAGCTCACGCCGTACGTCACGCCGCTGATCGCCGAATCGCCGCCGCTCGTCAAGGGCGAATTGCCCGCCTAGTCCCGAAGGAGGAACTCGATGTCGTCCCCTACCCTCACCCAGAAGCTCAGCGCGGAGGCCCTCGGCACCGCGATCCTCGTGTTCATCGGCGCGGGCTCCGTGCCGCTCACCGTCTTCCTGACCGGCAACAATCCATTCGGCAGCGCCGAGCTGTCCACGATCTCGCTCGCGTTCGCCGTCGCGATCTTCGCCGCCGTCTATGCCGTCGGCCACATCAGCGGCGCCCACATCAACCCGGCCGTCACGATCGCCCTGGCCGTCAACAGGAAGATCGATTGGGCGACCGCGTCGTACTACATCGTGGCGCAGGTGGTCGGCGCGCTGATCGGCTCGGCACTGACGCTGGCCATGCTCATCGGCAACGATCCGGCCAAGCTCGGACTGGGCTCGGTCGGGGTCAACGCCAATGCCGGTCCGCTCGTCGGAGTCCTGGCCGAGGTCATCGGCACCGCGGTCCTCGTCTTCGTCGTCTTCGGTGCGGCCGTCGACGGCCGCGCGCCGGCCGGATTCGCGGGCATCGTCATCGGCTTCATCGTCTACGGGATCATCATCCTGGTCGGCCCGATCACCGGCGCCGCGCTCAACCCGGCTCGCCAGATCGGTCCGGTGCTGCTCGAGGCCGTGATCGGCTTCGGCAAGTCGGGTGATCGCATCGCCCAGCTGTGGGTCTACATCGTGGGCCCGATCGCGGGCGGCCTGATCGGCGCCGGCCTGTACCAGCTGATCGGTCGCCAGGCCGAGGAGGCGCCCTCGACGGTTCGGGCGACCGCCCGCGCAGAGTCGTAGTCCAGTCGTAGTCCTCGTCGTCCGGACCACCTGACACCTGAAAGGGAATCCCATGGTCACCACCACGAGTGCGATGAAGAAGCTCCTCAACCGCGTGGAGGACATCGTCCCGGAGAGCCTGGCCGGCCTGGCCAAGGCGCACCCGGACGTCGTCAAGATCGACACCGCCAACAACGTCGTCCTGCGGGCCGGCGGCCCGCGACGCGGCAGGGTAGCGCTGGTTTCGGGCGGCGGCTCAGGCCACGAGCCGCTCCACGGTGGCTTCGTCGGCCTGGGCATGCTCGACGCCGCCTGCGCCGGAAACGTCTTCACCTCGCCCGTTCCCGACCAGATGGAGGCTGCCACGCGTGCCGTCGACGGCGGTGCGGGCGTCCTCCACATCGTCAAGAACTACACCGGCGACGTGCTCAACTTCCAGATGGCCGCCGAGCTCGTGGCCGGCGAGATCGAGGTGGCGTCGGTCGTCACCAACGACGACGTCGCCGTGCAGGACTCGCTGTACACCGCCGGCAGGCGGGGTGTCGGCGGGACGGTCCTCGTGGAGAAGATCGCCGGCGCACACGCGGAGGCAGGCGCATCGCTCGCCGATGTGACGGCCACGGCCTTGCGCGTCAACGCCAACGTCCGATCCATGGGCCTGGCCCTCACGAGCGCGGTCGTACCGGCCGCCGGGACGCCCACGTTCGAGCTCGGCGACGACGAGGTGGAGGTCGGCATCGGGATCCACGGCGAGCCGGGTCGCCGCCGGGAAAAGCTGAGCACGGTCGACGAGATGGCCGACTGGCTCGTGGAGCCGATCGTGTCCGATCTCGGCATCGGCCGCGGCGACACCGTCCTCGCCTTCGTCAACGGGATGGGCGGCACGCCCCTCATCGAGCTCTACGTGGCGTTCAACAGCGTCGCCAAGATCCTCGAGAGCAAGGGCATCGGCATCGGCCGGAGCCTCGTGGGCAGCTACATCACGAGCCTGGAGATGGCCGGATTCTCGGTCACGCTCCTCAAGCTGGACGACGAGCTCACCCGGTGGTGGGACGCACCCGTCCACACGCCCGCCCTGCGCTGGGGCGTCTGAAGCGCACGCCAGTCTCTCCCTCGCGGCTGCCGACCCAATCTCCCTCCGGCCGGCAGCCGCCACTATCCTTCCGAGGCACGCCATGTACGACACGCTGACCGCCTGGCTTCGCCTGTCCGCCGAGCGCATCCACGATCAGTCGAACGCGCTGACCGCCCTTGACCGGGCGATCGGCGACGGTGACCACGGCATCAACATGGATCGCGGATTCGCGGCGATCGTCGCGACGCTGGATGAGACCGAGGCACCCGCCGCGGCGAGCCTCAACGACACCGAGGCCTCCGCGACGCTCCTGCGAACTGCCGGAAAGAGGCTCATCAGCACGGTCGGCGGCGCGTCGGGGCCGCTCTACGGGACGGCGTTCCTGCGCGCGGCCGGCGCGGTCGCCGCCGGCAACGGCCGGCCCGCCGAGACGATCGCCGCCGCCCTGGAGGCGGCTACGGGCGGTATCGGTAGCCTGGGCAAGGCCGTTCCCGGTGAGAAGACGATGCTCGACGCGCTGGTGCCGGCCGCGGAGGCGGCACGTGGCGCCGTCGACTCCGGCGGCGGCCTCGCCGCCGTCGCGGCGGCGGCGAGCGACGCTGCCGAGGCCGGCGCCCGCGCGACGATCCCGATGGTCGCCACGAAGGGTCGCGCCTCGTACCTCGGCGACCGGAGCGTCGGCCACCAGGACCCGGGTGCGACCTCGTCGGCGCTCCTGCTCCGCGCGCTCGCCGACGTGGCGTCCGACTGAGCGAAGCGGACGTTTCACCATGGCTCGCGCGATCCTGTCGGGACGACCGGGCTCACCCGGCATCGGGGAGGGTCGCCTGATCCGCGTCCCTGAGGCCGTCCGCGACGGCGCGACGCCGGTTGCCGGGGCGGCGCGTGGGCAGGACTCTCATGGAGATGAAGTGGCCCGGCTACGCCACGCGCTCGACCTCGCGGCCGGGCAGCTCGAGGCCCTGGCAACGGAGACCGCGCAGCGGGCCGGCGACGAGATCGGCGCGATCTTCGAAGCCCAGGCGCTGTTCGCCCGCGATCCCGCGCTGATCGATCCCGCGCTCGAGGCCATCCGGGACGGTCGTCGCGCCGTGGAGGCCATCGAGCTCGCCGCCGCCGACCAGGCCGACCGCCTCGCAGCCGTGGACGACGCCTACTTCCAGGAACGAGCCGCGGACATCCGCGACGTGGCCCGGCGCGTCGTCGGCATCCTCGAGGGGCGGCCCCAACCGGATCTTCACCATCGCGACGGGACGCCGGCCATCCTCGTCGCTGACGATCTCGACGCGTCGGTCGTGGCAACTCTCCGCCCGGAGCTGGTGAGCGGAATCGCCCTCGCCGGCGGCGCCCCCAACGGCCACCTCGCGATCGTCGCCCGGGCCCTGGGTGTGCCGGTCGTTCTCGGCCTGGGGGGTGCGGTGACAACCGGTATCGAGGGCGAGGCGGCCGTCGTCGACGGTACGGGCGGTCGGCTGCTGCTCGATCCCAGCCCGGCGGATGTCGCCGAGCTCAGGGTCGGGCGGCCGACGGGGGTGTCGACAGCTCCCACGGCCGCACCCGGCGGCGGGAACGCCGGCGCCTCGGGGTCGACCGCGGAGCTGCCCGTCGAGATCGAAGCCAACGTCGGGTCGGTCCGCGAGGCGGAGGAGGCGGCCCAGGCCGGCGCCGCCGGCATCGGGCTCGTGCGGACCGAGCTCCTGTTCCTGGGGCGATCCACGCCGCCCGGCGAGCGGGAGCAGGCGAGCGTCTATCGACGGATCCTCGCCACGATGGAGGGCCGGCCGGTCGTGTTCCGCACCCTGGACATCGGCGGCGACAAGCCGGCCGCCTACCAGGCCAGCGAGACCGAAGCCAACCCGGCACTGGGAATTCGTGGGCTTCGACTGGGCTTGCGACATCACGAGCTGCTCGAGACGCAGCTGGCTGCGCTCGTCGAAGCGGCGGCAGGCGGCACCCTCCGCGTGCTGTTCCCGATGGTGGCCGTACCCGAAGAGCTCGAGGCTGCTCGGGAGGTGCTCGACCGCGTCATCGCCCGGGCCCGAGAGCGCGGCTCGGCACCGGCTACCGTGCTCGTGGGGATCATGGTCGAGGTCCCGTCCGCGGCGATCGGCGCGGACCTGTTCGCCCCCCTCGTGGACTTCTACAGCATCGGCACCAACGACCTCGTGCAGTACACGCTCGCCGTGGACAGGCTCAATCCCGCGCTCGCGGACCTCGCCACGCCGTATCAGCCGGCGCTGCTGCGCTTGATCGCGCAGGTGACCGAAGCGGCCCGCGGCGCCCGGCGCCCCGTCGCGGTGTGCGGCGAGGCGGCAGCCGACCCGCTGCTTGCAGCGCTCCTCGTCGGCCTGGGCGTCACGGAGCTGAGCGTTGCGCCCGGGGCCATCGCGCCGCTCCGGCAGGGGCTTGCGGGCCTAGACGTCGATCGGTGCCGAGAGCTGGCACGCGCAGCGCTCGACGCTCATTCGGCGGCCCAGGTCCGACGGATTGCCGGTCAGCTCGGTACACCCGACCCGGCTGGCGGGGCCGGCGTCGACCTGCGCTGATCCGCAGGGGACGGGCGTAAACGTACGCTGATCCGCGACAGGCGCTCGCGACGGAGCGGTGCTAGCCTTCGCGGATGACCGGGCCTCAACCCTCGGACGCCGCCTTGGGGATGGGGGACCCGGATCTCCGTACGGCCCCCGAGGCCGCGCTACGTGCCCGACAGGCAACCGCGGGTCGCCCGGCCGGCGCACACGCTGCCGATCTCCGCCAGGCGATCCTCCACGATCTGCGTCGGAAGGGCCCGACGGGTCCTGGTGAGCTCTCCCGACGCGTGGGGGCCAGCCGGACCGGCGTCCTCCAGCAACTCCGGGCGCTGGAAGTGGCCGGCCTCGTCGCGCGTCAGACGGTCCGCCACGGCGTGGGCCGTCCGCGCCACGTCTTCGACGTCACCGCGGCGGCCCAGGGCCTCTTCCCCTCGAACTACGACGGCCTGGCCACGGACATGCTGGCGGCCGTGGCCGCGGTCGGCGGCGAGGCGCTCGTGACCGAGGTCTTCAAGGCGCGGCGGCGGGTTCTGCGCGATCGAGTCGGTGGACGGCTGGCAGTTCGACTGCCGGCGGACGCACCGTTGGTCGACCGAGTGCGGGAGCTGGCCGTCATCCAGGACGAGCAGGGTTACCTGTGTCACGCCACGATCGAGCCCGACGGGGCGACCTTCCGCCTCTCGGAGCACAACTGCGCGATCTACCAGGTGGCGCTCGCGCACCCAAGCGCATGCCGGGCCGAGGAGGAGCTGTTCCGCGAGGTCCTGCACGCCGACGTCGTGCGAGAGTCGCACATCGCGGCCGGCGACCGCTGCTGCTCCTACCGCATTCGGGCCCTCGCCGCTGACGGCTAGGGCGTAGCGAGCGCCGTCAGGCCTCCTCGCGCTCGATGACCTGGCGCGTCGCGGGCACGAGGGATGGCGCCGGCACGTCCGAGACGTTCGGTACGAACGAGGCCGCGTGCGAGGTGGCGGCCACCTGCTCCTGGTCGGACAGCGACAGGATTCCCAGGCGCCCCAGGGTCGCCAGCTCGTCACGGATGTACGTCTTGAGCATCTCCGGGCCGTCGGTGTTGATCGTGAACCGGATGTCGTTGCGCCGGAACGTGTCGAAGATCCAGCGGAACTCGTCCCAGCCCGAGACCACTGCGGTGTTGAGGTTCGACGTCGGGCAGATCTCCAGGACGATGCCGCGGTCGCGGATCATGGCCATGGCCCGCGGATCGTAGGCCGCCTTCACGCCGTGGCCGATCCGGTCGGGCTCGAGCAGCTCGACCGCGCGGGCGACCTCCTCCACCGGACCGGCCTCTCCGGTGTGGACCGTCAGGCCCAGGCCGTACTGGCGGGCCCGGCGGTAGAGGCGCCGGTAGTCGGCAAGGCGGAACGTCGCCGACTCCGGGCCGGCGATGTCGATGCCCACGACGCCCCGGTCCCGCCAGGCGATGGCCTTCTCGCTGATGATCTCGTTGAGCTCGTAGGGGAACGCCCGGTCCAGGCAGAAGATGAGCCCCGGCTTGACCGGGTACTCGAGGGTCGCCCGGTCCATGCCCCGAACGGCGGCAGCGATGATGTGATCCAGGTCCTGCTCGCCGCCGCGGTTCCGCTTCATCGGGTTGAAGCGGAGCTCCATGGTCGTCACGTTGTTCTTGCGGTACGCGCCGCCGACCACCTCGTAGACCGCCCGCTCAACGGCAATCGGCGAGCTCTGGATCAGCTCGGTCCAGTGGAACAACTGGAGGTAGCCGTCGAAGCTGGGGGGCCGGCGCGGGGACACCGTGATCATGTCGCGGAATTCCCAGTAGTCCTTCGTCGGCAGCCGGATTCCCTGGGCATGGGCAATGCCCCACATGATCGCCGGGGTGACCGCGCCGCCCAAGTGACAATGCAGCTCCGCGAGGGGCATCCTGCGAGCCAGCCTGCGAACCATGATCGCGAGAATAGCCGACCCAGCGCGGGCGCATGCCAACGATCTATGCTGGCAGGGCGTTCCACCGGCGACGAGTCAGGAGTTTCTTCGCGTGCCCCTGTTGTGGCGAATCATCGGTGCCGCGGGAGCCATCGCATACTCGCTCGACCGAGGCGTCACACGACTCCTACCAGGTCCGCTGGGCCGATTCGCGTCCACTCGTCCGTTGGGCACATTCATCGCCATTGCCATCCTCCTGGCAATCCTCGCTAGGTCGCTCGTGATGGGTTTGCCATTTGCGTTCGCAAGATCGGTCGATCTGCACACGCTGGATCTTCAACGCGACG
>DASPWU010000151.1:0-2671 GCA_035637675.1 Candidatus Limnocylindria bacterium | reverse complement strand
CATGAACTCGTCCTCCAGCGGCTCGGGCGGCAGGCCGCCGGCAAGGCGGCCGTGGACGTCGCCCACGATCGCCCCGAGAATACCGCCGGCGTCGTCGGCCGCCGCTCGATCGACCAGCTCGAGGAACGCCCCGAGCTCGTTGGCGCTCTGGGCCGGCGAGCCAGCCACGGAGGCAACGGCGCGGGCAATGGCCGGTGGGGCCTCGACGAGCGCCTGCCATTGCTCGGGGGTGAACGCATCACGTTCGCTCATCGACCTCTCCTTCGTCGCGCGCCAAGGCTTTGGGCTTGCCCGCTCATCATCATGCGCTCAGACTGCATAGCCCGGCCGGAACCGGCGCACACGAGGAGCGAACGAGATGCCCGTCACCATCGATGACATGGAGATCACCCCCGAGCCGGATCGCGACGAGACGCCCGTCGATCCGGATGCGCCGCAAGAGTGGACGGCGACCCACTGGGACGAGGGCGGTGGCGTCGCCACCGACAACAAGGGGAACCAGGTCATCTTCCAGCCGACGGGCACGGTCGTGACGTCGACACCAACGGGCGCCTCGATGACCCGCTACGACGGCTCCGCCAGCGAATACAACACCGACTTCGAGAACCCCGACGAATCGTTCGACCGTTCCTGGCCGGCCGACCCGTCGCTCCCGCCTGACACGGACCCGCTGCTCGGCGTGGACTGAGCGCGGTCGCCGACGAGCGGCAGGCTCGAACGAGCGTGCTATGCTTTTCGCTCGTCGCAATTCGTGGCGATGCTTCCGCGTGGTCGACCCTCCTTCTCGAACGGACCGTGCAGTGGCAAATCGTGTTCGAGAAGACATGGAGGTCAATGTGGCCACCGGAACCATCAAGAAGGTCGTAGCCGATCGCGGCTTCGGCTTCATCGCTGCGGAGGACAAGAAGGAATACTTCTTCCATCGCGGCGGCCTCGACTCCTCGATCGACTTCGACCGCCTCGTCGGCGGCGAGCGCGTCGAGTTCCAGATCGAAGCAAATCCGAAGGGCCCCCGCGCGGTCAACGTGCGCAGCGCCTGACCTCGGAATCGAAAGCGCCCCGTCCTCACGGACGGGGCGCTTTTTCTTGTCCCGGGGAGCGGGGTGGCCCTAGCCGGTCCAGCTCCCTCGACCCGTGACCAGGTCGAAGCCAACCAGGCAGCTCGCGCCGTTGTTGCCGCTGGTGATGTCGCGGTAGCTGATGGCGCTGCCATAGACGTACGCCGCATCGACGGTCGCTCCGGCAACGGCCGAACGGCCGGCCCACATCGGCGCCGACGCGCTGGTGCCGCCGACCGTCCACCAGCCGGCCTGGCCCTGGTAGCGGAACGAGTCGTAGACCGAGACGCCGCTGGCGGGATCGGCATCCAGGGACACGTCGGGTGTGGCCCGCTTGCCGCCACAGTTCACCTGCCCGTACTGGGAAAAGCCGGACTGGGCCGAGGTCGCCGTCTCGTAGACGCTGCAGCCGCCGCCGGACCCGCTCCAGCCGGTCTCGGAGGAAAAGTTCCCGCCGCTGAAGTGCAGCGTCGTCCCGCCGACCGAGATGACGTTTCGGGACGACGACGGATACTCCGCCGGGGTGCCGTTGTCGCCCGATGAGACAAAGAAGCTCACGCCGCTCTGTGAGAAGTGCGAGTCATAGCTGGTCTCGCCGCTGAACTCGGCCGCACCCCAGCTGTTGGAGACGTACTGGGCATGCGCCTTGGCGTAGTCCTCGGCGGCCAGCAGGTTCGCGAAGCTGTTGCTGGTGGCCTCGACAAGGAGGATCCTTGCTCCGGGCGCGATCGCGTGCGCCCACTCGACGTCGAGCGCGATCTCGAGCGCCCAGCCGGCGTTCTTGCGCGGATAGCTGCTGCCACCGTTCTGATTGACCTTCGTGAAGCAGAAGTTGGCGGTCGTGCAGGCGGGCAGGCCGTACTGCGAGCTGAAGACAGCGAGATCGGCCTCGATGCTGGGGTGGTCGAAGGCGTCGACGATCGCGATCGTCTTGCCCGCGCCCGCGGTCTGGCTGGTCGTGAAGTTGTAGGCACTCTTGATCGTGGCCGGCGACAGGCCGGTCGGCGACGACGAGGCGTTGGGCTTGACGTGCAGGTAGGTGTGGGCGTACACGCCCGCTGGCGGTCCGGCGGCCCCAACGGGTGCCGCGACGGCGAGCGCGAGAATGAATGCAGCGGCGATCGGGACCAGGCGTCTCACGCGGTCGATCCTCCCATTGGCCGAGGAAGCGTCGGCCGCGCGCGGGGCCGCTGAAGGCGCCGATATGCTGGCGCAACCCCTGTGCGGAGGATCCTACACGGGACGCACTGGGCATCCGTCTCGGCTATGGCCGTCTGTCGGCCAAATGACGGTGCGTTCTGTCGATCGTCGATTGGCGGCCTGCAGGCGGGCGGCCTGCAGGCGGGCGGTCAGTCGGTTCGGGCCGTTCGATTGACGAGCTCGGGCGTGCCGACCGGGTCCGTGCGTTGGCCGGGCCCGACACCGCGCCAGGCGTCCGACGTCGGTTCGGACTCGCGCCCGGCCTCGCTTCGCTCCGGCAGGTCGCTGCTGGACTGGCGGCCGATGGTCCAGCCGTCGTCTGGCGGACGACGCTCGGGCGCCGTCGATGCGTCGACGCCTTCGGCCGTGCGGCCGCTGCTCCGCCACCCACCCGTCCGGGCGGCCATCGCCGG
>DASPWU010000150.1:0-3880 GCA_035637675.1 Candidatus Limnocylindria bacterium | reverse complement strand
TGGAGATGAGCACGCTCGACGTCGCGGAGAAGGCGGCCCTGCGCGACCGCGTCCGGTCGTCCGGCGGCGACCTCCTCGACTGCCCCATTGGCGGCACGCCGGCCATGGTCCGGCCCCGTGCCGCGACGACGTTCGTCTCCGGGGAGGAGGCGAGCGTGGACGCCGTCCGCGAGGTGCTCGACGCGATCTCCGGGCCGTGGGTCTACACGGGTGCCTTCGGCACCGGGGCGCGCCTGAAGTACGTCGCCAACCTCCTTGTCGCTGTGCACACCGTCGCGACCGCGGAGGCGATGCTGCTGGCCCGCCGCAGCGGCCTGGACCTCGAGCTCGTCCAGCGCACCCTCGACGACTCGATCGCCTCGTCGGCGATCTGGCAGCGCCGCGGCCCGCTCGTCCGGGAGCGACGCTGGACGCCCGCGCCCGGGCCGATCACGACGCTCCACCACATCCTCGAGCAGATCGAGGACCAGGCCGAGGCGATCGGGACCGCGCTGCCCCTGTTCGCCGTCACCAAGCAGCTCTACGACAGAGCGCTCGCCGACGGGTGGGGAGACCTCGACATCGCCGCGGTTCACGACCTCCTGTCCGGCCAGAGCCCGGCGTCCACCGAGCCCGAGAGCGCCTCGTGACCACGTGGTCCCTGGTCACCGTCGTCGCCGATGACGAGCCGTTCGTCGCCGCCCGGATGGGCGACGGGAGCCTTCGGGAGCTGCCCGCGCTCAAGCAGTGGGGGAGCCTCACCGAGCTCGTCGACGGCTGGCCCGCGGCCGCCGAGACCCTGCGCGCGATGGACGTCGAGGCCGCGGCGCCGCTCGCCGGCGTCCGGCTGCTCGCGCCGCTGCGCTACCCGCGCAAGGTGATCTGCGCCGGCGTCAACTACCGGCGGCACATCGCGGAGATGGGCACCGGGCCTCCGCCGGCGGACTGGACGCCGTTCTTCTTCCTCAAGCCGCCGACGACGACCGTCGTCGGCCCGTTCGACGACGTTCCCGTCGACGGCCCGGAGGCGGCGCGGCTGGACTGGGAGGCCGAGCTCGCCGTCGTCATCGGCGTCGGGGGCCGGGACATCCCGCGTGAGAAGGCCCTCGCGCACGTCGCGGGGTACTGCGTGTCCAACGACATCACCGCGCGCGGGTACCACCGTCGGGCGAGCGTGCCCGCCCCCGCCTTCCGCTACGACTGGTTCGCCTCGAAGGCCCGCGACGGCTCGCTGCCGCTCGGCCCGGGCCTGACCCCGGCCTGGCTCGTCCCGGACCCGCACGACCTGCGGATCCGCCTGTGGGTCAATGACGAGCTCCAGCAGGACGGGAGCACGGCGGACATGATCTGCGACATCCCCACGCTCGTTGCGGCGGCGAGCCAGGCCGTGACCTTGGAGCCGGGTGACGTCATCTCCACCGGGACGCCGGCAGGGGTGGGCGCCGGCCGAGGCGTGTGCCTGCAGCCCGGCGACGTGGTCCGTACGGAGATCGAGCACCTCGGCGTCCTCGTCAACCGCATCGTCGCCGCCGACTCGCCGGTGCATGCGAACCGCCCACGAAACCCGCCCCGCTCGCGCCTGGAGGAGCCATGATCTTCGTCAGTCACGCTCTGCACGTCAACGGAGACGGCCAGCCGCATCTGGACCGCGCGGCCGTGTGGAACGGCCTCGTGCTCAAGGCCGACAACGCCCTGCCCTTCGTCCCCGCCATGACGCGGTGCGACATCGTGGAGCGGCACGGACCGGCGAGCTTCGACCGCGACATCGAGTTCCGCGGACAGCAGTTCCGGGAGCGTATCACCCTCGAGGAGCCTCACCGCGTCGTCTTCACCCGCATCTCGGGACCCGTCCTCGGCACGATCGCCAACGAGATCGAGGGCCCGGACGACGACCTGCGGCTGCGCTTCAGCTTCGCCCTCGTCGTCGCCGGCGTCCAGGGCGGCTCGCAGGCTGAGCGCGAGTATGCCGAGGGAATGACGGCGGACTACCTCAAGGCCGTCGCTGCCACGCTCGACGCGATGCGCCGCATCGCCCGCGGCGAGGCTGCCTGACCACCACAGGAGGGAACCATGGCCACCTGGATCGACGACTACTACGCCGACGTCGACGCCATGCGCCTGGAGGCGTTCGTTGAGCGGCACAGCGACGACGCGGTCGTCGCCTTCGGCAACAACCCGCCGGCCGTCGGCAAGGAGGCGATCGGCGCGGCGATCGGCGGCTTCTGGTCGATGATCGGCGGTCTGCGCCACGAGCGGCGCAACCTCTGGTTCGTCAATGGCGGCGACACGGCTGTCCTGGAGGTCCTCACCCACTACACGACCAAGGGTGGCGCGGAGGTGACTGTGCCGTGCGTCTCCCTGCTCGACCGCAACGCCGACGGCAAGGTCACCTCGCTGCGGGTCTATATCGACCTGGCCCCGCTGTTCACCCAGATCGGCGCCGAGCAGGCCGAGACGGTCACCGCGTGAGAGGAAACGCCCCATGACATCGACTTCAGCCTCGGGCGCGACCTCCGTGGCGCGCCCTCCCATCGACCAGGAGTTGCGCCAGCGCATCGCCGAGCAGCTGGGCGCGCGGTTCAAGGGCGACGTGATCGGCCCGGACCACCCCGACTACGCCACCAGGCGCTTGGTGTGGAACGCCATGATCGACAAGCGCCCCGGAGTGATCCTGCGCTGCACCAGCACTGAGGACGTGGTCGCCGCCGTCAACGTCGCGCGTGCCAACGGGCTCCCACCCTCCATCCGCTGCGGTGGGCACTCGGTATCGGGCAAGGCCCTCTCAGACGGTGGTCTGACCATCGACCTGAGTGGGATGCGTGAGGTGACCGTCGACGCCGAGCACAACCTCGTCCACGCCGGCGGCGGCTGCCTGCTGGGCGATATCGACGAGGCCACCGCGCGCCATGGGCTGATCGTTCCCGCCGGGATCATGTCAGAGACCGGTGTTGCCGGCCTGGCCCTCGGCGGCGGGATCGGCTGGTTCTCCCGCAAACACGGCCTGACCTGCGATCAGTTCGTCTCCCTCCAGCTCGTGCTGGCCAGCGGGGAGGTCATCGAGGTCTCCGCCACCAGGCACCCTGAGCTGTTCTGGGCCCTCAAGGGCGGTGGCGGCAATTTCGGGGTGGTCACGCGGTTCACCTTCAGGGCGCACCGGTTCGGCCCGATGATGCGCGTCGGCGTGTCCCTGTACGAGCCGGAGGACGCCGCCCAGGCGCTGCGCGAGTACGCCGCGGTCGTCCCCACCCTTCCCCGCACCGTCGGCTGGCACGCTGCGCTCAAGGACGTCATGCCGGCGTTGCCCTTCGTGCCGCCGGAACTGGTGGGCCGCAGGCTGTTGATGCTGGTCGCGATGTGGCTCGACGACGCTGACGACCCGGCAGGCGCCGAGCTCGTCGAACGCCTCAACGCCGTCGGCCGGCCGTGCCTGAAGGCCACGACCGTGATGCCGTTCGCGGCCCGCGTGCAGAAGCTGCTGGACGAGGAATTCGCCGACGGCCACCGCTACTACACCAAGGAGGCACACGTCTCGGAGCTGGCCGGCGAGGCGATCGACACCCTCGTCGCCTTCTGGAAGGACATGCCGATGCACGGCGAGGTCGAGATCATCGGTCTCGGCGGGGCGATCGGCGACATCGGCGAGGACGCCACGGCATTCTCCAACCGCGACTACCTCTTGTGGCTGAATTTTGCGATGAGCTGGGACGACCCGGCCAACGATCAGGACTATATCGACCGGACCCGGAAGGTCGTCGGTGACCTCAAACCGTGGACCGGAAAAGGCATTTACGTCAACATGCTCAACTTCGATGAGATGGACCGGGTCGTCGAAGCCTTCGGTGGGCCGGAGAAATACGCAAGGCTCGGCCGGGTCAAGGCGCAATACGACCCGGAGAACTTC
>DASPWU010000149.1:0-21879 GCA_035637675.1 Candidatus Limnocylindria bacterium | reverse complement strand
CGCTGGGCCTGATCGTCATGGCCGGCTCGTACCTGATCATCGTGGGCAGCCCGCGATGACGGTCAGCAACCTGCCGATCCTGTCGATCGTCACGTTCCTTCCGCTGGCCGGCGCGATCGTCATCGCCTTCCTGCCTCGCAGCCGGCCGGACCTCGTTCGGTGGGTGGCCCTGGGGACGGCCGGCCTGACATGGCTGTTCTCGCTGTTCCTCCTCCTTGGGTTCATCCCCGGCCGGGAGGCCGGCGGCGGCTTCCAGTTCGTGGAGCAGGCCGACTGGATCCCCGCCTTCGGGATCCAGTACAAGGTGGGCGTTGACGGGCTGTCGCTCGTCCTGGTCGTCCTGACCACGACCCTGACCTGGATCAGCATCCTGGCCAGCTTCCGGCCGATCACCGAGCGGGTGAAGGAGTACATGGTCTCCTTCCTCGTCCTGGAGGTCGGCCTGGTCGGCGTGTTCCTGTCGCTCGACCTGTTCCTCTTTTATATCTTCTGGGAGGTCGTCCTCGTCCCGATGTACCTGATCATCGGCATCTGGGGCGGTCCCAATCGGATCTACGCCACGATCAAGTTCGTCCTCTACACGCTGGTCGGCTCGCTGCTGATGCTCGTCGCCATCCTGGCGACGGCGTTCACCTTCTCGGCCGGCCACGGCGGCCAGTGGGTGGGAGCGTTCGACTTCCTGTCGCTGCGTGCGTACGCGGGCACCGCCGGCTTCTCCGACACGCTCCAGCTGTTCGCCTTCGCCGCGTTCTTCCTGGCGTTCGCGATCAAGGTGCCGATGTTCCCGTTCCACACCTGGCTGCCGGACGCCCACGTCGAGGCGCCCACCGCCGGCTCGGTGCTCCTCGCCGGCGTGCTCCTCAAGCTGGGTGGCTACGGCTTCATCCGGTTCGCGCTACCGCTGTATCCGGATGCCGCCCGGACGTATGCCCCGGCAATCATCGCCCTGAGCCTCATCGCGATCATCTACGGGGCGATCGTGGCGCTCGTTCAGCCGGACCTCAAGAAGCTCGTCGCGTACAGCTCGGTGAGCCACATGGGGTTCGTCACGCTGGGCATCTTCATCTTCCAGGAGCAGGGCCTCGACGGGGCGATCCTGCAGATGGTCAACCACGGGCTGATCACCGGCGCCCTGTTCCTCCTCGTCGGGATCATCTACGAACGGACCCACGACCGGACCATTGCCAAGATGGGCGGCCTGTCGGGCGCGACACCGGTCTACGCGGCGGCCTTCGGGTTCTTCGTGTTCGCCTCCGCCGGCCTGCCCGGGCTGTCGGGCTTCGTGGGCGAGTTCCTCGTGCTGGTCGGCTCGTGGGCGTACAGCCCGCCGGTCGCCGCGATCGCGTCCTTCGTCATGATCCTCGGCGCGGCGTACCTGCTGTGGATGTTCCAGCGGCTCTTCACGGGCGAGCTGTCGGACTTCCTGCGCGGCCTGGGCCACCACCTGACCGACATCAACCCGGTGGAGACGCTGACCCTCGTGCCGCTGGCCACGATGATCGTCGTGTTCGGGCTGTTCCCGGGCCTGGTCCTGGACCTCGTCGCCGGAACGGTCCATTCGGTCCTGGCCAGCGTGGACGGCGCCACCGCCGTCCACCTCTCACCGGGCCGGTAGGGAGCGGACAGACGCCATGACCGCGGCCGATCTCGCCACCGTCGCGCCGCTGGTCGCCGCGGTCCTCGTCGCCTCGGCGATCATCGTGACGGACATCGTCCTGCCCGGCCGGCAGGGACCGGCCCTGGCGGTCGCCTTCGGCGGGCTGGCGATCGTTGCCGGCCTCGTCGTCGTCACGGGCCAGACCGCGGCCGTCGCCTTCGGCGGCGCGTATGCGGTGGACCCGCTGACCACGTTCCTGGACCTGCTGTTCATCTCGATCGTGGCCTTGACGATCGTCTTCGCGCCGGACTACCTGGAGCCCCGCGACCTGCCGATCGCCGAGTTTGCGGCGGTGCTCGTGTTCGCGATGACCGGCGCGATGCTGATCTCCGCAGGGACCGACCTGCTCGTCCTCTTCCTGGGACTCGAACTCATGGTCCTGCCGGGCTATCTGCTGGCCGGCTATGCCAAGCGCGACGCCCTGTCGACGGAAGGCGCGATCAAGTACTTCCTGCTCGGCTCGTTCAGCTCGGCGATCTTCCTGTTCGGCCTGGCGTTCGTGTGGGGCATGACCGGGACGACCAAGGTCGCCGAGGTGGCGGATCAGCTGGCGAAGCTCGTTGCCGGCACCGCGCCGTTGTCGCCCGGCCTGGCGATGGGTCTGGCGTTCATGACGACCGGCGTCGCGTTCAAGATCGCGGCCGTGCCGTTCCATTACTGGACCCCCGACGCCTATCAGGGATCGCCGACCCCCGTCACGGGCTACCTCTCGGTGGGTCCCAAGGTCGGCGCGTTCGCGCTCATCCTGCGGCTCTTCGTGGGTGCCCTGGATCCGCTCAAGGCGGACTGGTTCATCGTCGTCGCGGTCCTGGCCGTGACCACGATGACACTCGGCAACCTGGTCGCGCTCACCCAGAACAACGTCAAGCGGATGCTCGCCTACAGCTCGATCGCCCACACGGGTTACATGCTGGTCGGGCTCGCGGCATACGCAGGCGGCCGAATCGAGGGCCTGGAGGGCCTGCTCTACTACGGCGCGGCATACACGTTCATGAACCTCGGTGCCTTTGCCGTCGTGGCTGCGGTCCAGCGGCGCCCGGGCGTGACGAGCCAGCTGGATTCGTTCGCCGGCCTGGCCCGGCGCGAGACGTTGCTGGCCTCCCTGATGACCCTGTTCATGCTATCGCTCGTCGGCATCCCTCCGACCGCGGGTTTCTTCGCCAAGGTCTCGGTCATCCTGCCGGCCCTCCAGGCCGGCGGCTGGCTGACGCTCGTCGCGGTGATCGCGATGCTCAACGCCGCCGTCGCGGCGTTTTATTACCTGCGGGTCGTCGTCTACATGTTCATGCGCGACTCGACCACCGAGACGCAGGCCGTTCGCCACGGCCCGCTCGTCTGGACCGGCCTGTGGGCCACCACGGTCCTGACGATCGGGCTCGGCCTCCTCTACAGCCCGGTCCTGCAGGTGGTCACGGACGCCGCCAAGGCCCTGTCGTAGCGACGATCAGGCCAGCGGCGCGCAAGGGGCGCTCCGCCAGGGCGCAGGGCCACGCCCACGCTCGCAACTCACGGCGAGACGGTCACGCCGGGCAGGATCCTGGTCAGGCCCTGGGCCATTCTGTCGGACCCGATTCCGCCGGAAGCCCCGTCGCGGACGATGCCCGTGGCGTCGATCCAGTAATGGACGGGCAGAACGTTCGCGCCCCACCCCTGCGAGACCGATCCATCAGGATCCAGCCCGATCGGGAAGGTCACGTTCAACTGGCGGGCGAATGAGGCGATCGTCGCCTCGTCCTCGTTGACGTCGACCGCCACGACCACCAGCCCGGCCGATGCGTAGCGCGCCTGGAAGCCGGTCATCAGCGCGAGCTGATCGCGACAGGGCGGGCAGTAGGTGCCCGTGAAATTGACCCAGAGTGGCTTGCCGCGCATCGCCGCAAGATCGATCGTGCCGCCGCCCACGCGCACGACCTCCAGCCGTGGTGCCGGCTGCCCGACGTGCAACACGTTGGCCGGCGACGTGCTCGGGGACACGCCCGGAGATTCGGACGCGACAGCCGGCGTCGGGGACGGGGAGAGCGTGGGCAGCACGATCGGCGCCTGCGTGGGCGCGGTCCGCGGCACCGCCGGGGCGAGCGCCACGATGGCCAGGGCGGCCACCGCGACAGTGGCGATGCCCGCCACGAGCGCGACGACGAGGGTCAGACGGCCGAGCATCGCCGGAGCGTACCAGTACAAGTGGTCGGGGGCGGCCGGACCGGACCACTGCTAGCATGGCCGCTCCATGCGACGGCTCATTGGCTCGATCCTCGATCGGCTCCGCACCCGCCTCGTCCCCGCGATGATCACCGCCGCCGGCATCGCGCTCGTTGCGGCCGGCCTGCTGAGCTATTCGACGCCTGCCCAGGCAGAGCCGCCGGATGCGACGGAGACCCCGTACGCCTCTGCCCAGCCGTCGTCGTCGCCCGCCCTGCTGACGTTCCCGCCGCTCGTCTCGCCGAGCGCGTCGGCGGCGACCTCCCCGAGCGTCCATCGGGTCGTCACCCGCGTGTCGGTCCCCGCCCTGGGCATAGACCTGCCGGTCGTCAAGCCGCCCAGGGGCTTCCCGTATTGCAACGTGGCGATGTACCTCGACATCTTCTCGCAGCCGGGCGAGAAGGGTGCCACCTACATCTTTGCCCATGCTCGAACGGGCATGTTCCTCCCGCTCCTGACGCAGTCGCAGCGCAACAACGGGCAGAGCATGATCGGCATGATCGTCCAGGTCTACACGAGTGACGACCAGCTCTTCCTGTACCGGATCTACCTGGTTCGCCGCCACTACCCCGCGAGCAACAGCCTCCAGGGCCTGCCCGTCAAGGACAACCAGCTGTGGCTGCAGACCTCGGAGGGGCCTCTCACGAGCTCGACCAAGCTGCAGGTCGTGAGCAAGCTGCTGACGAGCGGCCCGGCCGACCACCGCACCGCCCATCCCAAGGCCCGCCCGGTCATCTGCGGCTGAGCCTCGGCCCGCCTGGTCGCGCCGCCCGTGTGCCCGGCCTTCCGGTCGAGACACGTTCGAGACGAGCGCGCCGTAGCGTTTCGGCGTCACGCCGCCGCAAACGGTGGAAGGACAGGCGAAGGGGCACAGGCATGGCCGCGTTGGATGCGACGCCCAGCGCCAGCGATGGGCGGCCGACAGGCCCACAGGCACTGGCCACCTATCCCCTTGTCGATGCCTTTCTGCGGCGTCGGGCCCGGCGCTTCGCCATGGGCTCCCATCTGCAGGGTGGCACATTCTCGTACGAGAGCCCGTCGCGGCCCGTCCCGTTGAGCCTGGACGAAGAGGCAATCCTGGCGTTTGCGGGCGCGGGCGTGACCGGCCGGGTGTTCGCAGAGCTCCCCTACGAGCCAGCGGCCGGCCCGGAGACGGGGGGTGGCCAGATCATGATGAGCATGGTCGGGCGGACACACTCCAGTGCGGACGCCGTGGCCACCTCTACGCTCTTCGTCACCTGCGACGATGGCACCTTCGTCATGCCGAAACCGCAGGACTTCGCGGCCGACGAGTTCGACAAGCTCGCCGCCCTGGGCCGCGAGCATCGGTTCACCGAGCTGTACGAGCTGAGCCGCATCCGCATCGCCGATCGACGCACCGAGATCCCTCGCGAGCTGCCCTTCACGCCACCCTTCAACAAGTGGTCATCGAACATCCCGGGCACGACATATTTCGTGCCGGTCACCGACGTCACGGGCCTGTACATGACGATCCTCTTCGCCGCGCTCGGCGAGCAGTTCGCGTTCTTCTTCCACGACGATCGGGACTGGCTGACGCGGGCCGCCGGGATCGCGAGGTTCGGGAAGTCGAAGGGCGGACACCTCCACGATGACGTCCACGAGGGCCGGGTCGGCACGATCGACGAGATCGAGACATACGCGCTCGAGATCTGCGGATTCGAGCAGGGGCTCATGATCCAGAACATCGCGCTGGCCACGGAGGCGCTCGGGCTCGGCGGCTTTCCGCATTACGCAGCCCATCGGTTTGCCTGGCTCCGGGCGTTCGGCTTCGAGATGCGCGACCGCACCTTCGCCCAGGTACTGCACAAGGGCCGCGTCGGAACGCTGCTCATGCGGCTGCTGAACAAGAACGTCGCGATCCCCCAGGCCGTCGGGCTGAGCCACGACGGCCGGCCGATCTTCAAGCCCTACACGACGCCCTACTACCCGACGATGGAGGCTGCCGTGCGGGCGTTCGTCGCCGACAAGTTCGCGCCCGGGACGGGCATCTTCCGTGATGCCCCTGGGCCCAGCGCATGGCGCGATCCCGCGGCGATCCAGGCGGCCATTCCGGAGTACTCGGAAGCGAACGTCCAGGCGGTCATCGGCTACTGCGACTATGTCGTGAAGCATTACGGTCAGTTTCCCGCCAACTTCGGACCGTTCCGGACGCTCATGGCGTTCCAGGCGCACCACATCGACACCACGTTCTACGACCGCTTCTACAAAGGCGGCGCGTATACGGCCGCCCACGCGGGACACCTTGCCGCCTGGCATCCAGACAAAGCGACCTGACGATGTGAGGCCCTCGATACCTGCGCGGCCGGCCTGGGTCCCGGGCGACCTCTATCCGTTCGAGGATCACTGGGCGGAGATCGACGGAGGCCTCGTCCACTACGTCGACGAGGGCCAGGGCCCGCCGCTCCTGCTCCTGAACGGCAATCCGAGCTGGTCCTTCGGCTGGCGGGACGTGATTCAACGGCTGCGCGGAACCTTCCGCTGCGTCGCGCCCGACTACCCTGGTTTCGGCCTGTCGCCCCCGGGCCCGCGCCGGGATTTTCGCGCCGCCTCTCAATCCCGCGTCGTGGAGGAGCTCGTCGACCGGCTGGGCATCACCGACCTGACTGTGTTCGGCTACGCCTGGGGCGGGCCGATCGGCCTCGGGCTGGCCGGGCGGCGGCCCGACCTGATCCGAGCGCTCATCATCGGCGGCACGTGGGCCTGGCCGGACCGGCGACTGCGGGTACGGCTTTTCTCGTGGCTCATGGGCGGGCCGCTCAGCCCGCTGCTGGTCGAGCGGCTCAATCTCATGCTCCGCCTGTACCTCCCGCTCAACCTCAAGCGCGCGAAGCTCACCGAGGCGGAGCGAGTCGCCTATCACGGCCCCTTTCCGCCGGGCAGGCGGTCGGTGATGCGCGCGTTCCCGCGCGAGCTCGTGGCAGGCCAGGCCTACTTGCAGGAAGTCGAATCGAATCTCGCCAGGCTGGTGGCAAAGCCGGTCCTCATCCTGTGGCCAGATTCCGACCCGGGATTCGGGGATGCCGAGCTGCGGCGGTGGCAGGTGACCTTCCCGGCCGCACGGACGGTGATCCTCCAACATGCCGGCCAGTTCATCGACGAGGACGCCCCCGAGGACGTCGCGGCGGCGGTCCGGGCCTGGTGGACGGAGGTCGTGATCCCGAGCGCTGCCGGCTGAGGGTCAGGACGGGACCGGCGCCGGCGTTGCCATCGCGTGCGCCAACGGGCGACGCCGCTCCTGGAGGACATACAGGGCGATCGCCAGGACGGTCACCACGAGCAACCACCCGGTGTAGCCGGCGGCCGTCCCGCGGCCGGGCAGGAATTCGTCGCGGAAGATGATCGCGGTCCCGACGAGCGCGATGCCGTTCAGGATGAGCAGCTGAACGGCCGTCTTGATCTCATCCCAATCCTGGGCGAAGGCCATCGTGGCGGACCACGTCGCCCAGCCGAGGAGCCACGCGGCGCTGATTCGCGCGTCGAGGGGATTGAGCTCCCACGCCCACCGCCTGGCGGCGAACTCCGGGTTGATGAGGAGGAGCAGCCCGTTCATGAGCAGGAAACCGGCGACGAGGACGAGGAAGCCCTTCGTCAGTCGGAGCAGCGGCCCGCCGGAGACGGGCGCCGTGGCGCGCAGGACTCCGCGAGGGATCAGGTAGAGCATCGTCACCGGCTCGAAGATGTAGAGAACGATCCAGAGATGCGCCAGCGGCGTCTGGAGCGGATTCCAGTTGAACTCGTCGGCGTGCCAGTAGGTGGCGAACAGCAGTGTCCCGGTGAACACGAGATTGCCCCACACGATCCAGCGCAGCCGCAGCCAGTCCGGCTCGCGCGCGGCGTTCAGGAAGAATGCCGTCCGGAAGATGTAGCCGGCGCCGATGAAGGCCTGGGCGTACCGCGGATGCACGTCCCAGGCGAAACGCTCGGCGATCGAGCCCGGGAAGAGGAACATCCAGACGGCAAACGCCGCGGCCGCCAGGGCACCCAGCAGGCCCCATGCAACTTGCTCGGCTCGCGGCCGGCTCACGGCAGACTCCCCCAACTCGGCGGCTGATCGTCGATCGGTCCGCCGACGCTAGACGGCCCCCATCTTCTCACCGTCTCACCGGGCCAGGCTCCTGGCGCCGGACCCCCTCGATGGCGCGGTGGTCAAACCGTCAGGCGGATGAGGGCGATGCTACCCGTCTGCGCCAGTGCTGTCCGCCGCTCGCGCTGACGGCTCCGCATCGGCCTGATCATTACCGAGCGCGATCGATGGTCGGCCGCGGCCGCGAAATGCGCCCTGTGACTTGGCGCGTCGATGGGGTCGATATCAGGCGCCAGAAGGTAGGTCCCAAGCGCGCGTCCCTGCTTCCTGCCCGTGGCTCTGCCGCCGGCTACTGACCAGGTCGATGCGAGCGCGCCAAGGGCCCTTCGACGGCCGGCGCATCTCATCGAGGGCTAGATCCAGCCGATCCGGCGGAGGATCCAGGCCATGAGGAACGCGAATCCGATCGTGAAGGCCGTGACCAGCCAGAACCCGACGGCCTCCTTGCCGGCGAGCGCCGTGCCCGCCTCGCTCATGCCGAAGATGCCGCCGATGGCGGCGATCCCGGTCAGCACCACGGTCACGCCGGTGAGCCGTTTCATGATCAGCGAGAGGTTGTTGTTGATCGTCGAGAGGTAGACCTCGAGGGTTCCCGCGAGGAGCTCGCGGTGACTGTCCAGCTCGTCCGTGAGCCGGATCAGGTGGTCGTAGACATCGCGGAAGTAGAGGATCTCCTCGTCGTCGATCAGGGCGAGGTCGCGGTTCGTGAGCTGGTTGAAGATCTCCCGAACCGGAGTGGCCGCGCGTCGGACGCGCAACAGCTCACGCTTGAGGTCGAAGAGGCGCTCGAGGGTCTCCGTGTCGGGGCGGGAGATGATCCGGTCCTCGATGTCCTCGATCGTCTCGCCCATGCGGTCGATGAACGGGAAGTACGCGTCCACCACGTCGTCCACGAGCGCCCACAGCAGATGGTCCGGCCCGCGCGCGAGAATCGGCTCCAGGCCCATTCGAAGCCCACCCGTCGCCCGCGGCTCCCAATGGACACCGTGGACTGTGAGCAGGAATCCCTTCCCCAGCACGAAGTCGATCTCGGTGGGCTCCATCGTCTCGCTGGGCAGCGCGAACATGACGATGTGGACGAGGTCGTCGGTGACCTCGATCTTGGGCCGCTGGTTGCCCTCCAGGATGTCCTCGGCGATGAGGGGGTGAAGGCCAATCGCTTCGGTGACCGCGGCGACCTGCTCCGGGTTCGGCGTGCGCAGGTCGATCCAGCACGTCGTGGCCGGCTCTCGATGGTGAGCCGAGCGCAGGGCCTCCGTACCCTCGGCCTCCACGATCTTGCCGCCGGCCCAGGTCACGACGTGAAGCACACCACGGTCAGGTCCCGAGCGGCGGTCAGCCTGGGCCCACAGGCCGGGGGCTTTCGGATCGGCGCGACGCTCGGACGAATCCTCGTCGGGCCGGTGGCCGACGGGAATCTCCTCAGAGCGCGATCGTCGCCGCCTCCTCGTCCGTGCCACCGTCGTCCTCCGCCTGATCGTGTCGCGCCCCGACCGCCGCCGCTGGGCTCGCGTCCGTTGACTCCGTCGCGTCCGTCGCGTTTGTCGCGTTGGGCGCACCGGGACCCAAGCCTCGGTCGTCAGCGGCAGCGCTGAGCATACGCGGCCGCGAGCCCAGCGCGAACGCAGCCGGGGCCGCGGCGGCCGTGATGCCCGCGGCAACGACGAAGAGGCCCACCATGACCGCCGTCGCTTGGCCCGCCGCCCACGATTCGAGGGCTTCGACGACCAGCCCGTCGTTCCTCGGCCGATCCCGGAGCTCGACCGGAATGACCGTCTTGTATCCGTCCGGCGTCTGGATCACCCGGTCGTAGAGCTGGGCGATGACCGTCGAGCCATAGGCCGCCAGGATCGCCAGGCCGATCGCCATCCCGGTCATGCGCGCAACCGTCACGGTCGCCGACGCGATCCCGAACGCCCGCCGGCCGGCGGCCTCCACGGCCGCCGTGGATCGTGGCGTCACGGTGAGCCCGAAGCCGAACCCGAACAGCGCCAGCAGGCCGGCGACCGCCGTGATCGTCACCGCCGGGTCCCAGCGGCTCATGAGGCCGAGCGCGATGACGCTGGCGGCCAGGCCGATCAGCGAGACGAGCCGCAGCGATACCACCCGGATCGCGAAGCCCGACAGCAGCGCGCCGAGGGCCGTCGCACCGGCGAGGGCGCCCAGGGCCAGGCGCTGGTCGTCGGGGCCGCCGTACAGGACGCGATCCACGAAGAGGGCCCCGCCCACGATCGCGGTGGCGAACGCGTAGCCGGTCAACAGCGACACGACCGCGGCGGACGTGAAGGAGCTGTCCCGAAACAGGCGCGGGTTCAGGAACGGGTCGGGCCGCCGCACCGCCCATCGAATGAAGGCGCCGGCGCTGACGATCGCCGCTGCCGCCAGGCCGGCGGCCAGCAGCCACGGATTCGGCCCGGCAGCGTCCGAGGGGCTGCCCAGCAACGTGAGCGCGCCGAGTCCCGCCACCAGCGCGGCCGAGAACAGCAGCGCGCCCGGCAGGTCCACGGTGCCCGATCGGCGCGGGGTGTCCCAGCCGGCGCTCGCCGCCCAGGCGAGCGCGATCGCCGCGAGGCCGATCGGGACGTTGAGATAGAACACCCAGCGCCAGGCCGGATCGAGCGCCGACAGGAGCGGCCCGCCGGTGATGCCCATGTTGGCCAGCGCGGAGTCGGGGTGGATGGACGAGAGGATGGCGGCGCCGGCGAACGGTCCGGCCGCCATGCCCAGGAACGTCAGGGCTCCGGTGACGCCGAGAGCCCTTGCGCGGGCGTGACCCTCGAACAGGTGTGACGCCGCGGCGGTGCCGACGGGCACGAGGATGCCACCACCCAGCCCCTGGATGAGCCGCGCAGCGATGAGCAGGTCCAGCGTCGGCGCGGCGCCCGCCAGGGCGGACCCCACCGTGAATGCCAGCAGGCCCGCCATGAAGAGCCGCTTCACGCCCCACAGGTCGGCCAGCCGCCCGGCGAGCGGCATGCTCACGACGTAGACGAGCAGGTAACCGTTGACGATCCACGAGGCGTGGCGAAGCTGGGTGATGTCGGCCAGGTCGCGCAGGATGGACGGCAGGGCGACCGCGGTGATCATCAGCTCGAGGCCGGCCAGGAAGACGCCTGCGCCGAGCACGACGAGCAGCACGATCGCGTCGCGGCGGGCCGCTGCGATTGACACGTCGGCGAGTCTAGCGGGCACTACAGCCCGAACTGCTCGATTGCTCGCTGGGCGATGACCCCGCCGATGGCCAGGGACGCGGTCGCCGCGGGCGACGGCGCGTTACGGACGTGCAGCAGCCGGCCCCGGCCCGCGACATCGAAGTCGTCGAGCAGGACGCCCTGCGGCGTCACGGCCTGGGCCCGAACCCCGGATGGACCGAATTCCAGGTCGTCCGCGCGGATCTGGGGCACGTACCGTCGCAGCTGGCCCACGAACGCCGGTTTCCACCAGTCCCTCCACAGCTCGGCCAGGCCGGTCCGGAGATGCCTCGCGGCGAGTCGCAGGAACCCGGGATAGGCGAGCGTGGCGGCGAGATCGCGAAGATCGACGTCCCGGCGCCGGTAGCCCTCACGGGCGAAGGCGAGCACGGCGTTCGGTCCGGCCCAGACCTCGCCGTCGATCCGGCGCGTGAAGTGGACTCCCAGGAATGGGAACCGCGGATCGGGGACCGGATAGATGAGGCCGCGGACGAGATGGCGGGCCTCCGGCCGGAGGGTGTAGTAGTCGCCGCGGAAGGGGACGGTCCGCAGGTCGTTGCGGCCTGCCTCGGCGGCCATCTCCGACACGCGGTCAGCCTGGAGCCCGGCACAGGAGATCAGCCCGCGGGCGAGCATCTCGCCCCCGACCGTCCGAACGACCACCTCGCTGCCTCGCTCGACCAGGCTGGTCACCTCGCGCGAGCAGTGGATCCGGCCGCCGCCGTCTCGCACGTCCTCGGCAAGCGCGAGGGCGACCCGCCGGTAATCTATGATCCCGGTGGTCGGCGACCAGAGGCCCCGGATCCCGGCGGCGTGCGGCTCGAGCTCCGGGATGCGCTCCGGGCCAACCTCCTCCAGGCCCGGCACGCCGTTGGCCATCGCCCGCTCGCGGAGGGCGGCCAGGCCCGGCAACTCGCGCTCGTCCACGGCGACGACGAGCTTGCCGACGCTCTCGTACGGAATGGCACGACGCTGGCAGTACGCCTCCAGCTCTGCCTTGCCCTGCACGCACAGCGACGCCTTGGCGGAGCCCGGCTGGTAGTACAGCCCGGCGTGGATGACCCCGCTGTTGTGGCCGGACTGGTGGGTGGCCAGCTCGGCTTCCTTCTCGAGCACGGCGACCGTCAGGTCCGGCCGGCGGTCGATTAGCCGACTCGCCGTGGCCAGGCCCACGATCCCGCCGCCCACGACCGCGACGTCGACCCGCTCGATCACGGCCGGACCGTCACGTTCAAAGGCCGCAAGCCGACGCTCCTTGCTGAACTGTCGTGTTCACGCCCGGCATCGTAGCGGTCGGCATCGTTCCTGCCAGGGAAGGTTATGGCCGCGGACGCTCCGAACTGCGGAGCAGCATCGAATCGTCAGAGGCTGGGTATGAGGCGACCGCGATCAGGACGGCCATCGCGTTCAGGACGCCGTGGGTCCGGATCATGGTGTCGAGGTCGAGGAACGTCTGGCTCGTCAGGATCGCGAGCGACCAGGCCATCCCCATCGGCATTCCGACCAGGAGCGCGATGCCGGCGGCCTTGGACACCCAGCCGCCGGTGCCCCGAGTCCGGCCGGTCAGCAAGGCGATCGCGACGCCAATCCCGGATGACCCGACGACCAGGGCGCCGATCGCGTTGATCGGGTCGCTGGTGAGGACGAACCCGGCCGCGGTGATCGGGATCCCGACGATGAGCCCGAGCACGGACAGGCGGAGCCACGGGCGCGATGCCGCGAGGAGGCTGGCGAGCCCCAGGAGCCCGAAACCCGCGAAGTGGAAGTGGGTCGCGGTCAGCAGGACGATGACCGGCGAGAAGCCCGTGTCGAGGCCGAGCCTGTCAATGATGGCGAAGCTTGCCGCCACACCCCAGAACCCGAGTGCGACATCGGTCCCGAGAGCGGGCAGCTGCCGCGCCTGAAGGATCGAGGGTAGTCGCGACAGGCCGTGCGCGATCGCTGCCGCCGTGCCGACGAATGCCACGATCAGCCACGGCAGCGCGAAGGCCGCCGCGACCGGGCCGGTCGGCAGTGAGAAGGCAGCCAGCAACGGGAGCGCTGCCAGGAGGGACGGCCATCCGCCGAGCGCTCCCACCCAGCGCCGGCGCGGGAGGAGCGGGATCAGCCGCGGCACCATGACCAGCGGCGCGAGGAGCAGGATGCGCGCCGCCAATGGAGCCGGGAGCAGGACCGTGGCCGCGACCCACACGACCATACCGGCCAGGAGAGGCGCCGGCGGTCGCGACCGTGGAATCGGTTCAGCGCCCTGGGGCATCGTGGCCGTCATGGCGTCCTCGGTTCGACCTGACAGGCATCGTCGCCAAGCACCCGGCTCAACCGATGGCGGTTGCCGGCAACGAGCGCAAACGTCCATTCGACGAACGTCCGGATCACCGGCAGGGCGGCCAGGAACGCCAGCGGCCGAAGGACGGTGACCTCCTGTCCGATCCGAGTCCAGGCGGCGCCCCCGACGCTCCATCGGCCGTGCTCGTCCCGTACATGGATCGCGTCGAGCAGGACATCGAGGGGCGGTACCCCGGCCATCTCGCCGGCGGCCTGGAGCGGCACGAGATGCAGGCGTCCGGCCCGGTCGAGCCGGCGCAACAGTCGCGCCGACCGCGAGCAGATGCCGCAGTGGGAGTCATAGAGCACCAGGAGCCTCCGGTCGCGGGCGATCGGGTTCATCCGCCCTCCGCCGCTTCCTTGAGAGCCTGGTTGCGGGTGATGAGCAGGGAGCGCATGTAGCGGCCGAGGATCAATCGGTCGACGAGTCGGCCGAGAAGACCGAACGGTGATCGGTGCTCCCACCGGTCGTGCATCCGCGTACCGCGCCCATTCGACTCGAACCGATGCTCGTGACGGAACCAGGCGAATGGCCCACGCTCCTGCACGTCCTCGAACCTGAACGGCGCCTCCACGGCAGTGATCCGACTCGTCAGGGACCACCACAGCCCGAAGTGACGAGCGCGCCAGGTCACGGTATCGCCGAGGCCGACCACGCCTGTCGTCGCCCCGGCCACGGCCCGCTCCCCGGTGTAAGCCATGGATCGCGCGTGGAGATCGAGATCGCGCGCCAGGTCGAAGACTCGCTCGATGGGCGCGTCGATGTCGGTTGTCAGATCGATGACCGTCACGCCATGCGACCAGTGCAGGTCGTGACGCTCGAACGTCGTGTCGTAGTCCACTGTCGCCTCAACGTGCTACGTGACCAGAGCAAGTATTCGCCAGGAACGGGCTACTGTCAACGCGCACGATTGCCCGCCTGGTTGGTGCCCAGGCAGACGCCTTCGTCCAGTTCCACGGCCTTGACAGCGCCCGAGCCGGCTCGTAGCATCAACGATGCTTTATATAAACCGCCGTTGATCGTGGAGTTGTCCCCTGTCTCCCTCGCCCGCCCGGATCCGCTCGACGCTGGCCACCATCGTCGACCAACCCGATGACCTGCGCGAGCTGCGCCTGTTCCACAAGGCGCTCGCGGACGTCAATCGCCTGCGCATCGTCCGGCGCCTCGCCCGCGGCTCGGCGACCGTCAGGGATCTCATCGAGCACGTGGGGCTGTCGCAGCCGCTGGTGAGCTGGCACCTGGGCCGGCTGCGCGCCGCAGGCCTGATCGCCACCCGGCGGAGCGGCCGCGAGACGGTCTGCTCGCTCCGACCGGAGGCGTTCGACGTCCAGGCCGCGCGCGAGCGAGCGCTCCTGGGGCTGGGCGAGCACGACACCCACGATCGTGAGGAGCCCCTACCCGGCGCCGCGCTCGCGCTGCCCGTCCAGCCCGGGACGGCCGACGCATGAGCGACCGTTCGCTCGTCTCGCCCGAGCTCCGGGCACGCGTCCGGCTCGTGGCGGTACCGATCGCCCTGCTCCTCGGCAAGCTGGGGCTGACGCCCAACGCCCTGACGATCGTCGGCTTCCTGGGCACATGCGTGGCGGCGATTGCCGCGGCGAGCCAGGCCTGGGTGCTGGCCGGCGTCCTCGTTATCGCCTTCGGGATCTTCGACCTGTTCGACGGGGCGCTCGCGCGGGCAACCGGGCAGGCATCGAGGTTCGGGGCATTCCTCGACTCGACCCTCGACCGGACGGGAGAGAGCCTCGTGCTGGCCGGTGTGGCCTACGGCTGCGCGGCGGGCGGATTGGCAGTGGGCGCCGGCCTGGCTGCCCTGGCGCTCACGTTCGCGTCGGTCGTTACGTACACGCGCGCCAAGGCCGAGGCGCTTGGCGTCCACGGCGAAGTCGGCGTTGCCCCGCGCCCGGAACGGCTCGTCATCCTGGCGGCCGGGCTCGTGCTCGCCGGAATCCTGGGCGGGGTGAGCCCTGCAGCGGAGATCCGCAGCGGCTCGGTCGCGCTGGCGATCGCACTGGGCATCATCGCCGTCCTTTCGGCGATCACGGTCATCCAGCGAATCGTTCACGTCAGAGAGCAGCTCGACAACACGCAGTAGGAGCACGACAACCCATGGCCAAGAACGGCAGCAACGGCAAGAACGGCGCCTCGCCGACCAACACGTGGGCCGGCAGCGCCCGTCGCAAGGACGGCAAGATCCGGGTCGCCATCGTTGGCGTCGGCAACTGCGCCAGCAGCCTGGTCCAGGGCCGCACCTACTACGAGAACGCCAAGGTCGACGACTTCGTCCCGGGGCTGATGCACGTGAGCCTGGGCGGCTACCACGTCCGCGACATCGAGTTCGTGGCCGCCTTCGACATCGACAAGAACAAGGTCGGCAAGGACCTGTCCGAGGCGATCTACACGAAGCCGAACAACACCTATGTCTTCCAGCAGGTTCCGCACACCGGCGTCACCGTCGAGCGCGGCATGACCCACGACGGCCTGGGCAAGTACCTCAGCCAGATCATCGAGAAGGCGCCCGGGCCCACCGCCGACATCGTGGGCATCCTCCGCGAGCGGCAGGTCGACGTGATGGTCTCCTACCTGCCCGTCGGCAGCGAGGAAGCCACCAAGTGGTACGTGGAGCAGGCGCTCCGGGCCGGCGTCGGCTTCATCAACGCGATCCCGGTCTTCATCGGCCGCGAGCCGTACTGGCAGCGGCGGTTCGCCGAGGCCGGCCTGCCGATCATCGGCGACGACATCAAGAGCCAGGTCGGCGCCACGATCAGCCACCGCGTCCTGACCCGGTTGTTCATGGACCGGGGCGTTCGCCTGGACCGGACATACCAGCTGAACTTCGGGGGCAACACGGACTTCCTCAACATGCTCGAGCGCGAGCGCCTGGAGTCCAAGAAGATCAGCAAGACCAACGCCGTCACGTCCATGCTCGACTACGAGATGGACCCCGACGACGTCCACGTGGGCCCGAGCGACCACGTGCCCTGGCTCCAGGATCGGAAGTGGTGCTACATCCGGATGGAGGGCACGACCTACGGCGACGTGCCGCTCAACGCGGAGCTCAAACTGGAGGTCTGGGATAGCCCCAACAGCGCCGGCGTCATCACCGACGCAATCCGCTGCCTCAAGCTGGGCCTGGACCGCGGCCTGACCGGGACGCTCGTCGCGCCGTCGAGCTATTTCATGAAGAGCCCGCCGATCCAGATCCACGACGACATCGCGTTCAACCGGGTGGAGGCGTTCATCCGCGGTGAGGACGACGAGACGCTCGTGGGCACGGAGGCGCCGCCCAAGCGGGTCCTCAGGCGGCTGGCCGGCGCGAAGACCAGGCCGGCGGCCGCGACCAGCGTCAAGGCGGCGGCCGCGGGCCGGTGATCGTCCGGCGGGACCATCCGCAGGATGGCCTGAGCGCGCCGGCGGTCGACGCGCCGGTCGCAACCAGGGCGCGCGGGCTGGAGGCTCCGCACCGGCGAGCGACAGGCGGCTCGCGCGCGCTGGAGAAGGCAACGGTGCGCGGCTACCGGGCAGCTGCCTGGCTGCTCAGCCGGCTGCCGCCGGCCCCGTCCTGGACGGTCATCGGCTGGTTCACCCGGGCGAGCTACCTGCTGTGGCCGACGAAGCGGCGCTGGGTGGACGCCAACTTCTGGCACGTCCTGGGCCACCCCCCATCGAACGCGCCGGTTCGCCGCCTGGCCCTGCGGGCGTACGGCCACTACGCCCGCTACCTGGTCGAGCTCATGCGCCTGCCGTCGCTGTCGGCCGAGGCGCGAGTCGCGCTCGTGGAGCCCGAGGGCATCGCCGACCTGGAGAGCATCTGGCGGTCGTCGGACGGCCTGATTCTCGTCGCCGGCCACGTCGGCAACAACGAGGCCTGTGCCGCGGGCGTCGCATCGCGTGGCTGGCCGATCAGCGCGGTGGCCGACGACTCGTCGTTCCCCGAGATGTTCGAGCTGCTCCGCCGGCAGCGCGGGGAATGGGGGGTGACCCTGATCCCCTGGCGGAACCTGCGGGCTGTGTACTCGGTCCTGCGGCGCCGCGAGATGCTGGCCCTCCTCATCGACTGGGGGTATCGCTCGGACGGGATCCCGGTGCGCCTGTTCGAGGCGTGGACCACCCTCCCCGCCGGCCCCGCGTCGCTGGCCGCCAAGACCGGCGCGACGATCGTGCCGGTCACGATCCGGCGGGTGGCGGAGGGACGGTTCCGGGCAACGCTGGACGCGCCGATCCGCGTGGCGTCCAGTGCGCCCGCCGACCTCCAGCGGGCGACCCAGTCGATCGCCGATGCGCTGCAGCGCACCATCGCGGCCGCCCCGGACCAGTGGTACAGCTTCAAGCCGATGTGGCCGGACACGGTCGAGGAGGAGGCTGCCCTGGAGGCGCGGGCCGCCCGGATGCTGGCCGAGCCGGCATGACGAGCCTGGCGGGGGACGCGGTGGCCACCGACACGGAGCGCGGGACGCTGCGCCAGCGCGCCGGCGCGGGAGCCCTCGCGGCGCTGTCATGGCTGGCCTGCCGCCTGCCCGAGCGACCGCTGGTGGCCCTTGCCGAGGCCGCCGGCGAGCTGTGGTACCGCGCCGCGCCCGGTCGGGCGGCGGTCGGCCGCCGCAACCTGCAGCGGGTGTGCGACTGGCTGGCGCGGGAGCAGGCCGGCCCAGCCCGCGCCCGTCAGGCGGCGACCGACCCGGCGGCCCTCGAGCGCCTGGTCCGGGCGGCGTTCCGACACCAGGCCCGATACTACCTGGAGGTCGCCCGGACGCCTGCCATGACCCGTGCCTATATGCGGAAGCACCTCGCGATCGAGACGCCGGAGGTGGTCGATCGGGCGTTCGACGGCGATCACCCGGTCATCTTCGTGGAGGCGCACTTCGGCGCGATCGAGCTGCCGGGCGTCTACCTGGCCGACCGGACCGGCCGGACGCCGGTCGCGCCCATGGAGACGGTCGATGATCCGCCGCTCCAGCGGTACTTCGTCCGGACACGAGGCGCCCTCGGGGTCCGGATCGTGGGGCTGCGCGAGGCGCGTCGCGAGCTGCTGGCGGCGATCCGGCGTGGCGATCCGGTGGGGCTCGTCGCGGATCGGGACATCGCCGGCGGCGGATTGCCGACGCAGCTCTTCGGCGCCGAAACGCGGCTGCCGATCGGGCCGGCTCTGCTGGCCGTGGAGACCGGCGCGGCGATCTACCTCGCGGCCATTCGGCGGGTGGGCGTGGGACGATACGCGGGACGGCTCATCGAGGTGCCCGTGCCGGCGGAGGGCTCGCGCCGGGAGCGGATCGCCGGTGCGCTGGCCGCCGAGGCCCGCGCCTTCGAGCAGGCGATCGCCGACGCGCCGGAGCAGTGGTGGGCGGTCTTCTTCCCGATGTGGCCGGACCTCGAGGCGACCGCGGCCCGCCCGGGAACTGGAGCGCGAGCGGAGGCCGGGGCATGACCGAGCGGCTCGGCCGGGCGGACCTCCACGTCCACACCCTCGCGTCCGACGGGACGTCGGGCGTGGAGGAGATTCTGGCCCACGCGGTCGACGTGGCCAGGCTGGACGTCATCGCCGTCACCGACCACGAGCGGATCGACGCCGCGCTGGCGGCCCGGGCGCTGGCGAAGGCCCGGAAGCTGCCGATCGAGATCGTGGTCGGCGAGGAGGTCACGACCCGGGGCGGTCACCTGCTCGCGCTGTTCATCGAGGCGCCCATTCGACCGCTGCGCTCCCTGCGCTCCACGATCGCCGCGATCCACCGGCAGGGCGGCCTGGCCATCCCGGCCCATCCGCTCGTGCCCTACCCGCTGTGCGCGCAGGCCTTCGCCTTGCGCCGCCTGCTGGCCGATCCTGATCCGGCCGTCCATCCCGACGGCCTGGAGACGTTCAACCCCACCGCTCTCGGGCGGCCCTGGCACGGCCGGGTGGTCCGCTTCGCCGACGAGCACGGCCTGGCCGCCGTCGGCAGCAGCGATGCCCATACGGCGAGCGCCGTCGGCACCGGCCACACGTCGTTCCCGGGCCGGACCGCCGAGGACCTGCGGCTGGCGATCCTGGCGCGCCGGACACACTCGCACGGTGAGTTCCATGACTCGCGCGGCCAGCTCGGCACGTTTGCCCTCCAGCTGCGCAAGTACGGCCGCGATGCCCGTGACGAGGTGCGCGGGCGGCTCCTGCGGAACGGTACCGGCCGCGATCACGGCTACCCGGGGGGTAGGCTGCGGCCGCCTCGTTACGACGAGACGTCGCCAGGATCGGTCCGCCTCGCGGACGGCAGCCGGGTCAGGGAACCTGAACGATGAAGATCGGCCTCGTCACCCCGTATGTCTATCCGCTCCCCGGCGGCGTCAACGAGCACGTGCACTACCTGTACGAGGGCCTTCGTGCTCGAGGCCACGACGTCCGGATCATCTCATCCAGTCACGGCCTCCAGCGAGCCTCCGAAGGCGACGTGATCCGCCTGGGCAAGGGCTTCAGTTTCCCCACGAACGGATCGGTCGGGACCGTGACGCTCTCGCCGCGCTACCTGTCCCAGGTCGCCGACATGCTCGAGTTCGAACGCTTCGACCTGCTCCATTTCCACGAGCCGTTCGTGCCGTTCCTGTCGCCGATCGTGCTGCGGGCGTCCACGAGCGTGAACGTCGCGACGTTCCACGCCTACGGCGGGTGGTCGGCGGCCTACGAGTTCGGCAGCCGGGCGATGCGCCGCTATGCCGAGCGGCTGCACGGCCGGATCGCCGTCAGCGCGGCGGCCCGCCACTTCATCGACCGCTACTTCCCGGGCGACTACAAGGTCATTCCCAATGGCGTCGACGTCGCCAAGTATCGACGGGCGGTGCCCCTCGCCCGATGGCACGACGGCGTCCACAACCTCCTGTTCGTCGGCCGCCACGAGCCACGCAAGGGCCTCCTGGACCTCCTCAAGGCGTACCGGATCCTGCGCAAGACCGGCTGCAACTGCCGGCTTCTGGTGGTCGGCACGGGGCCCCAGGAGCGCGAGGCCCGCCGCTACGTCCTGACGCGTCGGATGGTCGGCGTGGAGTTCCTGGGACGGGTGAGCGACCAGGAGAAGGCCCAGCTCTTCAGGACCGCCGATGTCTTCATCTCGCCGGCGACCGGCGGTGAGTCGTTCGGCATCGTGTTGCTGGAGGCAATGGCAGCCGGAGCGCCGATCGTTGCCAGCGACATCCATGGCTACAAGGGCGTGGTCAAGCGCGGCGCTCAGGCGCTGCTGGTCCCGCCTCGGGAGCCCAAGGCGATCGCGGCTGCCACCGCACGACTTCTGGCCGACCCGGGGCTGCGCGCCACGATGAGCGAAAGCGGGCGGGCTCGGGCCGAGGAGTTCAGCTGGGAGCGCGTCACCGCCAAGGTGGACGCGTACTACGGCTTCGTCATCCGCCGGCTGGCTGCCCAGGGTGCCCTGCCGGAGGGCTTTCGCGCCGACATCCCGAGCGGTCCGCCGCGACCACTCGTGGGCATATCGCGGACTGGCGGCGCGGACGGGGACGGCGATGGCGTTGCGACCGACCCCGGCGGCGCCGCCCCGCGAGCCGGGGCTCGCTCCGGCTGATCCCGACGCCTCTCGGGGCGGCCTCGCCGGCCCCGGACGTCAGCCGGTCCTGGCCAGCGCGTCGTCGTCCGGGGCCCGGGCCAGCCTGCGCTCCGCAAGGGCGATCCGCCACGACCAGGCGGAGTAGGCGACGACGAGGCAGGCGACGATCAGAACGGCCGCCAGCGTGGGCCCGGGGGGTAACCCGAACAGCCCGGGGTCGGGGCCGAAGAGGTTCATCGGTGGCGGAGGTGGGTCGGTGTTGACCGGGAACTGGAACGGGTACAGGTAGGTCGGCAGCAGCCCCTGGTAGGCATTGAAGACCGTCGACGGCAACGGCAGTGCCGCGATGTTGGGGTAGACGATGATGAACGCCGCGGCGGCTGCGAAGACCGTGCCGAGCACGAACCGGCGAGCATCGCGAGCCGTGAGCGCGAAGGAAGCCAGGAACCCGAGGATCACGACGGCGACGAGCGCCAGCGGGGTGGTGGCAAAGCCACGAACGCTGACCAGCTCCCGGTCGCCGGGTACGGCCAGCTGGCCGAGCAGCCCGACGATCAGGACCAGCCCGGTCAGGGGGAACCGGACGCGCCGGCCGATCTCGCCCAGCGTCGATCCCCGGCCGAACATCCTGACGAAGACCGAGCGATCGTCGAGGTGGTTGAACTCGTAGGCGAAGGCGACCGCGGCCAGCACGCCCACGAGCAGCACGAGCCCGACCTGGGTGGTGAGCACGAAGTCGCCCGGGTTGCCCACGCACGCCGGTGAATCCTTGTAGGCGCGTTCGACCCCGACGAACGCGCACAGCGGCGTCTTGAAGAGCCACAGCAGCCCAGGACCCATGACCGCCACGGCGGCCGACACGCGCGCCAGGAGCCAGGTACGGC
>DASPWU010000148.1:0-10313 GCA_035637675.1 Candidatus Limnocylindria bacterium | reverse complement strand
ACCACCCAGAGGCCGCCCACACGCCAGGCTTCGATGTCGCCGTCGGCGCCCGGCGCGAGGGTCCGCCGGATCGCCGCGATCTCGTCGTCGAGCCCGCGCATCGCATCGCCGACGTCGGCGAACCAGTCCCAAATTTCGACGACCATGGCCTCGCGCCGGTCGGCTCGCGTCAAGAAGATGTCAATCGATCGGGAGCGAAGCGAATCGCCATCCAGCGGATGCTCCGGCATCGGGTGCCAGCCGCCCCTCACGGCGATCCCGACGATGAGCTGCTGGCGCTTGATGTGTTCGTAGTCACGCGGCCGGGCGGCACCCGGAACGCGCTCGAGGAAAGCGACGAGCTGGCGGCCCACTGCCTCGGCGGCAAGCGCCCAGGTCTCCAGGGTGGCGCCGGCTCCCAGCCCTCGCTCGAGGTCGCTGCACCTCGGCTGCGAGATCCCAGCCTCGGCGGCGACCTGTCGCTGGAGACGCCCGGCCGAAACCCGCGCTTCGCGGAGGCCACGGCCGAGACGGTCGGCGAGCTCAGCCGACCGCGCCTGACCACGGCGTTGGGACTGGGTGGCGCGCCCGCGCCGCTGTCCTGTCGGCATCGGCCTGATCATTACCTGGCGTCATTCGCGGCCACTTATCCGCCGGCTTCGGGTTTGCTGCGGCCGTTGTCGCCCGCGATATCGGCCAGATCGATGGGCAGGCAGCCAACGGGCCGGAGATATCCGGCCTGTGCAGGTGGCGGCGCCAGATTTGACGTCGGATAACGATCAGGCTGATGCGGGAATCCCAGAGAGACCTTACTGGGGCCTTGCGGCACGGCGCATGGCCAGATATCGATCAGATGGTCAAGTGCCACACCATGCGGGTCAAGCCCGAGCGGCGAGGTGGCCTCTCTGCCCTCTCCCGGCGCCGGCAGGGCCGAGCCCGACGAACGGGTCAGTGCCTCCCGGCCGTGGCGGATGCTACGCTGCGCCCGTCATCGCCAGAGGAGCACCATGACGAGCATCGTCGACGCCGCCCACTACCTGTTCACGTCCGAATCGGTGACCGAGGGGCACCCGGACAAGATGTGCGACCAGATCTCCGACGCGATCCTGGACGCGATCATCAAACCCGATCCCCAGGCTCGGGTCGCCTGCGAGACGGCGACCACCACGGGCCTCGTGGCGGTCCTGGGCGAGATCACGACGTCGACCTACGTGGACTTCCAGCAGATCGTCCGCGATACCGTCAGGGAGATCGGCTACACGCGGGCGGACTACGGCTTCGACTACCTCACCTGCGGGACGCTGGTGAGCGTGAAGGAGCAGTCGCAGGACATCGCGATGGGCGTCGATGCCGCCCTCGAGATCCGCGACGACGCGGCGCCTGCCCACGAGCTGGGCGCGGGCGACCAGGGAATGATGTTCGGGTTCGCCTGCCGCGAGACGCCGGAGCTCATGCCGCTGCCGATCGCGCTCGCCCACCGGATGGCCCGCCGCCTGGCCGAGGTCCGCAAGTCCGGCCAGCTGCCGTACCTTCGACCGGACGGCAAGACCCAGGTGACGGTCGAGTACGAGCACGGCGTGGCGAAGCGCGTGCGGACCGTCGTGGTCTCCGCCCAGCATGACCCGGATGCCCGGCCGGAGCGGATCCGGAGCGACATCGCGGAGACGGTCATCCTGCCGACGATCGCCCGCGAGCTCCGCGAGACCGACCCGATCATGCACGTCAACCCGACCGGCCGGTTCGTGACCGGTGGCCCGATGGGCGACGCCGGGCTGACCGGTCGCAAGATCATCGTGGACAGCTACGGCGGGATGGCCCGTCACGGTGGCGGCGACTTCTCCGGCAAGGACCCGACGAAGGTGGACCGCTCCGGCGCGTACGCGGCCCGCTGGGTCGCCAAGAACGTCGTGGCGGCCGGCCTCGCCGACCGATTCGAGGTCGAGGTCGCGTACGGCATCGGGATCGCCCGGCCGATCAGCTTCTCGGTCGAGTCCTTCGGCACCGGGCAGATCCCGGACGAGCGAATCCAGGCACTCATCGAGCGCCACTTCGACCTGCGTCCGGCCTCGATCATCGACGCGCTCGAGCTCCTGCGGCCGATCTACCGCCAGACAGCCGCCTACGGCCATTTTGGCCGGCCCGATCTCGACCTGCCCTGGGAACGGACAGACAAGGCGTCGCTCCTCGCCTCCGAGGCGGGCCTGCCCGAACCCGAGCCGATCCTGGCGATCGGCTGACGCCGCGCCGCCGGCTGGAACCTGGCCGGCCGGCCCACCGCGTTCGCCGGCACTTCGGCACGTCGGCGCCGGAACGGGGCGCCTAGAATGGGCGCCGCATGTATGTCGTGATCCTGGCGGGAGGCGGAGGAACGCGCCTCTGGCCCTTGAGCTCGCCAGAACGCCCCAAGCCGTTCCTGCCCCTCCTCGGCGACCAGTCGCTCCTCCAGCTCACGGTGGAGCGGGTCCGCGACCTCGTCCGGCCCGACGACGTAGTGGTCGTGACGGACCGCCGGTACGCCGGGCTCGTGCGGACCCAGCGGCCGGACGTCCGCGTTCTCTCCGAGCCAGTCGGCCGCAACACGGCGGCCGCGGTGGCCCTCGCCGTGGCCGCGATCGACCGCCCCGAGGACGAGGTCATGGCGGTCCTCCCGTCCGACCACTGGATGGCCGACGAGGCCGGCTTTCGCGAGATCCTCCGATCGGCGGCGGCACTTGCCGAGCAGGCCTTCGACATCGAGGAGCCGCTGGTGACGCTGGGCGTATCGCCGACCGGGCCATCCACCCATTTCGGCTACCTCCTGCCGGACCTCGATGCCGGGGCGACCCTCCACGGCCTGCGCGTCTACCCGTTGCGAGGCTTCGAGGAGAAGCCGACGGAAGGCCGCGCGCGAGAGCTGTTCGGCATCTCGGGCACGGCCTGGAATGCGGGCATGTTCCTCTGGAGCCGCGGGTCCATCCGCGCCGCCCTAGAGCGATACACGTCGCTGCTCACCCTGCTCGGCCCCGCGGTCGGATCGGACCTGGCGCTGCAGATGGCGTATGACCACCTCGCGCCGCTCTCGGTGGACCGGGCGGTCATGGAGGGCGCGGCCCAGGACAACCGCGTCGTCATGGCGGCGATGGACGTCGGCTGGAGCGATCTGGGCGACTGGACGGCGCTCCTCCACGCCCTCGGGACCCAGGCAGCCGGCCGGGTGGTCTCGCCCGGCGAGACGGTCGGGCTCGGTCATGAGGACCTCCTCGTCGAGCGGAGGGACGGCCAGCTCGAGCTGGTGGACGGCCCGCGCGAGGGTGTCGTCTCGGCATTGCCAACGGCCCTGCTGACCGGCGCGGCGGCGGACCGCCCTCTCGTCGGTGCGCTCCTCGAGCGCGTCGCAGCCCAGGAGGTGACCCTGTGACGACGGTCGCGGAGACACCCGCCCCCACCTCGATTGTCTTCGGCACGGACGGATGGCGGGCGCGGGTCGCCGAGGAGTACACATTCCACAACGTGCGGCGCTGCGCCGACGCCGTGGCGGAATACGTTGCCGGCCGCGGCGAGCAGACCAGGGGCGTCGTGATCGCCTTCGACCGCCGCTTCGCCTCGGAGCACTTCGCCGAGGCGGCTGCCGAAATCCTGGTCGCACGGGACATCCCGGTCGCGATCTCGGTGCACGCCGTGCCGACCCAGATGAGCTCATACGAGGTCGTGGAGCGTGGCGCCGCGGCCGGTATCGTCATCACCGCAAGCCACAACCCGTGGACGGACAACGGCTTCAAGGTGAAGTCGCCGTCAGGATCCGCGGCGGGGCCGGAGATCCTCAGGGCGCTCGAGGCGCGCATCGCCACGAACGGCGGAATGCGAATCGAGCGCCGTCCCCTGGCCGATGCCGAGGCGGCCGGCCTGGTCGAGCGCTTCGACCCGTTCGTCGGCTATGAGCGGTACCTCCGCCGCACGGTCGATCTCGACGAACTGCGCGGGGCAGACGTCCGCGTGCTGGTCGAACCGATGTGGGGCGCCGGGGCGGGCTGGTTGAGCCGGCTGCTGGGCGGTGGCCGGATCCAGGTCACAGAGATCCACCAGGAGCGGAACCCCTACTTCGGCGGCGTCAATCCCGAGCCGATCCGACCAAATATCGACGAGGCGCTCGGGATCCTGGCCAAGGGCGGTCACGACCTGGGCCTGCTCCTGGACGGCGACGCGGATCGGGCCGGCGCCGCCGACGAGCGGGGGACGTTCATCCACCAGCTCGAGGTCACCGGACTGCTCACCTATTACCTGGCCGAGTACCGCGGGCTCCGACAGCCGATCGTGAAGAGCGTCAACAACACCTCGATGGCCGAGCGGCTGGGTGAGCGCTACGGCCTGAAGGTCTACGAGACCTCGGTCGGCTTCAAGTACATCGGGCCCAAGATGATCGAGACGGACGCGATGATGGGCGGCGAGGAGTCCGGCGGCTTCGGCTTCGGGATGCATCTGCCGGAGCGCGATGGGATCTACGCGGACCTGCTGTTGCTCGACCTGTTCCTGCGCGAGCGGGCGGCCGGCCGCTGGCCGGTGTCGCGAGCCCTGGAGCACTTCCACGAGATCGCCGGCCCGTCCTACTACCGCCGCATCGACATCCACGTCGATCCGGCCACGTACCAGGCCGTCAAGCAGCGACTGCTCGGGGAGCTCGTGGAGCGGCCGCCGGCCGACCTGGCCGGTCAACCGGTGACCCGAACCCAGCGCCTGGACACGAACGACGGCTTCAAGTTCTTCACCGCCGATGGCTCCTGGATGCTCGTCCGGACGAGCGGCACGGAGCCGCTCGTTCGCGTGTACACGGAGGCGGCGTCCACCGGGGCGCGGGACGCACTCGTCGAGGCGGGCGAGCGACTGGTCCGCGGGGCATGAGCGGGCAGCCGGCGGGCGTCGGCGAGCGCATCGTCGAGAAGCCCTGGGGCCGGGAGCGGATCTGGGCCGAGACGGACCGATACGTCGGCAAGGTCATCTCGATCAAGCCTGGCGAGCGCCTGTCCCTCCAGGCGCACCGGATCAAGGACGAATCGGTCCTCGTCCTGCGCGGTCGGCTCCGTCTGCACACGGGCGCCGATCAGGCCTCGATGTCGAGCGAGGACCTCGGGCCGGGGGAGCACCGTCGCATCCCCACTGGAGTCATCCACCGGTTCGAGGCCCTGGATGAGGAGGTCGAGCTAGTGGAGGTCTCCACGCCGGAGCTCGACGACGTCATCCGCCTCGAGGACGACTACGGCCGTGAGGGCACCAACGCGCCCTGACCGGGTTCTGGGTCTCGTCTCAATCCTCGCGATTCTGTCGCTGGTCGCGAGCTGCCAGCAGACGAGCGCGTCGCTCCGGGATGAGGCGGAGGCACAGCTGCAGGCGCCGGGGTCGACGCAGCTGGGGCTGGCGGGCACGACGCCATGCAGACGATCGAGGGCCACCTGGCGGCAATTGCCTGGCGCCAATACGGGACCGATGCGTCGTGGGACGACGTCGTCACCTTCTTTGATGCCGAGCTTCGAAACCGGGGATGGCAAGAGGGCGGCTGCGCGAGCGGCTTCCCCTCGACCGACGAGTGGGCGGTGATGATCTGGCATTCAGACAGTCGAATCCTGCGCCTGGGACACCTGATCGACGAACGTGCCGTGAAGCATGACCAGCAATTCGTGACGGTATACGCGGGTGGCGCTCATTGGCGAGGGTATCGACCCGCGGTGTCCGGAGCGTCGGACGCCGGCTGTTCCCACCGTGGAACTGACGAGCTGGGCGCACCCCTGAACGGTGCGTCGAGACACCGGGAGCGCGATACGAATAGACCCGCGTCGCTGGCCGATATGGGGGGTGACCGGAGGCCCCGACGGGTGTAGTCTGAGCCTGCGACCGCCATCACCGGTCGATGGTGCATGACCGGACGGCGGCCTCGATCACTGCCTGAGCCGATGGCTCGGGTATGGAGGGTCCCCGACGATGCACAGCTCCCTGATCGGCAAGGTCGAGAAGGCGAATCGCTACGCGCGCGAGTTGGACCGGATCACGATTGACCGGCTGGCGCTCACGTTCCGTGGCGACAACGACACGCACCATGTCAGTCTCGACGCCGGTTCGTGGCATTGCACCTGCCACTATTTCGAGAGCTGGGGTTCCTGCGTCCATCTCCTCACCCTTCAGAAGATCATGGGCGTGATGCTGCCCGAAGAAGCGCAGGTCTCGATCTTCTCGGCCACGTCGCAGCCTCTCACCGCCTGACCGTCCTGCCGGAGCGCGGCCCCGAGGCGGCACAGCCGGCCCCCCGGAAGCGGCTCCGGCCCGGGCCCGTGCTACGCTCCGCCCGATAATCTGAGACCTCGCCCCAGCGGTCGCGAAGCCGGTGCGAATCCGGCACAGTCCCGCTACGGTGATCACGGCTCTCCGCGAGCCGTGGAAGTCCGGTCGCCGGCCCTGGGGTGTGCTCGTACCTTCGAGAGAAAGGGTAGGCACCCATGGGCACCGCCATTTCGACCCCTCGCTCGACGAGACGCGAGGGGTCGCTTCATGTCCCGACCCTGCTCCGCGGCATCGGGTTCACCAGGCCGGGCCCTGGCTCGGCGCCGCCGCCGCCGGACCTCGTCAGGGCGTCCTGACCGATGGCGGCAAGCGCCGGGTCGTTGCCGGTCGCGTCCGCCCAGCGGAGCGTCCTGGAGCGTGCGCGCGCGCATCCGGCCCGGCTGACCGCCGCGGCCCTGGTCGCGCTGGGGCTGACGCTGGTCGTTGGCGTCGGGCTGGGCAGCGTCCCGGTCTCGCCCGCCGACATCCTGGGCATCCTCGGCCGCCGGGTGCTGGGCCTGCCCATCGCCTCGACCTGGCCGCCCGCCGCCGAGACGATCGTCCTGGACCTGCGCCTGCCGCGGGTGCTCACCGCGGTCGTCGTCGGGGGAGGGCTGGCCGTTGCCGGCGCCACCTTCCAGGGGCTGCTGCGAAACCCGCTGGCGGACCCGTACGTGCTCGGCACGGCGTCGGGCGCGGCGCTGGGCGCGGCCATCGCGGTCGTCATCCCGCTCCGCGCCGCGATCCTGGAATTCGGGCTCGTCCAGCTCTTCGCGTTCATCGGGGCGGTCGCCGCGATCACGGTCGTCTATCGCCTGAGCCGGAGCGGGCCGCTCGCGCCGCTGACCGGGCTGCTGCTGACGGGCTATGCGGTGGGCTCGCTCCTGGCGGCTGGCCTGTCGATGGCGATGTACCTGTCCGGCTCCAGCCTCCGCCAGATCTTCTCGTACCTGCTCGGCGGGCTCGACGGATCGTCCTGGCTCCGGTTGGCCGGAACGACGCCGATCATCATCCTCGGATCGGCCGCGATCCTGCTCCGGGCCCGCTCGCTCAACGCCCTCCTGCTGGGCGAGGAGGCGGCGGCCCACCTCGGCATCGACGTCGGCCGGGAGCGCACGGTCCTCCTGGGACTCGCCTCGCTGGTGACCGCCGCGGCCGTCTCGATCTGCGGGCTCGTCGGCTTCGTTGGGCTGGTCATCCCCCATCTCGTCCGCCTGGTGACCGGTCCCGGGGCACGGCGCGTGCTGCCCCTGTCGGCCCTGGGCGGGGCGATCCTGCTCGTGCTGGCCGACGTCGTGGCGCGCCTGCTGGGCGAGATCCCGGTCGGCGTGGTGACCGCGGTGATCGGCGCGCCGTTCTTCCTGGTGATCCTTCGCCGCGCCCGCACGGGGTACGAGCTGTGACCGACGAGGATCGCCGCCCCACCTCCGGCGACCGACCGCCCATCGTCGAGCTGCGCGACGTGACTGCCGGCTACCGGTCGCGGCCGGTCCTCGACCGGATCAGTCTCGCGATCGCGCCCGCCGAGCGGGTGGCCGTCTTGGGCCCCAACGGCGCCGGCAAGTCCAGCCTCCTGCGCGTAATGAGCGGGATCCTCAAGCCGAGCCGCGGAACCGCTCTCCTGGCGGGCGACCCGATCGACCGCCTGGACCGGGGGACGGTCGCTCGCCGTCTGGCGGTGGTGCCCCAGGCATCGATGCTGCCGTTTGCCACGCGCGTCGAGGAGCTCGTGGGTCTCGGCCGGATACCGCACGAGGACCCCTTCCGCGGTCACCGGCCGGTCGATCGGGCCGCGATCGCCGCCGCGATCGACCGTGTCGGCGTGGGCCACCTGCTCGGCCGCGACGCCCGCGAGCTGTCCCTCGGCGAGCGCCAGCTCGTGCTGATCGCCCTGGCCGTTGCCCAGGCCGCTCCGCTGATCCTGCTCGATGAGCCGACGGTCCACCTCGACATCCGCCATCAGGTCCAGGTGATGGACCTGCTGGTGGATCTCAACGAGCGCGACGGGACGACCGTGGTGGCCGTCGTCCACGATCTCCGGTTCGCCGCCCATTTCTTCGGCCGGACGGTGGTGGTCGATCGGGCGCGGATCGTCGCCGACGACGTCCCGGACCGAGCACTCGAGCCCGACCGGGTGCGGGACGTGTTCGGTGTCGATCCGGCGCTCGTCCGGCTTGGCCTGCCCGTCGCCGCAGACTGACTCCGCATCTACCGGGCGACCAGGGTCGATTGACCCTGCCGCCGTGCGGCCGCTAGTCTCACTCGGTGATACGAGCGCGCGCCGGGAGTCGTCACGTCCTGTGCCCGGCCATCCTCCTGATCGCCGGCCTGGCTGCCGCGGCGTGTGGCTCGCCGGCGGGGTCGACGGCAACGTCCTCGCTCAGGGCCTCCACCGCCGAGGCTACGCTTCCCGCCACCGTGCCCAGCCCGGCCCTGACTGCAACCGCCCTGAGCCCCTCGCCGTCCAGCGCGGCCACGGCGAAAAAGCCCTCGGCAAGACCGGGCTCGCGAGCGGGAGGTGGAGCCGCCGCGACGTGCACGGGCAGCGCCGACACGAAGGATTTCTTCACGGCCATCGCCGAGGCGGTCGCCTGGCCCGTCTACTGCGCGGTGCTGCCCGCGGGCTGGTCCGTGGAGGCCGGCGAGTACCGACTGGCCGACGGCGGACGGATGATCATCGCCTACCGGACCAGGGCCGGCGCCCACCTCGAGCTGCGCGAAGGACGCTGGTGCACGGACGGCGCGAGCGCCTGCTCGCCACACGACGCGATCGTCGGGTCGGCCAGTTTCGGCGACCTCAACGGCCAGCTCGAGACGCTCGGCGACGATCTCTTGCTGCACGCCAACCCGGGCCAGGCGGCATCGTGGACGGCAACCGGGCACGGCCTGGACGAGTCGACCTTCCGGTCGCTGTGCGCCAGCCTCGTCGTGGTCAGGGCCTGACTCAGGGTCACCCGCGCCGGAGCTCACGCGCGCTTGCGCGGCAGGTCCAGGAACGGCAGTCCAACGACCCTCGCGTTGACCCGGCCGCGGCGGCCCTCCACGGACCACTCCACGGCCAGTCGCGAGTCGATCGCCTCGTGGCTGGCGGCCACCGACGCGAGGGCGATGGCCGCCTTCAGGATGGGACTCCAGCCGATGCTCGTGGCGCGCCCGACCTGGCGGCCCGCGACGTCGAATACCGGAACCGGGTTCCGGGAGACGGCGGCCGGCACCGCCGGCGGCAGGTCCTGGGCCGCATGAAGCGCCTCGATGCCAGCCCACTCCAGCTCGAGCCCCACCAGCCGTCTGGCCGGGCCGCCTGCCCGAGCCTCGGCCTCCAGCGCCCGCTTCCCGACGAATTCTGCCTTGCCCAGGTCCACCAGCCGGCCAAGGCCGATCTCGAACGGCGAATAGGCCTGGTCGGCGTTCATCGCGTGGCGCGCGCTCGTGTAGTCGACCTCCAGGAGGATCAGTCCCGCCTCGAGTCGCGCCACGTCGAGGGCGAGCATGCCGGCGGGGCGGATGCCGAACGGGCGGCCGGCCTCCATCACGGCGTCCCACACGCCCACGGCCTCGGCCGCGTCGACCCACAGCTCGTACCCCAGATCGCCGGTGTAGCCGGTCCGGCTCACGTCCACGTCCGTGCTTCGGATAGTGGCGGGCCGGCGCCGGAAGTAGCGCAGATCGGCGAACGGCTCGCCGGTCGCGGCCTCGAGCACCTCGCGCGACCGAGGTCCCTGCAGCGCCAGCGCGGCGATCCGCTCGGTCATCTCCTCGATCGCGACGTCCAGGCCGACCGCGTTTTGGCGGAGCCAGCGGAGCTGGGGATCGGCGGCCGTCCATCGGTAGCGATCGGGCGCCAGGCGATGGATCGTCCCGTCGTCGACCACCTTGCCGGCCTCATCGCACCAGGGCGTGTAGTAGACCTGCCCGATGGCGAGCCTGGTGGCGTCGCGGGTGATGACGCGATCCACCAGTCGGGCAGCGTCCGGGCCGGTCACCTCGTACTTGAAGAGCGGGCTCACGTCGATCAGGGCGGCCGCCTCGCGGATCGCGTTGTACTCGAT
>DASPWU010000147.1:0-47747 GCA_035637675.1 Candidatus Limnocylindria bacterium | reverse complement strand
GAGCTTGATCCGGCCGCCCTGCTCGACGACGAACAGACGGTTGGTCTTGTCATGTGCGTTGGTCACGAACAGGGGCTGGCTGAAGCCACCGGCGACGCGCGCGAGCGACAGCGAGAGGTGGCCGGGCGTGTAGGAGGTGGGTGCCGCGACTCGTTGCGTCACTCTCGACCTGGCGGCTGCCAGGACCGGGGCATGGGCCGCGTCAGTGGCCGAAGCGGCAGCCCTCGGCGCGGATGGCGACGTCGGCAGTGATCCGGAGCCGCTGGCCAGCGCGCTGCCCGCAATGGCGAGCCCCGCCAGGATCCGCCCGACCGTGCCGGCCGGGTTCCGCGAGCGGCCCGGGCGTCCTTCATAGTCCGTCGAGTTGCTGCTCCGGTCCATGCTTGCCTCCCAGCCGGCGGTACCGCGTCCATCCAGAGGGTCGTCCCGCGGCGCCTGTCGGTCAAGTCGCCCGGTCGTCCGGTCCTGCCGGTGGTCCGGTCCGGCCGCGGCCAGGTGCAGGGGCGGTCGGTTGCAGGGGCGGTCGGTTGCAGCTCGAGGTCAGGTCAGCGCCGGCGCAACCTGACCAGCCTCCGGCTCACCCGCCGGCTGGGGCGGCGGCACGGGCGGTGGACGGCGGTCCCCGCGGGCGACCTCGACATAGCGGCACAGCGCGTTGGCCAGCCGCATCTGCCGCGGCGTCCGGCAACGGACTCGCAGCAGCTCCGGGCTGCAGACGAGGATCGACAGGCCACGGGCTCGTGAGACGGCGACGTTGAAGCGGTTGGCGTTGTACAGGAAATCGATCCCGCGCGGGATGGTTTCCGGGGACGAGGTTGCCATCGAATACACGGCGGCGGCACCCTCCTGGCCCTGGAACCGGTCCACGGTGCCCACCCGGCCACGCGTGCCAAGGCGAGCGAGGAGGGCGCGCTCGATCTCGGCGACGTGGGCGTTGTACGGGGCGACGACCAGGATGTCGTCGGCGGCCAACGGCCTGGTCTCGCCACGGGCATCGGTCCATTGCCGCCCGACCAGCTTGGCGACCGCCTCGGCGACGGCGACCGCCTCGGCCCGCGAGCTGACCTGATCACCGTCGTGGGCGATCGGCAGCCAGCGGAGTCCCAGGTCGTCGGCGCCGTCCACTCCGGCGATCCTCTGGCGACCGGTGGAAGGGTCGGCGTTCAGCTCGCCGGCATAGAAGACCTCCGAGATGAAGTCGTTCACGAGCGGATGCATCCGGTAGGTGACGTCCAGCAGCAGGCCGCGATCCGGTGCGATCGTGGGGGCGGCGCCGACCGCGTGCTCGAGCGCCGAGCTGCCGGCACCGTCAGGGTGGACGCCCTGCGACACCTGGGGCAGCTGGTTGGGGTCGCCCAGCAGGACGATGGAGCGCGCCGCACCGCCGATCGCGACGACATTGGCGAGGGCCAGCTGTCCGGCCTCGTCGACGAACAGCGTGTCGACGGCACCGGCCATGTCCTCACGGCCGAAGAGCCATGCGGTGCCGGCGGCGACATCGAAGCGGCCGGCCCGCATGGCCGGCGCGACATCCTTGGGATCGGTAACGACCTGGACGCTCTCGCGCTGGACGCCGTCTTCGACCGTGTCGCACTTCTGGACGACGCGGACGGTGCGACCGGCCTGGCGCGCCGCCTCGTCGAGCGCGATGAGCATGTTCGCGATGGCCTTGTGGGACTGCGCCGTCACCCCCACCCGCCGGCCCGCCGCGACGAGCTCCAGGATCATTCGCGCGCCGGTCCAGGTCTTGCCCGTGCCGGGCGGGCCCTGGATCGCGAGCGTGCTCTCGTCGAGGGACGTCGCGAGCCGAAGGGCCGCACCGAGCGCGGTCTCCTCCGGGCGTCGCAGTGGGGCGCCCGGGACGGCCCCGGCCACGCGAGGCGGCCGCCGCATGAGGAGGTCCCGGACCGCCCGGTAGGGCCCCGGCCCCTCGATTCCGTACGCGATGACGTGGTCGGCCACGGCAGCGAGCGCGTCCGGGAGAGGGTGATATGGCCGCGGGCCGGGCTCGATCAGCGCCACCGGATGCGGCGCCTGGCTGGTTGTGGCCCGCCTCAGATCGACCGTGCCCGCGATCGGGTCGAGGGCCACCACGCTCCCGGCCGGCCGATCCGTCCTGGGGTCCACCCAGTCGGCGTCGCCCTCGTGGATCTTCGTGTCCTGGAGCGGCTCGAAGCGATAGCGATGGACGACGGAGCGCTTGTCGGCCCCGACCTGACCGACATGCGAAAGCCCGGCCAGCGCGCCGCTCTCTCCGAGGAGGTCCTCGACAGAGAGGTCGCGGAGGCGGAAGAACTCCCACCATCCGGGCTTCGTGTCGCGCCGGTGCCAGTCCACCAGGCCCGCGAGCAGCCACCGGGCCGCCTGCTGTGGCGTCCGCTCGGCCGGATCGTCCGGGATGCCGGCCTGGAGCGCCTGCTCGCGGGCCCGGGTAACCGCCTGCCATGCGGTGAGGGCCTCCGATGGTCCCGCCTCCGCACGCGCCGGGCGCGGCAGGCTCCAGCCCTGGGACAGGATCGCGTCCCGGCGGCGCTCTTCGAGCCAGTCCCGCAGCAGGAGCGTGGAGACGCAGTCATCGCGGTTGTAGTCGGCCAGGTCGCGCAGGTGGCGGTCATCTCCGTCGCGCAGCCAGCGCTCGTACTCGACCACGCTGAAGCCAGCTTCCGTGATGGGCCCCGCGCGTGCGGGCAGGTAGAACTTCTCGATCGTCTTGATCGAGTACGACTCGACGGACGCCCGGATACCCTGGCGAACCACCTGGTAGAGGTCGACGAGGACCTGGCCGCGAAGGATCCGGTCCACGTCGTCCTCCCGGGTTGCGTGGCGCTGCATGAGGCGCTTGATCGCCCCGGATTCGTAGCCCGCGTAGTGGTAGACGTGCATCCGCGGATCGCGATCGAGTCGCTCGATCACCAGGTCGACGAACGCCTCGAAGGCGGCCTTCTCGCCGCGCCGGTCGTGGCCCCAGATCGGGCGGTACGCGTGCCGGCCGTCGGCTGTCCGCCACGCCACGCCAAGCAGGTACTCCAGGCCGTCGTCGAGCGCCCACGGATCCGCCTCGATGTCGAAGAACAGGTCCATCGAGGACGGCTCCGGGAGCGCGGCCAGCCCGTGGCCCGGCGCCTCCGGGTCGGGAGCGATGAGCTCGTGGCGGAGGTCGTGCGCCCGCCGACCCTCGAGCTGGAGACGGGCCTGATCGCGAAGCCGGGCGAGCGGCCGCGGATTCATGCGGGCAACGCTCCGCTCGACCGGGAGCTCGCCCAGCGCGGTCAGCGTGGCCACCCCGTTCGCGGCGAGCCGTTCCGTGTACGTCCGGGTCATGCCCGCCACGATCGACAGGTGATCGTCGGCGCGGCGCCGGTCCATGCAGGTCGGGAACCAGGTGCACACGCGGCAGTGCTCCACCGGGTCCGGGTATGTGGCGGGGACGGGCTCGTCGCCGAAGATGCGCGCCTCGAAGCGGCCCTTGACGGCCCGATAGAAGGCGGCGTAGTCGTCCAGCCGCTCGATGTGCTCGACGCCGTCGCCGGTGACGATGATGAGGCGCTCGGGCGGACGACCCTGCAGCTGGCCCAGCCGGTCTGCGTAGACGCAGACCTGGAGCAGCGCGCCGGCCTTGACGCCGCGGGCGAGCTTCGTATCGGCGACGTCATAGCTCCATGACCCGAGGTCGCTCGGGCGCTCGGCACGGAGCAGGAAGTCGGCATGGCCCCGCCAGCGGCCGTTGAAGAACGTCGCCTGGTAGATGACGTCCACGCCCCGGCGCATCGCGTCGACGGTCTCCGCCTCGGCGGCCCTCAGCTCGTCGGGTGTGTCCGGATAACGCAGCTCGACTTCGTGGATCGACCTGCCGTCCGCCCGCAGGCGCTCCAGGTAGGCCAGCTCGTGCTCCACCCCCCGTTCCTGAAGGAGGGCGAGCTCCGGATCCTCGCGGCGCGGCGGTGTGTCCCAGAGGCCCTGGGCACGGCCGAGCTCCAGCGTCTCGAGATGGTCACAGGCCAGGTAGCCGACGAGATCCGATGCGCTGACGACGATCGTGTCGCCGTGGAGTTGCACGCTCCTCAGCGTAGCCGGGGCCGTGCCACCTCGCCTGGCACGGCGGCCTCAGCCGAACAGCTCGTCGACTGCGTCCGCGAAGACCTGGCTGTGGCGATCGACATCTGCGTCCGTCGTCGCCGGACTCATGAGCGCCATGTTGTGGAACGGCGTCATGAGCACACCGCGATTGAGGGCGTACAGGTGGAGGAACCGCTCCAGCTCGAAATCGCCGTGGTCCCATTGCTCTCGACCGGTCCGCGGGGGATTCGCCATGAAGTGATACTCGGCGCGAGCGCCGAGCCGCGTCACGTGCCATGGCAGGTGGCGGCTGGCGATGATCTCGCGAGCTCCCTCGGCCCAGCGCCCGGCCAGCGGAATCATCCGGGCGAAGGCTGCCTCGGTCAGGACCTCGCCCAACGTCGCCCTGATCGCGGCCAGGGACAGCGCGTACCCCGCCAGGGTCCCGCCGATTCCGCCGACGTCGGCGTCCTCGAGCGACATGGCGCCGGCGACCGCGTCGGCCACGGCCTGGCTCAACCCGTACGCGGCGGCCGGAATCCCGCCGCCGATCGTCTTGCCGATCACGAGGACGTCGGGCTCAAGGCGCCACTGGGCGGTGGCCCCGCCCGGCCCCGCACAGATCGTGTGCGTCTCGTCGATGATCAGCAGCGTGCCGGTCCGGCGGGTGATCGCGCGGACGGCGTCGTGGTAGCCCGGCTCTGGCAGGACGATGCCCACGTTGGTCAGCGCCGGCTCGATGAGCAGCGCCGCAACCCGGCCGTCGGCCAGGGCGGCGTCGAGAGCGGGCGCGTCGTTGAACGGCACGACGCGCGTCGTCAGGGCCGGATCGACCGGCGGGCCAATGTTGCCGCGGCGCGCCTCCACCCGGCCGTCGTCGGCCAGCCAGGCGAACGTCTCGTCCACGGTGCCGTGGTAGTTGAAGTCGTGGACGGCAATCAGCGGCCGGCCGGTGACCATGCGCGCGAGCCGGATGGAGAACCGGTTCGCGTCGGTCGCCGTGACCGCGAATTGCCAATACGCCAGACCGAATCGGCGCTGCAGCTCCTCGCCGACCCACGCGGCGTCCTCGGTCGGCAGCATGTGGGTGATGCCGCGTCTCAGTTGGCGCTCGACCGCAGCCACTGTTGGCGCTGCCCCGTGGCCCGCCATCGCCCCCGTGTCGCCGAGGCAGAAGTCCACGTACTCGTGTCCATCGACGCAGCGGAAATGAGCGCCCTCGGCGAAGTCGACGAAGGGCGGGAAGGCGCCCGGCCACTTCACCATCCAGGGCATCGGCACGCCACCCAGGAGCGACCCGCGGGCGCGCTCGTAGAGCGCTCCCGAGCGCGGATGAGCCTCGACGAAGGTCTGTTGCTCGCGCTCCATGATCGTCACGAGCCGGGCTCGGTCGAGGGTCGCGAGTGCGGGCATTTCGCGATGATGCCTCTCCGCGCCCCCTCATGGGCGACCGGTGCGTGGACCGGGTCGCGGGTGGTCAGGCGGTTCGCCTGGCCGGGTCGCTAGGACAGCTCGCGACGGTACCCGCAGATCGGGCAGGTGGCGACCCCGGTGGCGGGATCGAGCTGCAGGAAGCTGGCGCACCCGTTGGTGCGACAGTAGAGGTTGCTGGTGGCATGGCTTCGACGGCGAAGGCGGCGCATGGCGCTCGCCCGGCCGGTCAGGCTGGCCGTGGTTGATCGTGACAACACGTGTGGGTATCCCTCTCGATGAGCCGGCGCCGGGACGTTTCTGGTCCCACGGCGACTGCGGCGAAAAATGGTCCGCTCGCGACGATCCGATATCGGGGATCGGAGCGGATAGATCAGTACCGGCGGCCGGCGCGGGAGCAGATTCGTGCTCTGACCTGCGTCACGTCCGCGGTTCGGTACGGATCAAGTCTCGCCTACATCTTCATCGGCGTCAAATCCGATCTGGCGCTCTCGTTGGTGTTGCCCGTTGCACCGGGCTCAACAACGACCAGTTCATCGAGGCTAGGGATCCGCCGCATCCCGCCTGGTTTCTCTCGCCGTGCGTCGTTTGTTGCATCGAGCTCAACGCCGACATGTTTACGAAGCTCGAGCTCGGCTGCGGACCGTTCAGCCTTCCTCGTCGTGCCCTGTCAGTTGCGCTCAGCTCAACGAGGCGTCCGCCCGCGAGCCCAACCCGAGCTGCCCGCCCGACGGAGGTGCCGGCCCGACGAAGGTGCCCGCCCAACCCGAGAGACCGGCCCGACGAAGGTGCCCGCCGTCAGCAGTCGGGCCTGGCCGCGCCCCGATCGGCTAGCGCCGCTTGCCTCGGACGAGCAGCAGGTGGGCGGTCCATTCCGACGTCTGCCCGTCGTTCGTCGACGAGCTGCCCTGCCAGCCGCACACGCAAGTCACCTGCTGCAGCCGGTGCACGTACTGGTCGATAACGTGCTTGAGGGGCTCCTCCGTCGCGGTGGCAGAGGACTTGGGCGGGTTGGGATTCACGGACACGCTCCTGGGCTGGCTCACGGCGAGACGAGGCCTACGCCGGGGGCCTCCTATTGTGCGCCATTCCCGCGGATTCGGCAGGACCCGGGCGTACGGGTCCGTCCGGTCGATCAGAATGGCGGCCACGGGATGGAGGGTCGATCCGGATCGGGCATCGGCATCCGGCGGGTCCTCAGGAGCTCGTCGACCCGGGCGACGGTGGCCGCCACCTCGATCGGCGCGAGCAACTCCGCCAGGGCCTCCCCAAGGCCTCCGTCCAGCCGCTGCCGAACCGTGTCGAGCACCTCGACCTCCGCCTCGGCCAGGCGACCACCCCGCCAGCCCCACAGGACGGTCCGGAGCTTGGGCTCCGGCGAGAAGCAGATGCCATGGTCGACGCCGAAGAGGTGGCCGCCATCGACCGGCAGGATGTGGCCAACCTTGCGGTCGGCGTTGTTGACGACCGCGTCGAAGACGGCCATCGGCCGGAGCGCACGGTCCGCGCGCTGGACGAGCTCCCACGGGTCGGCCCCGGCATCCACGTCGATCCACACCTGGACCATGCCGTCGCCGAACGGCCCGTCGCGCAGGATCGTGGGCGGGACGATGTCCCAGCCGGTCGCCTCCGACACGAGGTGCGCCGCGACCTCGCGGTGGGCCAGCGTACCGTCCGGGAAGTCGTCGAGCGGCCGTTCGCCGAGGATCGGCTTGTAGACGCAGGTTGCCACGAGGTCCGGGTCGGGGTCGGGGCAGCGACGTGTGATCGTGCACACCATGGCCCGATTGGACGACCCCACGAGCCGGCCGAGGACGTCCAGCTCGCCGTCGCGGAGAAGGTCGAGGGCGGTCGCCCGGTCGATCGAGCTCAGCCGGTCGCCGCTCGACTCCACGCTGCGCGTCAGTTCAGGTAGCCGTTGCGACGGGGACAGATGTGGCCCTGGGGGTCGAGCGGCTGGCCGCACAGCGGGCATGGCGGTCTGCCGGCGCCCACGACCGCGATCGCCCGGTCGGCGAAGCCGCGAGCTGCGGCCGGGTGCATGACGACGCGGATGAGGTCGGGGCCGTCCTCGACCTCGTCGGCCAGCTCAGCCTGCTCGGCGTCGCCATCCTCGACCATCTCGCGAGCCTCGACGATGATGCGCTCCTGGTCGCCGTCCCATGTCAGGGTCAGGGTGCCCGCCCGGAATGCTTCGATGAGGGGCTCGTCGAGAGGATCGGTATCCTGGGGGACTTCACCCGCGGGTGGCATCTCGAGGCCTCGTCGCCCGAGCTCGTCCAGGAGCTGGCCGAGACGCTCGGCAAGGACGATCACCTGCGCCTTCTCGAGGACGACGCTCGTGACGCGCCGGCCGTCCCGGGCCTGCAGGAAGAACGTCCTGCCGCCGGGCTGGCCGACCGTTCCGGCCACGAAGCGCTCTGGCTCGTTGAAGCTGAAGATTCGACGAGGCATGGGTCGAATGTACACGGCCCGCCGCGGATGCGCCCTCGAGCCGGCTGCGATCACAGCGAGCCGGGATACCCCGTGATCCGGCGGATATCGTCGTATAGCGGCCGCAGAGCCGCATACATCCGGCGGTAGACGTTCCGGTACAGCTCGTCGTACACCGCATGCGCTGCGGCGCTCGGCTCTCGCGTCTCGCCGATCCGGACCATGGAGCGTGCGGCCGCCTCCACGTCGGGGTAGAACCCCAGACCGGTCGCCGCGTCGATCGCCGCTCCCAGCCCGGACGTCTCATGGGTGTGCGGGCGGCGGACCACGAGGCCGAAGACGTCGGCGGTGAGCTGGACGGCGGCCGCGCTCTGGGCGCCCCCGCCGGACACGCGCAACTCGGTCAGCTTGACCTTCGTCCGCCGCTCGGTCCGCTCGGCCCCGTCGCGCAGCGCATAGGCCAGGCCCTCGAGGATCGCCCGATAGACGTGCGCGCGGGTGTGGACGTCGCCGAAGCCGATGATCGCGCCTTTTGCCTCCGGGCCGGGGATGCGCACGCCGGGCGACCAGTAGGGCTGCAGGGTCAGACCCAGCGACCCGGGCGGCACGGCGCCCACCAGCTCGTCGAAGAGCTCCTCCGGTGCCACGCGTTCGATGGCTGCCCGCGCCACCTCATGGGCGCCGAACTCGCGTTTGAACCACTCCACCATCCAGTAACCCCGCGCGACCTGGAGCTCGAGCGAATACGCGCCGGGGAGCGCGGCCGGGTAGGGGGGCACCAGAGGGATGGCCTCGACGTAGCGGCGCTGGGTCGTGTTGAGCGTGGCGGTGGTGCCGAAGCTGATCGCCCCGACGTTCGGCTGGAGCGCCCCCGAGCCGAGCACCTCGCAGGCCTTGTCTGCCGCTGCGGCGATGACCGGCGTGCCAGCGGGCAGGCCAAGGTGCTCGCCCGCGGTCGCCGTCAGCTCGCCGAGCAGATCGGTCGGCATGACGAGCTCGGGCAATTGGGCCGGCTCGATCGGGGCGACGCGCCACTTCCAATCCCCGGGCGCGGCCCACCGCTGGTGCCTGTAGTCGAACGGCAGGTAGCCGACCTGGGCGGCGGCCGAATCCACGAACCGGCCGGTCAGCCGGTGGCTCAGGAAACCCGACAGGAGCAGGTAATGGGCCGTCTCCCGCCAGATCTCCGGCTCGTGCTGGCGGAGCCAGTTCACCTCGGCGTCCGCCTGAAAGGCGGCGACCGTCTCTCGGACGCCGAGCGCCCGAAACGCAAGGCCGGTCAACCCGCCGACCCGGCGCAGCCCGGTCGCGCGACGCTGGTCCAACCAGACGATCGCAGGCCGGAGCGGGCGGCCCGCCGCGTCCGTGCAGACGACGGTCCCGCGCTGCGTGGTCAGCGCCACCCCGGCCACGGATGACGGTTGCAGCCCGGGCTCTGCCCAGAGTGTCCGGCAGGCCTCGCCGATGGACCGCCAGTACAGCTCGGCGTCCTGCTCGGCCCAGCCCGGCCTGGGCGACACGTACGGCTCGATCGGGATGCGCGCCCGGCCCACGAGCTCTCCGCGCAGGTCGAACAGCAGGGCGCGAACGCTCTGCGTTCCGACGTCGATGGCCAGGAGTCGATCGCCCGTCCGGAAGCCGCCGCTCATGGTCAGCCGGCCTGGTCGCCAAGCAGCGCGCCGACATTCATGATCCCGTCCGGGTCGAACCGTCGGGCGGCGTCGGCCAGGACCGCCATCGGCAGCGGGCCGATCTCCGCGGCCAGGTACGGTGCGTGGTCGCGGCCCACGCCGTGCTGATGGCTGATCGTGCCGCCTCCATCGACGATCGCCCTCGACGCGGCGGCCTTGAGCACGGCCCAGCGCCGCAGCGTCTCATCCGGGTCGGCGGTTCGGCGGAACAGGCAGGTCGTGTACAGGCTCGAGCCACTCGGGTAGACGTGGGAGCAGTGGCTGAACGCGTGGACCCGCTCATCCTCGGCCTCCAGGCCGTGCCGCAGTGCCTTGGCGACCGCCTCCGCCAGGGCCGGGACACGATCCCAGGTCGTCGCCGTCTCCATGGTGTCCACGGCATAGCCGGCGTCCCACAGCGCGTTGCGCAGGTAGGCAGATCGGAATCGCTCGGCTGCCCATCGTCGCCCGAAGCCACGTCCGAAGGTGCCATCGGCCATGAGCCCGTGATGCGCCCGGACCACCCGCCCGACCTGCGCCGTGGCGAATCGGACCAGTGCCCGGTTGCCGGTGACGGCGACCAGCAGGAGGCATCGATCATGGCCGATGCCCCTGAGCCGGAGGTACCGGCCATACATCCCCAGGATCACTTCGTGGCCGGCCATGCCGACGATGGTGGCGGTCTCTTCCGGCGTCGATAGCCGGATCATGGATACCGGCACCCGCTCGTCGGCCAGCGTCCGGGCGGCGGCCAGCCCTCGATCGAAGTCGGGCAGAAAGCCGGCCACCAAGCGCTCTTCCTGCGGCAACGGGCTCGTCCTGACGGTGACGTCGGTCAGGATGCCCAACCGTCCCTCGGACCCCAGGACGAGCTGGCGCAGGTCGGGCCCGGCAGCCGATGCCGGAAACGGCCGCAGGTCGAGCGGTCCGGCAGGCGCCTCCAGGTGGCCCCCGGCGAAGAGCGATTCGATCCGGCCGTACCGCTGCGACTGCTGGCCGGCAGACTGGGTGGCGACCCAGCCGCCAACGGTGGAGAGCTCGAACGACTGAGGGAAGTGCCCGACAGTCCGGCCCTCGCCGTGCAGGGCGGCCTCAATGCCGGGGCCGGCCGTGCCCGCCCCGAACGTGGCGAGCCCGGAGCGCTCGTCGTAGCGCTGGAGGCCCGCCAGACGATCGAGCGCGACGGTCACGCTCGGCGGGCCGCCCGGCGTGGGCGTCAGGTGGCCGGTGACGCTCGTCCCGCCGCCATAGGGGATCAGCCGGCAGCCTCGCTCGGCGGCGAACCGGAACAGCCCTCGAATCCCGTCGCGGTCGGCAGGGTGGGCCACTCCATCGGGCGCCCATCCCAGGCGGCCACTTCGCAGGGCGATCCAGTCCGGCAGCGACTGACCGCGGGCGTGGCGCAGCCGTTCGCCAGGCTCGATCGTGACGAGCGGATGAGCTTCTGGCAGCGCGCTCGGCGGGAGGCTCGCCAGGGCTGCCTCGAGCGTCGCGTCAGGACCCGGCCGGCCGGGTCCCAGGGCCCGGTCCAGGAAGGAGCGAGCTTCCGGGCCGAGCGGCACCGAGACCGCTTCGTCGCCCCAACCGTTCCAACGGCGCACGCCCACCTCCGCCCGATCGCGACGGCAGGCCGTCCATCACGCGTGGGCCGACCGTCACGCTGCGGATGGTATCGACCGCGACGCCACTCGACGCGGTCGCGCGACGCCGGTTCGGTGGCCATTCTGGGCGGCCACGGTCATTCCATGGTGAATGGAGCCGGCAATGAGCGAGCATGGCCGCCGCCCGGAATGTGTTTGTCGCCTCGCCCGTGCAGGCGTGACCCGGATCCCATTCCAGCTGGAATGAGCCGGTGTGACCGGGAAGGCGGCCGGTCAGGCCTCGGGAAAGAACCTCGGCAGGAAACGCCGGTTCGCATCCAGGAGCGCGTCCAGGAGCGGTGCAGCGGTGGAGTAGCGAGCCACGAGCGGGTTCGCGAGGAGGGCCAGCAGCGCCATCTCCCGGTCGCCGGACAGCGCTGCCTGGATCGTCAGCCTCTCGTAGGCCTTCAGCTGAAGAACGAGGCCCAGGAGCTCCGGGCCGAGCGGTGCGACCGGGATCGGCACGACGCCGTCCCGGCCGACGTGGGCGCCGATCTCCACGATCTCGTCTGCCGGGAGCCCCGGGATCGCCCCGCCGTTGCGGAGGTTCACGACCTGGACGTCGCCCGCGTCGGTTGCCAGGGCGGCGATGAGCTGGGCCGCGGCCTCGGAGTAGAAGGCACCGCCCCGCTCCTCGAGCTGCCTGGGCTTTTCGGCAAGGGCCGGATCGCGATAGCGCTCGAGCAGGTCGCGCTCGATGGCCATGACGTCCTCTGCCCGTGACTTGCCGGCGAGCTGTTCGGCCAGGACCACGTCCGTCATGTAGAAGTAGCGCAGGTAGTAGGAGGGCACCGAGCGCAGGGCCCGAACGAGCTCCTCCGGCAGGCTGACCATGTCGGCCAGCCATGGCCCGTCCGATTCGAGCAGGCCGGGCAGGACATCCGTGCCATCCACCCGGATCGCGCGCTCCCAGGACAGATGATTGAGCCCGACGTGCTCAAGCTCCACCCGCTCGGGCTCGACGCCGAATCGCCGGGCGAATGTCCGCTGCATCCCGATTGCCACGTTGCACAGGCCGATTGCCCGGAAGCCGCCGTCGACCAGCGCCTGGGTGACGATGCCGACCGGATTCGTGAAGTCGATGATCCAGGCGCCGGGCGCCGCACGGCGGGTCGCCGCCTCCGCGATGTCGAGGACGACCGGCACGGTCCGGAGGGCCTTGGCGAAACCGCCGGGACCGGTCGTCTCCTGGCCGATGCAGCCGAACCGATGCGGCAGCGTCTCGTCCACGAAGCGGGTCCCCTGTCCGCCCACGCGGATCTGGAGCAGGACGAAGTCGGCTCCCTCGAACGCACCGTCCTGGCCCGTCGTCAGGGACAGCCTGCCCGGCCAGCCGCGGCGTTCGAGCATGCGGCGAGCCAGCCCGCCCACCACGTCCAGTCGATCCCGGTCCACGTCGAGCAGGACGAGATCCTCGACGTGGAGGACCGCATCACGATCGGCGAAGCCCTCGATGAGCTCGGGGGTGTAGGTGCTTCCGCCGCCCACCACGACGACCTTCACGGCCACGCCTCTGCTAGGAGAAATGCCGCACCATCTTGACAGCCAGGCCATCGGCCCGCCACCATTGCTTATAACGTTATCACTAATGGTCGCCACCAAGACAAGCCCCCGCAACGGCGGCTGCCGGCTCCAGAGGAGGCGCATGGCCCGGTACCAGCTCGAGCCTGGTCCGATCCCGCTCCACCATCAGGTCTATCTCGACCTGCGGGCCGCGCTGGATAGCGGCGAGTGGCGGCCCGGCGACCAGCTGCCACCCGAGCGCGAGCTCGCCGAGCGGTATGGCTGCAGCCTGATCACCGTCCGCCGGGCCCTCAGCGACCTTGCCCGCGAGGAGCGCCTCCAGCGAACGCGGGGCCGCGGCACCGTGGTCACCCTGCCGAAGATCGTCCGGGATCTGTCATCCACCCTGAGCTTCGCGCAGGAGATGGAGCTGCACGGACTGGAGCCTCGCACGACACTCCTGGCGGCGGCCGTGGGACGGGCCAGTGAGGCCGCCGCGGCCTCGCTTCAGATACTGCCCGGCGCCCCGACGTACCGGCTCGAACGGCTCCGCGGCGCCGCCAACCTGCCGCTCCTTCTCGAGCAGGTGGAGCTTCCGGCCGAGCGATTTCCGGACCTGCTCACGGCGGACCTCGAGCACGGCTCGCTCTACGACTTCCTGGCCACACGGTATGGCTGTCGGATCGTCCGCCTCCGGGAGACGATCGAGCCCGTTCTTCCGCCTGCTCGCGAGGCTCGAATCCTGGGAGGGTCCCGTCGCCGGCCGATGCTCCTGCTCGTGGGGGTCGCCTTCGACGACGACGGCAAACCGGTCGAGTATTCGCGGACGTACGTTCCGGGCGAGCGTTCCAAGTTCCTGATCGAGACGACCGGCCGCTGGGCACGCGGTCTCCGCTCGATCCGCGGCACCGGTAGCAATCCAGCTGATGGCAATGTGGAGACCCTGCTCCTGGCCGGCGATCGAGCCGGCGGTCTGGCCAGCGAGCGGCGGTAGGGATACAGCGGCGGCTCGTCGAGACGAGCACGCCGAAAGAGAGGAGAGAGGATATGGTCCTGTCCAGGCGTCTTCTGGCGGTCAGTGCCGTCTTCGGCTTGCTGGCATCCGCCTGCGGCGGCGGCGCTACGCCGTCGCCCAGCGCGCCCGCAAGCGCGGCACCGGCGACCGCCAGCCCGACACCCGCCGGTCCGCCGGTCACGATCAAGTGGTTCTGCTGCCTGGGAACGGGCGAGGCCGCGGACCAGGTCAAGGTCGAGAAGGCGGTCATCGAGAAGTTCAACGCCAGCCACCCGAACATCAAGCTCCAGATCGAGGTCGTCACCTATCAGAGCGCACGCGACGCGCTGTCCACCGAGATCGCGGGCGGCAACGCCCCCGACATCGTGGGGCCGGTTGGCGTCGGCGGTGCCGAGGCGTTCCACGGACAGTGGCTGGACCTTGCTCCATACATCGAGAAGAACAATCTCGACCTGAGCCAGTTCGCGACCGGCTCGGTGGACTTCTACAAGATCTCCGGCGAGGGCCAGCCGGCCCTGCCGTTCGCGATCTATCCCTCGTTCTTCTGGTACCAGCCGGACATGTTCGAGGAGGCCGGCCTGGAGCCGCCGCCGCACAAGTACGGCGAGAAGTACAAGATGCCGGACGGAACCGAGGTCGATTGGGACTACAACGCCGTTCGCACCATCGCCCAGAAGCTCACCGTCGACAAGAACGGCAAGGACGCCACGGAGGCGGGCTTCGATCCCAAGAAGATCGTCCAGTACGGCTTCGAGCCGCAGCGCGACGATGCCCGCGGCTGGGGCGCATTCTTCGGAGCGGGCTCGCTGGCCGGTGCCGACGGCAAGACCGTCGACATCCCGGCCAACTGGATCGCCGCCTGGAAGTGGTTCTACGGCGGCGTCTGGAAGGACCATTTCATCGAGACCGAGGCGGTCTTCCAGAGCCAGGAATACCAGGGCGGCGGCTACACGTTCTGCTCAGGCAAGGTCGCTTCTCAGGTGAATTTCCTGTGGTCCAAGTACTGCCTGGTCGCCGAGGCAGGCAAGAAGGCTCCGGCGGGCGAGAAGTGGGACATCGCCGCCGCTCCTGCCTACAACGGCAAGACGACGGCCGTCTTCAACGCCGACACCTTCCGCATCCTCAAGAACAGCAAGCACCCCGACGAGGCCTTCACCGCCCTCACCTACCTGCTGACGGACGGCTCGACCGACCTCCTCAACGTGTACGGCGGCATGCCCGCCCGGACGGCCGACCAGGCCGCCTTCTTCGAGACGCTGAACAAGCAGTTCCCGCAGAAGCCCGACTGGCAGGTCGCCACGGACAGCGTCCAGTACGCGGACAACCCCAACTTCGAGGCATTCATGCCGGCCTACAACCAGACGCTCGATCGCCTGAACACGTTCTGGACCAAGCTCCGAACGACCGGTGGCCTGGACGTGGACAAGGAGGTCGCCAAGCTGAAGACGGACCTGCAGTCAATCTGGGACAAGGCGAAGTAAGCTCGCCGCCAGAGGGCCCTCGCCTACCATCAGGATGGCGAGGGCCCATCCATTCGAGCGGGGAGGCCGCGTGATCACCCTCCGGAGACCGTCGCTGGGCACGTCGCCGATGGCCCGTCGCGAGGCGCGCTGGGGACTGCTGTTCCTCTCGCCCTGGGTCCTCGGTTTCCTGGGCTTCACGCTGTTTCCGATGATCGCCACGCTGGCCTTCTCGTTCTCGAACATCAACCTGGCCCAGGGTGAGCCGCTCCGCTTCGTGGGCACCCGGAACTACGAGACGTTGGTCCACGATTCGCAGGTCTGGGAGTCGCTCGCGGTGACGGTGAAGTTCGCCGTGCTGGCTCTGCCGATCGGCGTGCTCCTGCCCCTGGCCGTCGCGTTGCTGCTCAACAGCAAGTCCCTCAAGGGCGCGAGCGTGTTCCGGGTTCTCTTCTTCATGCCGTACGTGGTGCCCTTCATTGCCGGCGTGCTCATCTGGCAGGGCATGCTGAGCACGGATACCGGCTGGATCAACCTGTTCCTGCACCAGATCGGCATCCAGGACGCCCCCAACTGGCTCAACGACACCGGCTGGATCTATCCGGCCCTCGTGTTCATCGGCGTGTGGGGCATCGGCGGCGGCATCATCATCAACCTGGCCGGCCTGCGGGGGGTGCCCAGCGAGCTGTATGACGCCGCCCGGATCGACGGAGCGGGCTGGTGGGGACAGCTACGGCACGTCACCCTGCCGATGATGTCCCCGGTCATCTTCTACGCCCTGATCCTGGGCGTCGTCGAGCTCTTCCAGTACTTCCTGGTGCCGCTCGTGGTGAAGAACGGAACCGGCGAGCCCGGCGGCACGACGTTCTTCTACAACCTCTACCTGTACAAGAACTTCTTCACCTTCCAGAACATGTCGTATGGCGCGGCGCTCGCCTGGCTCCTGTTCGCCCTCATCCTCATCGTCACCGTGATCCTCTTCCGGACGTCCCGCCGCTGGGTCTATTACGCCGGTGAGAGGTAACCGGTGGGAGTAGCCGCCCGGTCCGCCCCGTCCGCTCTGACCACCTCGCGGTGGTCGGTCAGCCGGTTGCGCCGGCGGTTTCTGCCGGCCTTCGTGCTGACGTTCATCACCGTCGTGGTGCTCGCGGCATTCCTGTCGCCCCTCGTGAGGTCCCTGACCGTCTCGTTCAAGAGCCCGGATCAGCTGGCCCGGGTGGACTCGCCGATCTGGCCGGCGGACCCGCAGACCTTCGAATACCAGGGCAAGTCCTACGAGGTCTACGTCGTGCCGGTGGACGGCGGCACCAAAGACCTGGCACTGGTGAAGAAGGGCCGGTCCGAAAGCCAGTTCGTCGACCCGGCCAAGCCGGACGCCGGGCTGATCACCTGGCAAGGCTCGTGGCGCACGTTGCAGAACGCCTGGACGTTCGCGCCCATGCCCACCAACTTCTCGGACGCCTGGGACCAGCTCAACTTCCCGCGGATCTTCTTCAACACCGCCGCCATCGCGATCATCACCACGATCGGCACGGTCCTGTCGTGCACCCTCGTCGCGTACGCGTTCGCGCGTTTCCGGTTCCCCGGTCGAGGCAAGCTCTTCACGCTCGTCATCGCGACGATCTTCCTGCCCTTCGCGGTGACCGTCATCCCGACCTACACGATCTTCGTCAAGCTGGGTTGGGTCGGGACGTGGTTACCCCTCATCGTGCCGACCTTCTTCGCGAACGCCTACGACGTCTTCCTGCTGCGCCAGTACTTCCTCACGATCCCGCGCGAGATGGATGAGGCGGCGGCCATCGACGGAGCCGGCCCGTTCCGGACCCTGACGTCGGTCATCCTGCCCCAGGCCGTGCCGGCCCTGATCGCGGTCGCGATCTTCCACTTCGTCTACAGCTGGAACGACTTCTTCGGGCCGCTCATCTACCTGTCGGCCAACGAGGACCTCCAGACGCTGTCGGTGGCGCTGGCTCGCTTCAACGGCATCCATTCCAACAGGGATCCGGGCATCATCCAGGCCGGCACGCTCATGACGATGGTCCTGCCGGTCGTGATGTTCCTCATCTTCCAACGCGTGTTCGTGCGCGGCATCGTGATCACGGGAGTCGAGAAATAAGCGCGTTCCGGGTCGCCCTCACCTTCGATGCGGAGCACCCGGACCGGCCGTCGGCGCTCGGGGTACAGGAACGCCTGCTCGACGCCCTGGACCGGGAGGGCGTGCGGGCCACGTTCTTCGTCCAGGGCCGCTGGGCCGAGGCCTACCCCGCGACGGCCCAGAGGATCGGGCCGGCCGGCCACCTGGTGGGCAGCCACTCCTTCTACCACGCACGGATGCCACTCTTCTCCGGCCCCGGGTTCGATACCGACGTGCAGGACGCCCAGCGCGCGATCGTCGAGATCCTGGGGATCGATCCGCGGCCGTGGTTCCGCTTCCCGTTCGGCGCGGGCTTCGACGACCCGCGGGTGCTCGCTCGCCTGACGGCCCTCGGCTACCGCCATGTCCACTGGGACGTCGAGCCGGACGATTGGGACCCGGGTCGTACCGCCCGCCAGGTCGAGGACACCGTCGTGGACGGCACGCTGAGCCGCGGCGACGGCGCCATCGTGCTGCTCCATACCTGGCCATCGAACACGATCGAGGCGCTGCCCGGGATGCTGGCCCGGTTGCGAGACAAGGGCGCGTCGTTCGTCCCGCTGGACGAGTTGCCAGGGTCCATGGACAAGCCGTGAGGGCGGATGGGGGAGGGATCAGAGGGGGGGCCGTGACGCAGCCGAAGCGGCGCGATTCGCCCGAGCGCGGCGATCCGCCCGAGCGCCGCGATCCCAGGGACCGGCGCGATCCACCGGCGGCCGTGCTGGCGGTCGACGGCGGAAACTCGAAGACGGACGTGGCCCTCCTCGACGGGACGGGCCGCCTGCTGGCGGCCGTCCGCGGCCCCACCAGCTCGCATCAGGCGGTCGGCCTCGAGCCAGGGCTGCGTGTCCTGGCCCGGCTGGTCGGCGAAGCCGCACGGCGGGCCGGGCTGCCGCCGGAAGCCCGGCCCATCGCCGGGCAGGGCGTCTACTGCCTGGCCGGCGCGGACTTTCCGAGTGACTTCCGGCTCCTCCGCCGAGGGCTGCAGGGTGCCCGCCTGGCGACGGCGGACCTCGTTCGCAACGACGGCTTTGCCGGACTCCGGGCCGGCACGTCGCGCGAATGGGGAGTGGCGGTGATCATGGGCCGCGGTGTGAACGTCGCGGGGGTTGCGCCCGACGGCCGCACGCTCATCCATGCCCCCGGCGATCACACATCGGGCGATTGGGGCGGTGGTGGTGAGGTGGGCGAGCGTGCCCTCTCAGCCGCCGTTCGCGCGCGGGACGGGCGCGGGCAGCGCACGATCCTGGAGCGGCTCGTACCCCGCCACTTCGGGCTGTCCCGGCCGCTGGAGGTGACCCGGGCGATCTACATGGGCCGCATCTCGGAGCGGCGTCTCGACGAGCTGCCACCGATCGTGTTCGATGCCGCGGCCGGCGGCGATGGGGTCGCCATCGGCATCGTCGAATGGCTGGCCGGTGAGGCGGTGGGCCTCGCCCGCTCCGCCATCCGGCAACTCCACCTGTCACGCCTGGACGTCGAGGTGGTCCTGTCGGGCGGCATCTTCCGGACCCGCTATGGCGCATTCCACGAGCGGATCCGAACCGGCATCCGGGCGATCGCCCCCAGGGCGAAGGTCATCCGGCTCGAGGCACCGCCCGTGCTCGGCGCGGCGCTGCTCGGGCTCGATATCGTGGCCCCGCGCGACAGCGCGGCCAGCGATCGGGCGCGGTCGTCCCTCACGTATGGCGCACTCGTACGCGTGGACCAGCCGGACTCCACCCGATGACGGTGATGCGCGAGGAGATCGGCCAGATCCCCTCGGTGGTCCGGGCGCTGCTGAACGACGGCGCGGCGGCCCGTGCGGAGGTCGCCGCCGCGATCCGGCGAGCCGATCCGGCGTGGGTCTCGATCGTCGCCCGCGGAACGTCGGACCATGCCGCCGTGTACGGCGCCTTCCTCGTGGAGACCCAGCTCGGCCTGCCGGCCGGCCTGGCGTCACCGTCGGTGACCACGGTCTATCGTGCCGCGATCCGTTGGCGAGGCGGGCTCGTGATCGCCATCTCCCAGTCGGGCCAGAGCCCGGACGTGGTCGCGGTCACGCAGGCCGCGCGGCAGGCCGGAGCGATCACGGTCGCGATCACCAACACGCCGGAATCGCCGCTGGCCGGCGCCGCCGAGCACGAGCTCCGTTGCGGGGCGGGTCCCGAGCGCGCGGTCGCGGCGACGAAGACCTACGTCGCGGAGCTGGCCATGCTGGCCGGGCTCGTGGCCGAGCTGGCTCCGACGTCGGCGGTCGCGGGGGCGCTGGCGTCCGTGCCGGACGTGCTCGACCAGGTCCTTGCCTCTTCGGCGGCGTGGGTGGATGGGGCCGTCGGCGGCAGCCTGGTGTCGGCCATCGCGACCGCCGGACGGGCGATCGTCACCTCCCGCGGCTTCAACATGGCCACCGCACTGGAGGTGAGCCTCAAGCTCAAGGAGACGAGCCAGATCTTTGCCGAGGGGTACTCGACCGCCGACCTGGAGCACGGGCCGATCGCGCTGGCCGGTCCCGACGTGCCGCTCCTCGTGGTCCGCCCCGATGGGCCGATGGGGCAGGCGATCGACGCGTCGGTGGTGCGAGCCTCGGCCGGCGGCTCGATGAGCTGGCTGATCGGAGGCCGCGAGATCGAAGGCGGGGAGCGGGCGCTGTCCCTGTCGGGGGCCGCAGCGGAGCTGCCCGAGGCGCTCAGCCCCCTCCTCTACGTCGTTCCCGGCCAGCTCGTCGCCGAATCGGTCGCCCGCCGGCTCGGCCGAAACCCCGATGCTCCGCTGGGCCTGACGAAGGTGACGCTCACACGCTGAGCGCGACCCCCGCCGATCAGAGGCCTCGGCCCGACGGTCTGATGCCTATCGAGCGACGATCTGGATCCGGTCATGGCCGCGGGCGCCGTCGGGTGCCGGATCGGACATGTCCGCCGTCTGAACCACGCCCGTCCCGTCTGTTGCCCGGACCTCGATGTCGTGGTTGCCCACGGGCACGGTCACCTGGGTCTGCCACTGCAGCCACGTCGCGGACGAGATCGGCTGCGACGTCGTGCACGCCTGCCACGCGCCGCCGTCGACCGAGACCTCCACCCTCGAGATGCCGCGGTCCGGTGCCCAGGCGACTCCGGCGATCGTCACGGCTCCGGCCGGCACCGAATCGCCGTAGCGCGGGACATCGATGCGGGACTGGGTGAGGATCGGCCCCGCCTTGGCCCAGCCGAGCGGGATCCAGTAGCCATTGAACGCCTCGAGCGTGGTCAGCTCGATCTCGGTCAGCCACTTCGTCGCGCTGACGTAGCCGAACAGCCCCGGCACGATCAGGCGGGCCGGGTAGCCGTGCTCCACGGGCAGCGGCTGGCCGTTCATGAGCAGGGCGATCATCGGCTCGCGGTCGGGATTCAACGCGTGCTCGGTCGGAAAGCCGGCCGTCCAGCCATCCGCCGACCGACCCACGATCTGGGTCGCGCCGCTCCTGATTCCAGCCATCGCCAGCACCTCGCGCAGGCGGACGCCCGTCCACAGCGCGTTGCCCACGAGGTCGCCACCGACTCGATTGGACACGCACGCAATCGTCACGTACTGCTCGAAGAGTGGTAGCGCCCCCAGCTCGGCGTAGGTCAGCTCGACCGGACGATCGATCATGCCCGTGACCGAGAGCCGCCAGTCGTCGACCTCGATGTGCGGCGTGAGAAGGGCGGTGTCGATGCGGTAGAACCGGTCGTTGGGCACCACGATCGGGGTGAGGCCCGGCACGCTCAGCGACTGGGCGGGCGTCAGCGGCGGGACCGTGACGCGCGGCGGTGGCAGCGCCGTCGAGACCGCCGGCGTGGCTTCCGCCCGGCCTTGCAGCAGCGAGCGGCCGAGCCCTCCGGCGACCACCGCGGTGCCGGCGAGCACGGCGCTCCGGACGAGGAAGCGGCGGCGGTCCCAGTCAGGCACTTGGGCCGTGGAAGGCCGGCCGGGCGGCGGCACGGCGCCCCCGTCGAGGCCGAGGCGCCGGAGCCGGCCGGCGGACTTCCGGTCCGTGGCGATCCCCGCGTCGCTCGCGCCGGTACCGCGGATTCCGATCGATCCGGGCGGCGCCATGAGGAACCGGAGGGCGGCCAGGCCGGCCGCGACGGCCACGACGACCGTCACCGCGGCCAGGGGCAGGGACACGAGGGGCTCTCGCCAGGCAGCGACCAGCGCGACCAGCCCGGCAACCACGAAGCCGATGTCCGCCCGTCGGATGCGTCGCCGGGCGGCGACCCCAAGGCCCGCGGCGATGGCCAGGGAAGCCGCGACGATGACGGCGTTGAGGGCCAGCTTGTCGTTGGTCCCGAAGAGGTCGACCACGACGTCCTTCGCGCCGGCCGGCTGGAAGTCGATCACGAGCGCGCCGATGGCCAGGACGAGCGACGGGGCGCCCGGGATCAGCCCTGCGACGAGCTCGGCGACGGCGATCGAGGAGGCGGCTGCCAGCGCGCCCGCAACGCCAGCCGCCACCGCTCCGAGGGGAGCGGGAGCGCCGGTCGTCGGCCCCCCGCCGGCTCTGGGCGTGGCCGGCGGGCTCGAATCGGGCTGTGCTGCCTTGCTGGTCACCTCAGTAGTGAAGCGTAGTGACATGACGTTCCCGTGTCGCCGCCGGCGCCTCCCTGCGCCGAGCGGCGATCATCCGGACCGCTGCGGCTCCGCAAGCCGCCTGCAACTGTCCCTCTGCGGTCGATGAGGCGGCCGAAGGGTGCCCGATGCCACTCTGCCGTGGATCTCGCTGCACCCTGTGGCGAGCACGACCCAGTAGGTCGGCGATCACGGGAGTGATCGCGGACCGGCCTTTTGGAGGCCAGAATGAGTGAAATTGAACGCACGACCGTCACTCGTGAGGACAGCGATCCCGTCGTGACCCGGGGCACCGTGGTCCACCGGGCGAGCCCTCCGAGCGGTCTGACCGTCATGCAGCGGACGATCGCGTTGATCTTCGGCGTCATCCAGGCGCTGATCATCCTGCGAATCGTCCTGCTCCTGCTCATCGCCAACCGCAACAACGACATCGTCATGGCGATCATGAACGCCACGGACGTGCTGGTTGACCCGTTCCGGGGTATGTTCCGGCTCGATCGGGTGGGCAGCCAGATCGGCTCCGTCCTGGACGTCGCGGCGATCGTTGCCCTGATCGGCTGGACGCTCATCGAAGGGCTCGTCCTGGCGATCGTCCGACTGGGCGATCGTGGCGACGTGACGACCGCCTGACGACGGTTCACACTAGGAGAGGTGGGCCCTCTTGGAACCGACCACGGTATTGAGCCTGACGGGGCTGGCGATGTTCGTCACCGCCGGCCTCGTCTCGCGCCTGCCCGTTGGGAAGTGCCCGGAATGCCCGCACTGCCGCCAGGCCGACCTCGTGGAGGCTGAGCAGCACCGGCGCCAGGTGAACCAGTCGGCGACATGGGCGGGGCGATGTCCCCGTTGCGGTCGCGAACACGATCCGGACGAGGAACACTGACAGTCCATCGACGAGCTACAGACGCATCTCGCCCGGAGCCTGCGCGTTCGGTGCGGTCTGCCGGGCGTTCGGCTGTCCGCAAGATGGCGGGACAGAAGGCGAGCCGGGTCTCGTTCCTGTCGCCGCGCGAGACGCCGATCGTCAAGGCGACCGACCTTGGCGGTGTGCAGGTCCTCAAGCACGAGGACCTGTACATGCTTACCGACGGCTTCGGCGACATCCATCCCGATTCGAGAGGCCTGGGCCTGTACCAGGGCGACACCCGGATCCTGTCCTGTGCCAGCCTCCGGATCAACGGCTCGCGGCCGATCGTGCTTCGGGCGGACACCGGAGCCAACTACCGGGGGACCATCCAGCTCACCAATCCCGATCAGTTCCCGGATCCCAGCCGGAAGCTGGATGCGCGGCTCGCCCTTGCTCGCCAGTCCCTGGGCATCAGCCGCGACCAGCTGCTCGACGGCGCGTTGCTCGAGCGGGTCGCGATCGCCAACTTCACCCCGCATCCCGAGCGCCTTCTGATCGAGCTCCGCCTGGACGTCGACGGCGCCGACATCTTCGAGGTTCGCGGCCGGCCGCGGCCGCAGCGAGGCGAGCGACTGCCCATCGCGGTGCGTACCGACGGCCGCTTGACGTTCGGATACCGTGGCCTGGACGGCCGGGTTCGGTGGGTCTACATCGCGCCCAGCGCGGCCGGCGAGGTGGCGCCCGCCGATCACGACTCAGAGGGAGCGGTGGTCGTACGCTGGACGCGGGAAGTTCCGCCGGGCGGGCGAATCGACCTCGAGTGGGAGGTCTGGAGCGAGCTCTCGCCGCCCCTGGCGGTCGAGCCACAACAGGCAGTCGGGGCGCCGCAGTCGGTGTGGGCGCCTCCGGCCCCGGATGGGACCGGAGCGTCCGGCGATGGCATGGCCGGCGCTGGCATCGACGCTGGGCCGGGGGCGTCGACCGGACTGGCGACCACGGAAGAGATCGAGGCGCTCTTTCCGGCGATTCCGAAGGTCGAGCCGGAGCGCGGTGCACGCGCCTACCGGGAGTGGACTAACGACGCCACGGTCGTCGCCTCGGACAATGAGCTCTTCGATCTCGCCATCCGCCGCTGCGTCGCCGACCTCCGACTGCTGTCGTGCGAGGGACCCGATCCCGGCGAGCGCTACGTGGCCGCCGGAGTGCCCTGGTACACGACGCTGTTCGGTCGTGACGCGGTCCTCACCGCGTATCAGTCGCTCGCGTTCCGGCCGGCGCTCGCCGCCGAGGCGCTCGCCGTCCTTGCGGCCCGTCAGGCGACGGAGATCGACGATAGCCGGGACATGCAGCCGGGCAAGATTCTCCACGAGCTGCGGACCGGCGAGATGGCCCGCACCCGCGAGCTGCCTCATCGGCCCTACTACGGCAGCGTGGACGCCACGCCGCTGTGGCTCATCCTGCTGGGCGCGACGTTCGACTGGACCGGTGATCGGTCGCTGGTGGAACGCTTCTGGCCAAACGCCCTCGCCGCCCTGCGCTGGATCGACGAGTACGGCACCGGCCCGGACGGTTTCGTGACCTATGAGCGCCGGACGGCACAGGGGCTGGTCAATCAGGGCTGGAAGGACTCCAGCGACTCGATCCGGGACAGTGAGGGGCGGACCGTGGAGGCGCCGATCGCGCTGGCCGAGGTCCAGGGCTATGTCTTCGATGCCAAGCGTCGGATGGCCCGGCTGGCCCGACTGCGTGGTGAGGACGAGCTGGCGGCGCGCCTGGAGGGGGAAGCCGCCGCGCTCCGCGAGCGCTTCGAGGCTGCCTTCTGGCTTCCCCGAGAGCGGTACTACGCGATGGCGATCGGGCGGGACGGGCACGTCGCGGACGCGATCGGCTCGAATCCCGGTCAGTGCCTGTGGAGCGAGCTCATCAGTCCGGAGCGCGCCGTGGATGTGGTGGCGCGCCTGCGGGGTCAGGATCTCGACTCGGGCTGGGGGGTGCGCACGTTCGCGTCCGGCCAGCCCGGCTACAACCCGCTGGGGTACCACACGGGCTCGGTCTGGCCTCACGACACCGGGCTGATCGTGGCCGGGCTCAAGAAGTATGGGTTCCACGACGACGCGAGCAGATTCGCCGGCAGCATCTTCGAGGCCGCTCAACACTTCGACGATTTCCGGCTGCCGGAGCTGTTCTGCGGCTTCGAGCGATCGCGGATCAGCGTCCCGGTGCCCTACCCGGTGGCCTGTTCGCCGCAGGCCTGGGCGGCCGGCGCCCCGCTGCTCTTCCTGCGCTCGATGCTCGGCCTGCGCGCCCAGGCCGATCGTGGCGAGCTGGAGCTGGTCCAGCCCCACCTGCCGACGTGGCTCGGCAAGGTCACGATCAGCAACCTGCGCGTCGGCGACGCGTCGGTCGACCTGCTGTTTCACCGCTGGCGGGGCGCGACGAGTGCCGAGGTCCTTCGCAAGCAGGGCGACCTCGCCGTGACGATCAGGATGTGAGGCGGGGCTGGCGACGTTCCAACCCACAGAAAGATCGATGCCGACCGGCCGATCACACATCGTCCTCGGAGACGCTCAAGTCAGAGGCCCGGGCGCTCTGCGCCCGGGCCCATGAAACGCGTTGTGGCGGGGCGCGATCAGTTGATCACGACCTCGACACGGAGATTGCCCGGCCCGGTGAATTCGGCCGGATCGTTCTCGCGCTCGCAGAATCCGCCAGCATCGGCGATGTCCACGAGATAGGACGTTGCGGTCAGCTGCGTCACGTGGGCGTGGTTGCCGTCCGAGAAGTACGTCGCGCCGCATGTCTGGTCGTCGAGATAGACGCGAAGCACGACGGCCGTTGGAAACGGCCCAACCGTGACGTCGGGGTCCGTGACGGTGAAACACCCGTACGCCTTGCCACCGAGCGGAACGGTGGACCCGCCGACGCTGTAGCCGTAGACGAGGGCGTTGCAGGCGGACAGTGTCGGGTCGTTGAACGTGACGGTATGACCTGCCGGAACGATGATTCCTGTCGCGAACTTGCCGCCTCGGGCCGCGAAGCTGACGCAGTCGCCGGTGTTCTTGAACGTCTCGCCGCCTTCACCGACGAGCGCCAGATAGCCGCCCTTCTGACACGCTCCGGCTGCAGCTGAATTGCCTCCGTTGGCGAGGGCCGTCGTCGCTGTCGCCAACGACAACGATGCCGCGAACACGATGGTACCGATCAGACGCTTCATGCCTGTCCTCTTTGTTCGCCATCGTCGGGATGGCGCCGGTGCGAGCATCGGCTCACCGGGTCTGCCACAGGCGTGGCGATCCCAGGGAAGGCTGCGGCCGTGGCGCGGGGAGCCGATCGGGCATCGGGCGATGCCTGGGCACGACGCGAACGTAGCGCAACCGGACGAGGCCGGTAAATAGGAGCCGGCTGGTACGTTCGGCCTGGGTTGGGCCCGGCGGCCGCGTGGCCGGTCCGCCGTCGTCACGCGCCTGCAATGTGCGCTCGACCGGCCGGCACGTCGCTGCGATACGGCGACGGGTAGCCTTCCGACAATCTCTCATGCCGTCGGGCGACACCGGTGACGGGGTGGCGTCTGGCGCTTCCGCCGCGCGATCCGGTCCCCCTCCCGGGTCGCGCGGCTTGTTTGTTTGTCAGGGTGACATACCGGGATGGACGACGGCTTGGAGCCTGTCTCAGGTCGATCGCATACGAGCCGCTCCGAAGGGCGCACGCGCCGCTCTGTAGCCTGGCTGCCTCCAGGCGCCCGCTGGACGAACGGCGGACAATAGCCCGCGATGAGCCGCCCCGCCATGTTGCGTCGACGCTCGCCGGGCCGCGACGACGCGGACCCGGTGGCGGAGCTCCGGGCCGAGATCGACAGGCTCGAGGCCCAGATCGCGGAGCACGGCCGCGCCGAGGAGACCCTCCGACGGCTGCTCGCCGCAAGCGATGCCCTGTCGGGGGCGCTCACGCCTGCCCAGGTCGTCGACATGGTGGCGAGGGAGATCCTCGATGCGCTCGATGGCATGGCAGCGGGCGTCTCGCTGATCGAGGGCGGCGACCTCGTCCTGGCGGGCGCCCACGGGTACCAGCCGGACCTCCTGGTGGCATTGGCCCGCTTGCCGTTGAGCAGCGAGTGGCCCCTGACCGAGGCCATCCGGACGGGCGAGGCCGTGTTCCTCGAATCGGACCGGGAGCTGCGGCGCCGCTACCCCTCCGCCAATCGCCAGCTCCTGCGCCTGACGACCGGCGCCCTGGCCGCTATCCCGCTTGCCCTGGAGGGCCGTCCGATCGGCGCCCTGGGCATCCGCTTCGACCGGAACCGCCGATTCGCCGACACGGACAGGACCTTCCTCCGGACGATCGCTCACACCTGCGTGCAGGCCCTGGAGCGTGCCCGACTGTGGGAGGACACCGAGCGCCTGAACGAGACGCTCCGCCGGGTCGTCCGGGCCGAGCGAGCCGGGGCTGCCGAGCTGGGCGCGGTGATCCAGGCCATGGGCGAGCCGGTCGTGGTGTGCGACCGGGAAGGCCGGGTGCGTTTTGCCAACCAGGCCGCCAGGACGGTGCTGGGCAGCGACGCGCTCGAGACATACGAGGGCATCCTCGAGCGATTCGACGATCCCGACCGGACCGCTCCGCAGCTCGGCCAGGCCGAGCCCCAGGGCCCGGTCGAGCTGCTCCTGCGCGACCGGGATCGCTGGCTGGAGCTGACCACCTATCCGGTTCGATCGAGCGATGATGAGCCGTCCCCACCGCCGCTCCCGACCGATCAAGGGGGTGACGAGGTGGGCGCCTCGTCCATCCTGGTCATCCGCGACGTGACCGCTGTGCGTCACGCACAACAGCTCAGGGATGCGTTCATGGGCATCCTGTCGCACGAGTTGCGCACGCCGATCACCACGATCTTCGGGGGCACACGGGTCCTGGCCCGCAGTGGCCTGTCCGAGGAGACCCGGCGCGAGGTGGCGGCCGACATCAGCGAAGAGGCCGAACGTCTCCACCGTCTCGTCGAGGACCTGCTCGTCCTCGCCCGTGCGGAGCGCGGCGGCCTCCAGCTGGGCGCCGATCCGGTTCTCATCCAGCACCTGTTGCCCCGGATCATCGAGTCCGAGGGTGCGCGCTGGCCGTCGAAGCGGTTCGAGTTGCGGATGCCGCGCTCGATGCCGACGGTCTCGGCCGACCCGACCTATGTGGAGCAGGTGGTCCGCAACCTCATCGGCAATGCCGCCAAGTATTCGCCGGACGGGACGACCGTCGACGTCGTCGGCGAGGTCCTGGAGGACGAGATCCACGTCCGGATCCTCGACGAGGGCCCGGGCATCTCGTCAGCCGAGGTCGGGCGCCTCTTCGAGCTCTACTACCGATCGCCGACGACCGCCGCCCAGTCCGCCGGCGCGGGCATCGGGCTGTTCGTGTGCCGCGCGCTCGTCGAGGCGATGGGCGGCCGGATCTGGGCGCTGGCCCGCCCGGCTGGCGGCGCCGAGTTCGGATTCTCGCTCCCGATCCTGGTCGACGACGAGCTCTGAGGTGGACCGGTCCGGGGATCCGACGAAGCGGCGGTAGACCGCCTCGTAGCCGTCGGTCATTCGGGCCGCCGAGAAGCGCTCCAGGACCGACGCGCGGATCGCCGCCCGATCGAGCTTGGCCACAAGCGGCACTCGCTCCGCGAGCGACGCCGCATCATGGCCGAAGAAGCCGTCGATGCCGTCGCGAATGATCTCGGGGAGCGCCCCGGACGGCCGCGCAAGGATCGGCGTTCCGGTGGCCAGCGACTCGATCGCCGCCAGGCCGAACGGTTCTGGCCACTTCCCGGGCATGAGCGAGGCGTAGCTCTCGGCGAGGAGACGGTCCCGATCCTGTCCACTCAACTCGCCCAGCAGCTCCACCTCGGCCGTCCTGGTGGCCGGCATGAACACGTCGTCGTGGTAGGCGCGCTCCTCCTGCATCCGGCCCACCTTGGCGGCGATGCGCAGCCGCCTTCCCGTCAGCCGGGCGACCTCGATCGCGTCCAGGATTCCCTTTTCCGGAGCGATCCGGCCGACGAAGCAGAGGTCTTCCCCGCGCTCGGCCTCGAACGGAGCATCGGTGAGGTCCAGCCCGTTGTACACGACGCCCGCCCAGGGCAGGTGGGGATGGGCGGCCGCCTGGGACCGGCTGATGGCGACGAGTCCGCGGGGCGCGGCGCTGAAGGCGTCAGCCGCGAACGGCTGGTCCAGCCTGCCGTGGAAGGTCATCACGACCGGGACGGGTGTCGCCCGCGCCAGGAGCAGGCTGATCCACTCGAGGTGCGAATGGATCACGTCGAACTCGTCCGCCCGACGCAGGACGTCCGTCACGGTCGCCACGAGATAGCCCGCCCAGGGGTCCGGAACCTGGCCCGCGGGCCGAAGGGCCTGGGGCACGGTGGGCACGAGGCGGCTGGCGGGGGCGGTGGAGTCGCCCGGCGCGAACAGGGTCACGTCGTGGCCCCGCGCGACGAGCTCGCCGATGAGCGCGTCCACCACGCGCTCCGTTCCACCGTAGCCGGGCGGCGGGACGGGCTCCTGCGGTGGTGCGACCTGGGCGATCCGTAGCATGCGTCGATCGGGCTTCGAGAACATGTCCGTCATCGTCGTCAAGTATCGGTGGTTCTGGCGGCGCGTGCCGCCGCGAGGCGTTGCATTCGTGCGACACCGGGCGTGCCAGGGGGCGGCGGGGTAGCTCGGTCAGGCGCGCCCTGCAAGCCGGGTGCAATGCGGCCCGGCAGCGGGGCAGGCGCGTTCGTCACGCCTCGCTCCGCACGATGAACCAAGTTTTGTAACGCCCGGGCCCCGGGTGGACGAAGTGCGCTTCACGCGCGACCATGGGGTGGCCAACGTACGGAGGTGCGGCGTTGAGTACTCAGCCGCTGGTCCTGGTGGCCGACGATGAACCGAGGATCACCAAGCTCGTATCGATCGCCTTGCAGGCGGAGGGTTTTCGTGTCGTCACCGCGAATGGCGGCGAGGACGCATTGCGAAAGGCCGAGGAGGTCCGTCCGGACGTCGTCCTGCTCGACCTGGTGATGCCCGATCTCGACGGCATCGAGGTCATGCAGCAGCTCCGCGACCTGCGGCCGGTGCCCGTGATCCTGCTGACGGCCAAGGGCGCCACCGCCGACAAGGCCAAGGGCCTGGACTTGGGCGCGGACGACTACATCGTCAAGCCGTTCCATCCCGATGAGCTGGCGGCTCGGGTCAGGGCGGTCCTGCGGCGTTCGTCGGGGGCCACGCCGGGCCAGGGCATCGTCTCGTTCGACGACGTCGAGATCGACCTGGAACGCCGGATGGTCACCAAGGATGGCCAGCTGGTGCAGCTGTCGCGCACGGAGTGGCTGCTCCTCCAGCACCTGGCGGCCAACGCCGGCAAGGTCGTCCTCCACACCGAGCTGCTGACGAAGGTCTGGGGACCGGAGTATCGCGACGATCTCCAGTACCTGCGGGTCTGGGTCAGCCGGGTCCGCCGGAAGCTGGGCGCCGAGCCCGGCGAGCCCGGTCGGATCAAGACCTTCCAGGGCATCGGCTATCTGCTCGACATCGAGGGCACGGCGACCGATGCGCCTGCGGGCGCAGCCGGAGCCCAGGAGCGCTCTGCCGCGCCGGAACGTGAGCCCGCGGGCGACGATGCCGACCCGGAGGCGAACGTCCAGCACACGATCGCCACCTCGCTCGTCACGTCGGGCTGACGGCCGCACCGCCGACGCGGTAGAAGGCCCGCCGGACGTCCTCGGCCGCGGTCGCGTCGAGGACTGCGCCGGGCCTCCGGCAGCGCGACGAGCGGATCACGCCGCGCAGGCGCCAGACCTCCTTTCGTGCGGCGAGGCTGAACGGCGGGAATGCCTCGAGGCGCATGAGCGGCAGCAGCTCGACCCAGGCAGCCTCGGCGCGCTCGGGATCGATGGGGAACGCCTCCACGATGGCTACCAGCCGCTCGGGCAGCGCGAAGCCCGTCATCGTCCCCGCTGCCCCCGCGCGCAGCTCGTCCGGCAGGAACAGGCCGCCCAGGCCGCCGACCACCGCCAGGCCTGGCAGAAGGCGGCCCAGCTCCGCGATGGCGCTGGCCGTCGGCGGCGCTTCAGCCTTGACGCCGACGATCAGGGGCTCCCCGCGCACGGCCAGGTCGATGTCCGCGGCCGACAGAGTGATCCCGCTGCCGGCCGGGTAGTCCTGGACGACGATCGCCAGGCCACCGTCGGCCGCTGCCCGGACGGCCGTGCCGAGCGGCACCGCGACGCCCGGGCTGACGAGGACGGCCGCGGCGCCGGCCCGGGCGGCAGCCACGGCCCGCTCGGCGATCCCCGCCGCCGAAGGCGCGCTGATGCCGACCACGACCGGCAGGTCGCCGGCGGCCTCGAGGACCTGATCCACGACGAGCGCGCGCTCGTCCTCCGTCAGCTCGGCGGCCTCGCCCATGACGCCCAGCACGGTCAGCCCCGACACGCCGGCCGACCGGTGAGCCTGTACCAGCGCGGCGACTCCCTCGAGGTCGAGCGTCCCTTTGTCGTGGAAGGTCGTGGGCAGGACGCTGACGACGCCCGAGGGTTGCCAGGCGGTCAGGGCAGCGATCGGATCATCCCTCCGTCGACCGGCACGACCGTGCCGTTCACGTGCGAGGCGGCCGGCGACATGAGGAACGCGGCCACCCGGCCCAGCTCTTCCGCCTCCCCGTAACGGCCCAACGGAATTCGCGCGCGGTTCGCAGCCTGGATGTCGTCGATGCTCGTGCCGGTCGCGGCCGCGCGGTCTCGATCCAGGCTCCGCACGCGCTCCGTGTCGAATCGGCCGGGGGCGATGCCGTTGATCCTGATCGGGGCGATCTCGCCGACGAGCGTCTTGATCAGCCCGTTGAGCGCCGGCCGGAGCACGTTCGACGTGACGAGGGCCGGCACCGGCTCGCGGACCGAGGACGACAGGATGATGAGGATGGCCGGATCCCGGCCCTGCCTGAGCGCCGGGAGCGCCGACCGGATCAGCCGCATGGAGCTGTGGAGCGTGCCGTCGATGGCCCGCTGCCAGGCTGCCTCATCGATCTGGTCGAACGTGCCGCCCGGCGGGCCGCCCGAATTGACGACGAGGCCGTCCAGGCCCCCCAGCGCCTCGACCGCCCTGGTCACCGCAGATGGCGGACCGTCCGCGGCGGAGAGGTCGGTCGCAACCTCGGCCGCTCCGATGGAGACGGTCAGGGCGGTGAGGTCGTCCGAGGGCCGGGCAGCCGCAGCCACTCGCGCGCCCTCGCTCGCGAGGGCCCGTGCGATGGCCGCTCCCAGGCCGCGGCTGGCCCCACCGACGAGCATCCGCCGACCGGTCAATCCAAGATCCATGAGGTCCTCCTGGGGCCCGGCCGCGGCGGCTCGCGGCGCGAGGCCGGAAATCCGCTAGATCAGCCGTGTCTCCGCGGCCTCTCGATCGGCGACCGTTTCGCCGCACGTCGCGCAGTACCAGCGCGCCTCGAGCGGAGTCCCGCACCGCTCGTGCCGGAGCGGTTCATGAACCGCCGCCCCCCGTGCCGGGCGGCGTGCGCCCCAGTCGGCGAGCAATCGAAGGGCGCTGGCCAGATCGCGGCCGTCGGCGCTCAGGCCGTACTCCATCCTCGGTGGCCGGCGGGAGTATGGCGCGACCACCAGGATGCCCTCTCGCTCGAGGCGCCGCAGCCGGTCCGTGAGGATGTTGGGTGCGATCCCGGGGAGCCCATCGAGCAGCTCGTTGAACCGACGCGAGCCGTCCAGCAGCGCCTCCACAAGGAGCAGGCTCCAGCGATCGCCGACGCGCTCGAGGGCGGAGGCAAGCGAGGTCAGCGGCGGAGCCTCGTCGGTGACCCGGGATGGCTCCGCCCGCAGGGGTATGCGTCGCGGCTGCGGCATGGCCCTCATGGTAGGCGACGGCGAACGGCGAACGTCACCGACCAGCATGACGAGCCTGCCAACCCTCCCGACACATTTGCCGTCCCGACACATTTGCCAACCCCGCGCGCAGGTAGTAACTTGCAAGCTGCAACTCTAAGGCATGCTTGGCCGAGCCCGGCCGACACGAGGAGAACCGGCAACATGAGCGTCATCGAAGACCTTCAGGCAGCGATCGAGCGGGTGGCGACGACGGCCGGCCCCTCCGTGGTCGGGATCGGGTCCAGGCTGCGCGGTTCGGGCCTGGTGGTTGGCGACGGCCGCGTCCTGACGAACGCCCACAACATCCGCGGCGATCAGGTCACCGTGACGTTTGCCGACGGTCGCTCCGTCGTCGGTTCGCTGGCCGGCGTCGACGTCGATGGCGACCTTGCGGTGGTCAACGTCGACACGGCCGGCGTCCCTGCCCTTACCTGGGGCGGCGACGACGGCGTGGCGACCGGCACCGTCGTATTCGGCGCGGCCGCATCGCCCAACGGCGGTGTCCGGGTCACGTTCGGAACCGTCTCTGCGGTCGCCCGGGCATTCCGCGGGCCGGGTGGCCGGCTGATCTCGGGAAGCGTCGAGCACACCGCCCCGTTGGCGCCGGGCTCGTCGGGCGGTCCGATCCTCGACGCCGAGGGTCGGCTCGTCGGCATCAACACGAACCGCCTCGGAGAGGGGTTCTACCTCGCCCTGCCTGCCGATGCGGCGCTGCGCAGCCGGGTGGATGCGCTCGGTCGAGGCGAGTCCCCCGAGCGGCCGCGCCTTGGCGTGGCGGTCGCCCCGGCTCATGTGGCCCGGCGGCTGCGCCGGTCGGTGGGCCTGCCCGAGCGTGAGGGCCTGCTCGTGCGCGGGGTGGACGACGGCAGCCCGGCCCAGCGGGCCGGCATCGCCGAGGGTGACCTCATCGTGGAGGTGGCCGGCAAGGCCGTGACCGACGCCGACGACCTGGTCGAGGCAATCACGACGGCGGCAACGCCATACGACGTGCGGGTCGTGCGGGGCACCGAAGATCGGACGATCACCATCGGCAGCGGTACGACCGCGGCCGGCGAGGCGTAGCGGGACCGAACGGGGAGGGGTGAGATGGTGGCCCTCGAGGAGCCGGCGGAGGCGACCCCGATCGGCAGCCCGGCGCTGGACATCGTGGAGACGGAAGAGCAGGACCAGGAAGCGCTCGACGCCTATTCCCGGGCCGTGAGCTCCGTCGCCGAGCGGCTGATCCCGTCGATCGCGAGCCTGCGGGTGAGCCGGGGCATGTCCGGCTGGGGCGGAGCCGGCTCCGCGGTGGCCTTCACCCCGGACGGCTTCCTGGTGACGTCCGCCCATGTGGTGGCGGGCACCGACCGGGGAACGGCCGCCTTCGTCGACGGCGCAGAGCGGCCGTTCCGGGTGGTTGGTCGGGACCCGCTCTCGGATCTTGCCGTCGTCCGGGTGGAGGGCGAAGTGGCCGCCGCCCGCCTGGGCGATGCCGCGCGACTGCGAGTCGGCCAGCTCGTGGTGGCGATCGGGAACCCGCTCGGCTTCGCCGGGTCGGTGACCGCCGGCGTGGTCTCCGCCCTGGGTCGCTCTCTGGCTGCCCGCGACGGCCGGGCCAGCCGCCTGGTCGAGAACGTCATCCAGACCGATGCGGCTCTCAATCCCGGCAACTCCGGCGGGGCGCTCGCGGTGTCGTCGGGCCGGGTGGTGGGGATCAACACGGCCGTCGCCGGCGTTGGCCTGGGGCTGGCCGTGCCGATCGACGGGTCAACGCAGCGAATCCTCGGCTCCCTCATCCGTGACGGACGGGTCCGCCGGGCGTTCCTCGGGGTGGTCGGTGGCACCCGGCCGCTGCCGGCCAATCTCGCCGGCGGCCTGGGACGCAGCCGCGCCCTCGAGGTCGTCCAGCTCCTGGACGGCAGTCCGGCCGCCGCAGCCGGCATCCGGCCGGGCGATCTCATCCTGGAGCTCGACGGACGGCCAATCGAAGGAGTGGGCGACCTGCAGCGTCTGCTCGACGGAGGCGTGGTCGGACGGCGGGTCGGCGTCCGGCTGTCCCGCGATGGCCGGACCATCGACCTTGGCCTGACTCCCGTCGAGCTGCCAGACCGCGCCTGACCGACCGAGCGCGCCTGACCGACCGAGCGCCGGTCCCTCATTCGACGCCTGCGCTACCCTCTGCTCGACCATTCGCCCAACGGGGATGGTGCGGAGGATGCGCAGTTGACCTCCCTGCCGATCGGCAGCACGTTCGCCGGCTACCGCATCGAAGGGCTCCTCGACCGCGGCGGGATGGGCGTCGTCTACCTCGCCGAGGATCGGCGCCTCCGTCGCAGGATCGCCCTCAAGCTCATCGCCTCCGAGTGGGCGGCGGACCCTGCCTACCGCCAGCGGTTCCTGCTCGAGAGCGAGCTCCTGGGCGAGCTGGAGCACCCCAACATCGTCACGATCCACGCCGCCGGCGAGTGGCATGGCCAGCTGTACCTGGCAATGCGGTACGTGGAAGGGACGAGCCTGGCCCGGCTGCTGGCCTCCCGCGGAGCGCTCGATCTGCGGCCGGCGTTCGATCTGATCCGCCAGCTTGGCGACGCCCTCGACGCGGCCCACGCACGCGGGATCGTCCATCGTGACGTCAAGCCGGCCAACGTGCTCGTCTCGACCCAGCGCCGCGCGTACCTGAGCGATTTCGGATTGACGCGACGGACGACGTCGGAATCGGACCTGACGACCACCGGTGTCATCGTGGGCACGGTCGGCTACATGGCCCCGGAGCGGTTCACCGGGGAGAGGGTCGATCGGGCGCTTGCCAATCGGGTCGACGTGTACGCCCTCGGCTGCGTGCTGGTTGCCTGCCTGACGACTCGAGAGCCGTTCCCCCGCGACAGTCGGGAGGCCACGCTGTGGGCGCACGTCCATGCCCCGCCGCCCTGCCCGAGCACCGCCCGGCCAGACCTGCCCCCCGAGATCGACGACGTGATCGCGATGGCGCTGGCCAAGGATCCGGCCGAGCGGTATCCGACGGCCGGCGCGCTCGTGGAAGCGGTTCGTCACATCGTCGCCGTCGATCCGATTCGGATCGTCCGCGAACCGATGCCGATTCCTGCCCCGATCCCGGCGCCGATTCCTGCCCCGATCCCGGCGCCGGCCCCGATCCCGACGCCAATTCGTGTCCCGGCGCTGGCCGCAGTCCCGGCGCCGGCCCCAATGCCGGTCAGTCTTCTGGCGCTCGCGCGGCCGGCCGCCGCGACCGACCGGGCGCGGAACGCGCGCCCTTCTCGCAGCCCGTTCGCCGTCGCGCTGAGGATTGCGGCCGGGGTCGGCCTGGTTGGCAGCCTGCTGTTCGCCCTGGGGGTGATCGGCCGCGATGGCCCGGCCGACGGCTCGACCCGCCGAACGTCCGCCGACGGCTCACCCGTGCCCGAGGCGATGGATCGCGCGACGGATGGCAGGGCGGACCCGGCGGGCTCGCTCGCGTCGCCGGGCCCGACCTCCGTGGCGGGCCGCCTGCTCGCACGTATTCCGATCAGCGACGACTGCACACAGGCCATTCCGGACCAGCCCGCGGTCACCGTCGAGTTCCGCTGCGCCTATCCGCGCCAGCGGCCGGACGTCCACGTGGCATACGACGCCTACGACGGCGAAGCGACGATGAACCAGGCCTGGGCCGCCGCGCTGGCCGCGGACCGCTTCCACGCCGGTGCGGGACGCTGCCCCGGCACGGCCGGCGAGACGTCGTTCTACGTGTCCAACGACCCATTGCGGCAGGAGGCCGGACGCCTCCTGTGCTACGTCGCGACGGATCGCAGCGCGGTCATCCGCTGGACGCTCCGCGACCACGGGGTGATTGCCACGGCCATCCGCTCGGACGGCAATCTGCCGGCCCTCTACGACCTGTGGGCGAGCGGCAGGCTGAACACGACCCAGGATCGCCAGTGAGCCGACCGGCTTCCGAATCTGCGGGTCCGGCGCCGTCGCCGGCCTTTGGCGCCCGGACCGACGTCGGACGGGTCCGGGCCACCAACGAAGACCGGTTCGTTGCCCGTCCGCCGCTGTTCCTGGTGGCCGACGGGATGGGCGGTCAGAACGCCGGTGAGGTCGCGGCGACGATCACCGCCGATCTGATCGAGGCAGGCGCCGCCGACGGCACGATCCGCACGATCGCCGACCTGGCCCAGGCCCTCGGGCGAGCGAACGCGGCAGTCTGGCAGCGGGCGGCCGCAGATCGAGAGCTGCGGGGCATGGGCACGACCTGCACGGCCATGCTCGTGGCCGGCTCCCGTGCCCTGGTCGCCCATGTCGGCGACTCGCGAGCCTATCTGCTGCGGCGGGACGAGCTGCGCCAGCTCACGGTCGACCATACGCTCATGCAGCGCCTCGTCGAGGAGGGTCGCCTGCGGCCGGCGGACATCGCGACCCACCCCCAGCGGAGCGTCATCGTCCGCGCGATCGGGGCCGCTGCCGATCTCTCGCCGGACCGGCTCACCGTCGAGCTCGAACCCGGGGATCGCATCCTGCTCTGCTCGGACGGACTAACGGGACCGCTGGCAGTCGATGAGATCGAGGCGACCCTTGCCGGCACGCCGAACCCGCAGGCCGCCGCCGAACGGCTGGTGGACCTGGCCAACGCGGCGGGCGGGGCCGACAACGTCACGGCTCTGGTGGTGGATCCGGACCGACTGACTGCCGCCGGCGCTGTCCGTCACGACCCGGCGCCATCAGGGCGAGCGGCGGGCGGCCGGTCGTCGGGCGGCCGGTCGTCGGGCAGGCGGGCCGTCGGAGCGCTGCTGTTCGCGCTGACCCTGGGCATCGCGGGCCTTGCCGCCGCGGTCGCCCTCGCGCCCGTGACGCCTCCCGCAGCCTCGCCCGGCACGCCGGCCCTGCCGAGCGCGACGCCGGCCGGCACGGCGTCGCCGTCGCCGGGCCCGTCCGGTGCGCCGTCACCGAACCCGTCGCTCCCGTCGCCGCCCGATCTGGTGCCGGCGCCGTCGCCGATCAGCCGCCCGTCGGCCTGATCCTCACCGACTCGCGGCGAACCGTCAGTGAACGGCAACTTCGTCGCCGAGGGCGATGGCGATCGCCTCCTCGGTCGACAGGGCGGCTCCCTCCTGCCAGGCACGGAGCGCCGCCGGATCGTTCTCCGGCAGCTCCGGCCAGGTCCAGTCCAGGTATTCGATGGGCGCGTTGATGAGGTTCGTTCCGCTCTCCTTGCTCAACCGATCGGCCGCTCCTGAGAGGCGCCACGAACGATCGGGATCGCCGGCGGCGCGGGCCGCGATCGCGAAATCGGCCAGGAGGATGACGATCCCGCTCTTGTCGCCGGCCGCCTGGAAGTGCATCAGGGCCTCGCGGAGGCGCGGCTCGGCATCGTCGAACAGCCGGTCGTGGACGTCGATCACGCCGAGCAGATGGAGGCCCCAGGCCAGACCGAACGGATCGCCCCTGGCCCGCTGGATCTCCATGCTCTCCTGGAGGTAACGCCGGGCCAGGGGCAGGTCGCGCTCGGCGACGGCCGAGAAGGCGAGTGCCCAGCTGACCGACGCAATGCCTGCGGCGTCGCCGAGCTCGCGGTACAGGCCCAGTGCCTCCTCGAAGTAGGGCCTGCCCTCATCCCATCGCCATTGCATCGGCCCGATATCCGCCCGGGGCGCGAACCCGAAGTCGTAGAGTGCCTCGGCCAGGATGGCACGATCGCCGCTCCGCCGGGCCTGCTCGAGGGCCGCGTCGTAGTGGCGGTGGGTCATTGCGAACTCGGCGCGCCAGTAGTGGACGCCGCCGGCGGCTCCGTAGGCGCGGGCCTGGAGCTCCGGCGGTTGATCGGCCAGGCCGGGCATCGCCATGACGCGCGCGACTCGCTCTGCCGCCTCGTGGAGATGGCCCCGGATCTGCCAGAAGCGCCAGATCGCGACCAGGAAGCGAAGCGCAAACTCCACCTCGCCCATCTCGATTGCCCAATCGAGGGCCGCCCGCAGGTTGTCGGCGTCGGCCTGGAGGCGGTCGAGCCAGGCGGCGCTGCCCGGGCCGGTGAGCTGCCCCGCGCAGCCCTCGATGACGGCGAGATACGCGTCCGCATGCCGCCGCCGGATGGCCTCATGCTCTCCCGCCGCCGTCAGGCGCTCCTGGGCGTACTCGCGAAGCGTGGCCAGCATCGCGAAGCGCGGCTCCTCGTCGAACGTCAAGACGGCGCGCAGCAGGCTCTTGTCGGACAGCGATGAGAGACCCTCCAGCACGTTGCGCCCGAGCTCGGATTGGGGACCGCACACGGTCTCGGCATCGGCGAGCCGCGCGCCGCCGGCGAACACGCCGAAGCGTGCGAACAGCCGGCGATCGGGCTCGTCGAGAAGGTCATGGCTCCAGTCGATCGCACCGCGGAGGGTCTGCTGCCGCTCGGGCAGGTCGCGCGCTCCGCCGACGAGAATCCCCAGCCGGTCGTCGAGCCGGACCAAGAGAGCGGACACCGACAGGATGCGAATCCGCGCGGCGGCCAGCTCGATCGCGAGGGGCAGGCCGTCCAGGCGGCGAACGGTCTCGACGACCGCAGGAGCGTTCTCGTCGGTCAAGCCGAAGGACGGCGCGACCGCCATCGCGCGCTCCACGAACAGCCGGACCGCCTCGGACCTCATGGCCGCTGCGGCCGACGGCCGCTCGACGGGCTCGGGCAGGGCGAGCGGAGGAACGGGGAACTCGTGCTCGCCTGTGATCCGCAGCGGCACCCGGCTTGTGACGGCAACCTTGAGCAATGGCGCCTCACGCAGGAGCCGGCCCACGACCGGCGCGGCCGCCACGACCTGCTCGAAGTTGTCCAGCACCAGGAGCATCCGGCGGCGCGACGCGTAGTCGACGACGCGCTCCAGCGGCGGCTCGGCCGAGGTGGATCCCAGGTTGAGACCGATGGCGATCGCGGACGGCACGAGCCCGGGATCGGCGACCGCGTCGAGAGCCACGAAGAAGACACCGTCCGGAAACTCCTCGCCGAGCTCGGCGGCGAGCTGGAGGGCCAGCCGGGTCTTGCCCGTGCCGCCGGGGCCGGTGAGTGTCAGCAGCCGCGCGCCCCGCAACCGCGCGCTGGCGGCCTCGATCTCGGCTCGTCCGACGAAGCTCGTCAGCTGGACGGGCAGGTTGTTCGGCCGGACCTCGAGGCTGCGCAGTGGCGGGAAGGCCTCGTCCAACCCGGGAGCCAGTAGCTGGTACAGCCGTTCGGGGTGGGCCAGGTCCTTGAGTCGATGCTCGCCGAGGTCCCGGAACCCGATCCCCGCGACGTCCGCGCCGGCCAGCTGGCGCGTCGCTTCCGACACCAGCACCTGGCCACCGTGTCCGGCCGCCGTGATGCGGGCCACCTGGTGGAGGGGCAGGCCGACGTAATCGCTTGCCAGGGCCGTCACCTGGCCGGTGTGCAGGCCCATGCGCACCTTGACCGCCACGCCGTCCGGCCACGAGCGGCCGGCGAGGGCCTGCTGGGCCTCCGCTGCCGCGCGGATCCCGGCGGCGGCGTTCGTGAATGCCACGAACACGGCGTCGCCCTCGGATCCGAACAGGTCGCCACCATGCGCGGCGGTCGCGCCTTCGATGAGGGCGCGCTGGGTCGACAGAACGTCGCGGTAGCCCTCGCCGAGCTGCTGCAGGAGTCGGGTGGAGCCCTCGATATCGGTGAACAGGAAAGTGAGCGTTCTGGAGGCCTGATCGGTCATGCACAGCTGAAGGTGCCGTGCACGTCCGCCGGAGTCAAGCGGATCGCCTGGCGAGCCGTGTCTCGAGCCGTCCCGGCGGGCGTGTCGCCTAAGCGCGGCGCCGCTCGACCGGATGCTGGAGGCCCGGAATGCTCCCGAAAGTCTCCTGTAACCGTATTCGCGCCCCGGCAGGATCGATGTAAGGGTCCCGGCAGCCATTCTGGCGACCGAGATCCACGGAACGGACACGGGAGACCCTGGAATGGAACAGCGGAGCCATGGAACTGCCACCGCCGAGCGGACGATCCGCGAAGGCCGGACGCTCCGCGAAGGCGAACGCTGGTCCTGCTCGACATGCGGGTCCGAGATCCGGGTGATCCGTGCGGGCGATCCGCGGAAGGTCCCGCCGGGGGAGACGTATGCATGCGCCTGCGGAACCCGAATGGACCTGCAGCGCACCGGACCGTACCGCTCCGACCTGACTGAATCCCGCGGCCAGACGGCCGACGGCAGCTAGCAGAGGTGTTTTTCATGACGGATCATCACGTTCACGAGGATCACGAAGTCATCGTCGACCGTGAGACCGCGGTCGTGGGCGAAAGCCCTCTCGGCGCGATCATCGCCGTGGTCGCCGTCATCCTCGTCCTCGCCCTGGTCTGGTGGCTCGTGGCTGCACCGCGTTCGACCGGACCTGGACCGGGCACGAACCCGGGCGGCGCGCCGGGCGGAACCAGCCAGCCAACGGAGCAGGCTCCCGCTCCTTCGCAGGCGCCGGCGTCCTATTGAGGGCACCGGAGCTGAATATCGAGCGCCCGCCGGGCCCCGGCGGGCGCTCTCTCTGTTTGGCTTGTCGTCGGTCAGCCGACATCCAGTGTCGTGTCCTCGCAGCCGGGCACCACCTGCGCGCGCCGGGCCAGGGATCGAGCCTCGCTCAACAGCCGGTCGAGGGCCTCGTCATCGTGGTCCGGATCATGGTGGAACAGCGCGACCCGCTTCACGCCCGCCAGATCGGCGAACGCGACTGCGTGGCGGACACTGCTATGGCCCCAGCCGATCCGCTCCTCGTACTCCGCGGGCGTGTACTGAGCGTCGTGCAGGAGGAGATCGGCACCCGCCGCCAGGTCGTAGCCTGACGTCCAGCTCGGCTCGGCCGCCGGCTCGCCGTCCAGGCTTCCGGTGAGGCCTCCCAGCGCCGGTTCGTGGTCGGGCAGGTAGGCCAGGGCCGCCCCGTTGCGCTCGACGCGATAGCCGACCGTCGGTCCGGGATGCACGACAGTCGCGGCACGGACCGTGAATTGCCCGATCTGCCAGTCGTCCGGAGGCACGTCGTGCAGTTCGACGTTCGATGGCAGGTCTCGCAGCCGGACCGGGAACAACGGCGGCGACAGGTAGCGGGTGAGTCGCGCTCGCAGGTCGAGGGTCGTCGACGGCGGGCCCCAGAGGTGCAGCTCGCGACCGGGCTGGAAGAGGGGCCGGAAGAAGCCGAGGCCCTGGATGTGATCCATGTGGAGGTGGGTCAGCAGCACGTGGACCGCGCCCTCGGTCGCAGCCAGTGCGACGCCGGCCCGGCGGAGTCCGGTCCCCGCATCGAGCAGCAGGATCGCGCCCGGGCCATCCGACACCTGGACGCAGGCGGTGTTGCCGCCGTATCGCACCGTTTCGGGACCGGCGCTCGCAATCGAGCCCCGCGAGCCCCAGATCGTGACTCTCACCGGCCCCCTGTCGCTGAGCGACCGCCGCGCTCCGTGCTCCACAGGATGACGAAGGCTCCCTCGAGGTTTCCGCCGGCGCTCTCGAGCGGGAACGCGGTGGTCTCGACCGGGCGGAGCTGTCCGTCACTGCCCTGGATCTGGATCCTCGCATGCACCGGGCGCCGCTCGCGCATCGCCACGATGCCGGGCAACTGGTCCGCGCCCAAAGGGCGGCCATCGGCGTCGGCAGGCGCGAGCAGCGATGTTCGGCGATCGAGTGGAAGGAGGTCGATCTCGTCGAACCGGCGCCCGAAGAGCGGCTCCGCAGGCTCGTTGAAGAACACCGTGTCACCTCGGGCGTCGACGAGAAGCACGGGGACCATCAGGCCGCTGGCCAGCTGCCTGGCTAGGATGAGCTCGATCGGCTGCTGCGTCATGTGAGGCCGATTGTCGCCTGCCGGGGCAAGGCCGCCCACACACCAGCGCGTCTCGCCGGCACCCCGCCCACACACCAGCGCATCTCGCCGGCACGTCGCCGGCACGCCGCCGGCACCTCGCTCCGCCGGAGCTTCCAGTACGATCTCGATCCACCACCCCGGATCGGCCAGGCCAGGAGGATCCATGCCGGAAGGCGGCTTCGGCGCGACCATCACCCGCCAGTCCGATGACTTCCCGGGCTGGTATACGGACGTCGTCCTGAAGGCCGAGCTCGCCGACTACTCGCCGGTTCGCGGTTGCATGATCGTCCGGCCCTACGGCTTCGCGATCTGGGAGTCGATGCGGGACGAGCTGGACCGCCACATCAAGGCGACCGGTCACCAGAACGCCTACTTCCCGCTGTTCGTGCCGCGCTCGCTGCTCCAGAAGGAGGCCGAGCACGTCGAGGGCTTCGATCCCCAGGTGGCGTGGGTGACCCGGGCCGGCGGCAAGGAGCTGGACGAGCCGCTGGCCATTCGCCCCACGAGCGAGGCCCTCATCGCCGAGGGGGTCAGGGACTGGATCCAGTCCTACCGCGACCTGCCCCTGCTGCTGAACCTGTGGAACAACGTCGTGCGTTGGGAACTGCGGACCCGGCTGTTCTTGCGGACCGCGGAATTCTTGTGGCAGGAGGCGCACACGTTCCACGCCACCGAAGGGGAGGCGGCTGCCGAGGTGGAAACGGGCCTGGAGTGCTACCGGAAGGTGGCCGAGGAATGGCTGGCGATCCCGGTCATCGCCGGTCGCAAGACACCGGCCGAGACCTTCCCCGGTGCGGTCTACACGATGGCGATCGAGGCCATGATGCGCGATACCAAGGCGCTCCAGGCGGGCACGAGCCACATGCTCGGCCAGAACTTCGCGCGGGCGGCCGGCATCGAGTTCCTGGATCGGGACAACGTCCGGCGGGCGCCGTTCGGCACGTCGTGGGGCTTCAGCACCCGGATGGTGGGGGCCACGATCATGGCCCACGGCGACGAGTCCGGACTGGTCCTGCCGCCACGCGTCGCGCCGGTGCAGGTGATCGTCGTGCCGATCTTCAGATCCGAAGACGAGCGGGTGCGGGTGGCCGCCGCGGTCGACCGGATCGTCCGGGCATTGGCGGCCGGAGCAGGCGGCACAGCCGTCCGCGTCGAGGTCGACTGGCGCGACGCGTCGCCCGGATTCAAGTTCAACCATTGGGAGCTGCGCGGCGTTCCGTTCCGGCTCGAGGTCGGCCCACGGGACGTGGCCGCCGATCAGGCGGTTCTGGTCAAACGCACCGACCGCAGCAAGGAAGCCCTGCCGATCGGGGCGCTGACCGGCGAGCTGCCGCGGCGCCTGGATGCCTACCAGGCCGAGCTCTTCCGGCGGGCGCTCGACTTCCGCGAGGCGAACACCCGACGCGTCGATACCTATGCGGAGTTCAAGGCCGCGCTGGAGGAAGGCGGCGGTTTCCTGCTCGCGCCCTGGTGTGGCGACGCTGCCTGCGAGCGGCGGATCAGCGAGGAGACCGGCGCCACGATCCGGGTGATTCCGTCGAACGCTGCGGACGAGCCGGGCGCCTGCCTGATCGACGGGCGGCCGTCCGAGCGCCGCGCGCTGTTCGCCCGAGCCTACTGAACGGCGCCCAGGCCGGTCTTGAAAACGGGCTCCGGCGGCGGGAGGGAGCGGCGCCGCCGGAGCCGGGAATGTGCTGGCTTGAGCGGGTCGTGCCCGGTGTGGCGACGATCAGGACGCGATCAGGCGGCCGCGGGCCAGTCCTGCTGCGAAGGAGCGCCTTCGCGGTCACCCCACTGCCCCGACCTGGCCAGGCTGCGGAGGAACAGGAGCCGGTTGATCTCGGCGATGGACCACGACGTGTCGCTCGTGTCGATGCCGCACACGTAGGCCGTCAGGTTGGCCGCGGCCGCCGGGCCGAGCCCGCGCATCAGCAGGAGCCGATAGGTCGCCCGGGTCCGGACCTCGCCGGCGCCGCAGGCCTCGAGCGTCGCCGTCCGCGCCGCGGTGACCGTTGCTGCCCGGAAGCTGCGACCCTGCCGATTGCCCTGCTGCCTTGCCATCGCGGTGGGCCTTCCTGGTCTGCTGTCTACGGCCGGCGATTGCCGTCGTTGATGGCATTCTCAGTGGGGGCCGCCCGGAACCCGTGACGCGCCGGCGACCGGCCGAATGACAATCGGTTGACCGTCCCGCGCGCGCTGTCCCGCCGCAAGGTCCGCCGGATGGAAGCGCTGTGAAACCCCAGGAAAGCCCCGGCAATGGCGGCCCGGCGAGCGGGTATCGGCCCGCCTATCCGGCCGAGGGGGACGGCACTGGCACGCTGGGACGGCCCCGGATCTTGCCGGTCGCAATGACGCTGGCGTCGATCGAGCCGTCCGCCCGCTGTGTGCCCTCCACCGCGATGAACGCCCCCACCCTGATGTCGGCCAGGCTCGCATTGGTCGCGCCGCGCACCTCGTACGTCGTCGCGCTTCCGACGTGGATCGTCGCCGTCGTGCCGTCCGGCCGCTTGATCGTCAGCGTGCCGGCGGTCTTGGCAGTGACCTCGCCGATGACGCGCGGCAGCCGGACGAGGACGGTCAGCGCCGTCAGCGTGTTGCCGCTTCCCTGGGTGCCCTCGACCAGGACGTCCACGCCGACCTTGACGTCCGACCGCGCACCCGCCCTGGACCCGAGCTTGAACGACGTCGAGCCGTTGACCGCGACCGTCCACGTCGTCCCGTCACGGCTCTTGACCGTGAAGCCGCTGCCGGAGACCGCGGTCACGGTGCCGGCCACTCGCGGGACCACGACCGCGATGGCGCCGATGCTGTACGAGCCGTCGGCGTTACGCGTCTGCCGGAACACGATCTGATCGCCGACGTTCAGGTCGCCCACCTTGATCGTCTGGCCGCCCTTCGTGATCGCCGTCCCGGAGGTCACGACGATCGTCCGCGTCCAGCCGTCCTGGGTCTTCAGCGAGATCCTGGAGCCGTCGATCGCGGTGATCGTGATCTGTCCGAAGCCGCCCTTGATGCCCCGGCCCAGGTCGCCAAATCCGAATCGGCCCGGCCCACCGCTGAACAGCTTCCAGGGAGCCCTGCCGTTGTCCTTGACCGGCGGCGAGGCCTGGCCGGAGGCGCCGGGCGAAGCGCCCCCAGCCGTCGGTGCCGGCGACGCCCCGATGGCCGTGGCCGCGCCGACGATGAGCACCACGGCGACGACGACGACTGCCCCGATCCGGAGCAGATCCGGTCCCTTGAGCCTGGGCTGGAACGCGGCCTCGTTGGGCTCGGTCATGTCAATCTCCGCCCTGCGTCAGATCCATGAGCTGCGCACGCTGCGCCGGACGCCCGGACGCAGCCCACCGGACTCAGTCTGCGCGGCGATTCTTACCGCTTCCTGAGAATCGCACCAACGCGCCGTTGACCCTGACGACGAGTGGCCGTCTCAGGGCGATTCGCCGGCCGACTGGACCTGGAGGGCCTCCCGGAGCTGGATCTGGCGGACGACGTCGGCGCGGGTGAGCAGCCCCACGAGACGGCCATCCTGGACGACCGGCACCTGCTCGAAATCGCCGCTGCCGAGCGCGTCGATCGCATCCCTGAGGGGCATTCCCGGAGTCACCGTGGCCAGCCCGTCTCGACCGCCCATGATCGATCGGACCAGCGTCGTCGGACGCTCTTCGGGAGGTACGTTCCGAACGTCGGACAGCGTCACGATGCCTACCACGCGGTCCCCGTCGACGACCGGCACGCTGCGGCGGGCTCCCGGCAGCATGTACCGCTCGACCAACTCGGCCACCGAGATGTTCGGCGCGACGGCGGTCGGATCGGGGCGGACGACGTCACCGACCCGCAGCCGGCGGAGGCGTTGCTCCGCAACGGCCTGCTCGAGGCTGGCCGACGCTGCGTTGTTGAGGAACCAGCCGATCGCGGCGATCCAGATCCCGCCGAAGACGTCGTCGTTCAGGACCCGCCAGAAGCCCCACAGGAGGAATCCCCAGGCCACCAGCCGACCGACCGCGGTGGCCAGTTCCGTGGACCGCCGGGAATCGCGAGTGACCTGCCAGATGATCGCCCGCAGCACCCGGCCGCCGTCGAGCGGGAAGCCCGGGATGAGATTGAACAGGCCGAGCAGGCCGTTGATCAGCGCCAGGTAGCCGGCGATCGCCTCGACGGCCGAGGCCCTCGGGGCCGCGACGGCGACGACGTAGGCGAGCCCGCTGAGGACGAAGCTCGTCAGCGGACCGACGATCGCGACGAGGAATTCGGTCGACGGGCGCTTCGTCTCGCCGGACAGGCTGGAGACGCCGCCGAAGATGAACAGCGTGATCGAGCGTGCCTGGAGGCCGCGCGCCTTGGCCACGAACGAGTGGGCCAGTTCGTGGATCAGGACGCTCGCGAAGAGCAAGATGGCGGCCACCGCGCCGAGCAGCCATCGCAAGAGCGGGTCGGAGCGGGGGAGAACCGATGGAAAGTAGCTGGCGGCGAGCGACCAGGTCACGAGACCGAAGATCACGAGCCAGCTGATGTGAACTCCGACCTCGATTCCGCCGATCGTGAAGAGCCGGAAGGAGTTGGCCATCATGCCGCCACCGGTGGGCCGTCTCGGGAAGGTCCCGGAAATGGGCCCTTGTTCACTGCCGCGTGTCATCGCGGTATTGTCGCGCGTCGGTCCAGCAGGCTGCTTCAGTTCACCGGGGCGGCTATTGTGTGATCACCAGACGGCAGCCAGGAGAGGCTCATGATCGACTACGAGAACTTCCGAATCATCCATCAGCACGGCAACGACTGGGCCGAGCTACGGCCTCGCGAGCATCACGACGCCAGCGATCATGATCCGGAGCGGGACTGGGACCGCGGCGCGCGGATCTTCCGGTGCGAATCGTGTGACGAGGAGATCAGGATCGTTCCCCGCGGGGGCGACACGGAGGAGCGCTGACCGACCGCGTTTTCGATCGGAACAGGCGCCTCAACTACACTCATGGCCATGGAGCCCGTCACGTTCCTGGTCGGCTGCCTATGCCTGGGGCTCGTGCTGTGGGACGTCTTCCAGACGATCGTCGTCCCCAGGCCGACGCCCGGGCGCTTCCGGATCACGCGCTACCTGATCGCGCCGACTTGGAGCGCCTGGCGAGCCCTGGGCGTCCGTTCGCGGAGCGACCTGGCCCGAGACCAGTTTTACGGGTTGTATGCGCCCGCCGCGGTGATCATGCTGCTCGGGGCCTGGCTGCTGTTGCTGACCGTCGGCTATGGGCTCGTCCTGTTCGCGGTCCGGGCGGACCTGGAGCCCGCACCCGCCGACCTGCTCTCGGCTATCTATCTCGGCGGCAACTCCATCCTC
>DASPWU010000146.1:0-7069 GCA_035637675.1 Candidatus Limnocylindria bacterium | reverse complement strand
GGTCTGGGGCAGCCTGGGCCTGATCGTGGCGGCGCACACGAGCCTCGGCTGTGGGCCGCTCCACATGATCGGCACGGATGAGCAGAAGGAGCGCTTTCTGGTGCCGATGGCCCAGGGTCGAGTCCTGGGCGCCTACGGCCTTACCGAGCCCGGCGCCGGCTCCGATTCGGGCGGCACGCGCACGATGGCCCGCCACGAGGACGGCCCCGACGGCGGCTGCTGGGTGCTCGACGGGGGCAAGCGGTTCATCACCAACGCCGGCGAGGCGGGCACGTACATCGTGACCGCCCGGACCGGGACGCGCGACGATGGCGCGGCGGAGATCAGCGCATTCATCGTGACGTCCGACACGCCGGGCTTCTCCGTCGGTCGCCTGGAGGAGAAGCTGGGCCTCCATGCGTCGGCGACCGGCGAGCTCGTCTTCGAGGAGGCGCGCGTCCCAGACGCCAACATGCTCGGCGAGCGCGGCGGCGGCTTCAAGACGTTCCTGCGGATCCTGGACGGGGGACGGATCAGCATCGGCGCCCTGGCCGTGGGGCTCGCCCAGGCGGCGCTGGACGCGTCCATTCCGTACGCTCGCGAGCGCGAGCAATTCGGGCGGCCGATCGGCACGTTCCAGGGTGTCGCCTTCATGATCGCCGACATGGCGACCGAGATCGAGGCGGCTCGCCAGCTGGTCTGGCGCGCGGCCTGGCTCAAGGACCAGGGGCGCGACTACGCCCTGGCCGCGGCGCAGGCCAAGCTGTTCGCATCCGAGGTCTCGTCGCGCGCCACCAACGCCGGGATCCAGGTCCACGGCGGCTACGGCTACGTCGAGGAGTACAAGGTGGAGCGCTACCTGCGCGACGCCAAGCTGACCGAGATCGGCGAGGGCACCAGCCAGATCCAGCGGCTGGTCATCGCCCGGAAGATCCTGGGCCTACGGATCGTCTGACTGATCGATCGGACGCGCGGACCGCTCCATGCGGCCACCCGATCAGGCGCTCAGGCCACCTGGACGAGGCGAACCATCAGGCGGTAGTTGCCGCCGGAGCCGACGCACGTCTGAAGGGTCATGCTCGGCCGGGACAGCGACGCCCAGGCCCATGAGGCCGACGTCGTGGGGGCGACGACCTTCCACCAGATGACGCTGAAGGTATGCACCCGGCTTGAGCCGTCGGCGTAGACGACCTTCATGCCCGTCCGGAGCCTGCCGTTGTAGTAGGCGTCGTGGAGCGGCTTGAAGACGCCCCAGGCATGTCCCAGCAGGTAGACGTTGTTCGCCCCGGCGCAGCCCCATCGATAGACGTAGTTGGCCGGGTCGGTCGTGCGCGAGCAGGGGAACCAGGACACCGATCGGCTGATGCCCAGCGACGGGATCCAGACGTGGTTCGTGCCGCGATAGGCCGTCCTCGTGGAGGTGGGCCGGCTGGCGACCGTGCGCGTGGTGCTCTTCGCCGCGGTCGCGCGGGTGGCCGTGCTCGCCTTGGGCTTGGCGACGGCAGCGTCCGGCAGGGTCGCGGGCCGAGGGGCCACCGTGATCCGGACGGGCGCGGTCAGGGAGGTCGGCGCGAGGACGGTCGACGCGGCGTCGGTCGCAGACTGCGCGGCTGGGGCGGCGACGACGGACGCTCCGGCCGGGGCTGTCGGCGACAGGGCGATGGCCTGACCGGCGCCGCTGGTGACGAGCGACAGTGCCGCGAGGGCGGTGAGGATCGGACGAAGCCGCGGGGACGCGGCGGACCGGCCGAGGAGGCCGGTCGAGCGGGTGGAGTGAGCCATGACGCAAGCCTCGGGCGAGGCCTGGCCAAGCTCCCTGGCCCTGACGTCCCGGTCCCCATGGGAAGGTGGAGCGGTCCCGGGACGATCGCCGGTTGCGGTCCAATTCGATCTTGGCCGGTCGTGTGCGGTGGGGTGCGAATCGGGTCCGGGGGGGTCCGGGTGACCGGCTTGCTCGCCACCGCGGCGCCCTCGACGCCACCGCACGGCACCCGATGTGGTGCGTGCGGGCTACGATACGGACGTGCCCCGCATCTCCATCCGCGCGTCACGGGCGACGGCCCGCGCCCGCGACTCCGCCCGCGCCCGCGACTCCGCCCGCGGTATCCGCGACCCGGAGATCCGTGGCGATCTCAACGACCTCGTCGAGGCCGTGGCCTCGTTGACGCCCGGCGACTGCGGCCGGCTGCACGCCTTCTGGCGAGGGACGGACGAGACCGCACGCGCGGTCGCCCACGACCACGCCCAGGCGTTTGCCGAGCGGTCCGGCCGCCGCGATGCCATCCGGGCGCTCCAGCGCGAGCTGCTCGACTGGAGCCGGACCGGCGCCAGCGACCGGAGCGGATGGGTCGAGGCCGCGCTGGGCCCCGACCCGAGCTCTGCCGCCGGCGGGCCAAACCGCGACCTCGCCGTCCCGGCGATCATGGACGCGGCCACCGCGCTGGCCCTGCAGGACTTCCTCGACGATGCCGACTTCGACACGCTCTTTGGACCCTGGGCGAACGCGATTGGGGACGAGGGTGACGAGCACAAGGCCGACGACGACCTGGCTGTGCCACGGGCGGAGAAGGAGCCCGGCCCGGAATGACGGACGAGCCGCCCGGTCGACGACCGGACGGCTCGCATGACATCCTGGCCGGCGATCCGGCCGGAGCTCAGGTCAGATAGAGGATCGCGTCCACGTCGACCCGCGGGTGACCGGAGGTGCCGACCACCACGAATCTGATCTTGTGGCTGCCAGCCGTGGGCCATGCGAACTGGTAGACGACCTGCCGGAACAGCGTGGTCGAGCGGTATGTGCTGACGGTCGCCTTGTACACACCGTCGAGATAGATCTTTACGCTTCCGCGCGATATTGCCTTCGTCGTTACGAACGCGACTGCTCGACCCGTGAAACTGAACTGCGCATACTTGCCGGCCGTGGAGGAGTACTTCACGCTGCCGCCGCTGTAATACGGACTCGAGCTGGTTGACCACCCGGTGGTGAAGACCGCACTCGTCTGCTGCTTGACCAGGGGCGTGAAGAGCGGCCCCGTCACCCAGGCGCTCACGTTGCCGACCACATCGACCGCTCGGACGCGGAATTGATAGGAAACGCCGACCTCCAGCGAGCGGACGACGCTCGTGCCGGTGACGGTGGCTGGCCGACCAAATCCAGACCCCGCGACGTTCGCCGATAGCTCGTAACGAGCGATGCCGCTCCCCGCGTCCGTGCTGGCGCCCCAGCTGACGCGGACCGGCTCCGTGTACGTGGGGAATGAGGTCGCGGCGATAAGAGCCGGCCGCGGCGCCGATGCCGGAGCGGTCGGAGCGGTGACATCGTGGCTGACTACTCGGGCGATCGATGTCTGCCATGTCCCGTCAGTCGCTGCGGTTTGGCTGGTGAGCCAAACCGCACTGCTGCCGAGGGGATCGGCCGCGACGCCGACGTAGTCGCCCCAGCGCGTTCCGTTGTACGTCGAGTCGCCCGCATCAAGGACGAACTCGTCCTGGTCGCCGTAGATGGCCGATCGTCCCGCGACCATGCTCGAGACGAATGTCGACGGCGACGACATCGCGTAGGAGACCACCAGATCGCCGTTTCCGGCGAGGCCGATTCCGCCCATGAAGCGGTCCTCACCGTCGGCGTACTTCGAGAAGGACGTCCATGTGGTCGGGCTTCCCGCGGTCGTCGTGACGTGTTGGGCCACAAACGCGTCCACGGTGCCGGCGCCCGGGTCGACCCCCATGGTGGAGACCCACCAGAGTTCGTCATTGCGCCAGACCGCATCGGTCGGTCGCTCGTCGACCGCTTTGGCGATCGTCGTCGGGCTGCCGCTCTGGCGGGGAGCCGGCGGCGTCGTGAACGCGAGAGCGCCAAGGCTCGTCGTCAAGTTCGTGAAGTTGGGGAAGCCGATTGTGCTGCCGATCACGTGGCCCGTTACCTTCTGGTAGACCACGTCTCCGGTCGCGAGGTCCTCAAAGACCAGATGGACGGTCGCGCTTGCAGTGAGCACCTGCGCGGGACGGGTGTGTGCGATCGAGCCGACAGGGCCCGTATACCACAGCGTCGTAAAGGTGCCAGGGTTGAGAACCTCCGACCAGTCGATGATGAGCAGGCTCGCGCCGTCGAAGAGCGAGGCGGCGCTGCTGTACTCGTCCTGGCTGATGACGATCTTGTCGGCGGAGGAGGCGATGCCCGGATAGTCGGGCAGGATGTCGCCGAAGTCGAAGTAGTACTCGTCCCAGACACCGAGTGGGTCGGCTGTCTCCGAAATGGCTAGGTTGATGAAGTTGTTGGCGAAGGTCCCGTCCACGTTGGTGCTCAGGTCGACGGCCACCCAGCGTCCGTGATAGGCGTCCCACAGGATCCGCGCATCCGCGCCGAACTGCCATACAGGGATGTCGAATAGGGCCCAGTCGTAAAGGGAGGAGATCGCGGTGCCCGCCCGGTTCGAAATCCTGATGAGATTGTTCGTCGACTGGATGACGTAGCTGGGACTGACGGCAACCCACGAGTCGGGCGGCTCGCAGGTGATGCACGCCTCGTCTTGGGCAATCCCGTCGTAGTGAATCGGAACGGGGAATGACGATACGACCAACGGCGTGGCCGTCCGAGGCGAATCGCTCGTCGAGACCCGGCCCCCGGGGAGCTGGCTCGGGGTCAGCGGCCGACCGATTGACTTGCCGGCGCGCGGCGACCGCAGGGGGGCCCACGCGGTCTTGTGACCTCGTTCGATGTTGCTGCGCCGCGCTGCCGCGGCGCCGGTGGTAAACCCGCGGTGCACGAGCTGCTTCGAGGCACCGTGGCCGGCGGCGAAGCCGTGCAAACGCGCCGCGCCTGTCGCCGTCACGAGCGGAATGGCCTGGGTAAACGCCATCAAAGCGATGATGGTTGCCGCGGCAAGTCGCCTCGCGTTATGACGGCCTCCTGGGCTGCGATCTGGTCCGTTCACGTGTCGAATCCTCCAACCCTTGTTGTCCGCTCCATTGGTCCGAATCCCATCTGCCGATTGTGGCCGGCGGGCATGCTCCGATCGGATGGGGTCGACCGTCAGGTGGCCGCCGGCGCGGTTGTCTTGCTGCCGGGCGGGTCAGCCGCGGCCCTGCCGTTTCTGGAGGGCCCTGAGCCGGGCGCGATCGCGTGCCTCCAGCTGCTCCGGCAGGAGCTCGTTCTCGTGTCGCTTCGAAGACCCGCTGAGCGCTATCCGCCGGGCAACGATGCGTTCCCGCTGCCGTTCGGAGAGGGGATCAGGATGGGACAGGGAGCGAGGAAACCGCCTCAGATCGGGCTTTGGGTTCATCGTCTCGCCGGCCTAGTTCAGCACGAGATAGTTGAAGCCGATGTTCGACGTCGCGGTTTTGTTCAGGAACAGACGGAGCTTGCCGTTGTGTGAGACGACGGCCGCGATGTAGTAGCCCGGCTTGCGGGTCCGAAGCGTCGCGATCACACTCGCCGTGGTCGTCATGCCGACGATCGCGACGTCCTTGTAGTAGTGACCCGCTGTCACGGTTGCGCGGCCGGAACGACCTTGGAACACGAGCTTGCCGGTTGTCCACAGCGCAGTGGCGCCGATCGCGCGCACCCCTACCGGACCGGCGCCGACGATCCCATACTCGCCGGTGCCGACGACGCCGATACCGTCGATCGAGTCTCCCCAGACGCCAACCGAGTTCGGCGATATGTCCGAGAAGCCGTAGACGCCCGTCTCGTCGGTGTTTGTGGCCTGGAGCGCGTTGTCCCCAGCGGTGGCGACCACGCCCGTCCTGTACGAAAAGTCGCCGCCTGTGCTCAGGTCAGTGCTGGTGCTACGCGCCCAGACGCCGGGGTGATTGAGCGATTCGGCGACTACGCCCATTCCGCCCACCGAGGAGCCTTGGACACCGGTTCCGTACGCGGAGTGTCGGCCAACCAACGAAGGCAGCCCAGGCCCGTCAGTAGTGTTTTCGAACGATGTCGGGGCATCTGCCGTGTTTGCCTGCCCGAGAATCGCATTACCGCCGGTGTTGGCCGCTGCAGATTCCGGGCTTCCCAACCGGCCCGCGAGGAGGCCTCCCAGCCCGCCAAGGGCGGCGGCAAGGATGTTGCGCCGCGATGCGCGCGATTCGGTGTCCATGGCCATGCCGAAGAAACTCCCTCTGAGTAGCTGCGATCGCGGCCCCCCTGGTCTTCCGGCGCGGGCAGATACCGGCATGGCCGCGGATGATGACCAGCCGATCGTAACGGGTATGTCCATCCCCGTTTGATTCTCGCTGGAGCAAGGGCCCGACTCAGCGCTCGCGGGCCCGGCGCTTGGCCTCTCGCAGGCGGGCTATCGTGTCGACGGGCTGAGTGTCGGGCGGCGACGATGGAGCACCCTCAGGAGAGGCGGCCGCCGGAGAGGTGGCCGCGGGCTCGGTCGCCGCCGGAGGGACCGGGGTCGGTTGGGCCAGCACCGGCGCCGGGATTACGGGCTCATCGTCCCGGCGCAGCAGAGCGGCACGTGCTCCGGCGCCGGCCGCCCGCTCGCGAGCGGCCAGCATCCCGCTCACCGCGGCCGAGCGGAGGCCGGCGGCCCGCCTTGCGCGCCAGCCGCCCCGCAGCCACGCCCTGGCGCCTGCCAGCTCGCGGCTGCCCACCGACACGCGCCGCAGGGCGATGTCGATAGGCCAGAGCAGCAGCGCGAGGACGAGAAGGGCCGGCCAGAGGTCGCTGAAGGAGCTCGTCGAGGCCAGGTCGTGGCGCCAGACGGCCGCCGGATCGTCCACGACTGCGCCGCCGGTTGCCGCCCGGAGGGCCGCCAGGAACGGCTGGTTCGCGCCGAGTGAGCGATATTCCGCGGCGCTCGGCGCCACCAGGCCGACGGTCCGAGCGATCGGCGAGGAACCCGGGCGGATCTGGCTCAGGCGTATCGCGTATGCACCGGAGTCGATCTCGCCGAGCGACGTTTCGTACACGCCCGGCGCGACCTGCGGGAGCGTCACCTGGACAGGGGAGAGGCTGGGCCCGACGACCGTGGCGGTGGTGGCGAAGAAGTCCCGGGGCGAACCGTCGGACTCGACGCTCTCGACGTGGAGCGTCGTCTGCCCGCCGTGCGAATCGAACCGAGCCTCGATGCCCCCGCTCTCCTCG
>DASPWU010000145.1:0-10004 GCA_035637675.1 Candidatus Limnocylindria bacterium | reverse complement strand
CGCCAAGGATCGTCAGCGACGGCCGCGGGGGCAGCGTCTGTGGCGTGTGCGCGGCGAGCTCGGCGACGATCGCCGCCACCCGGTCCAGCTCGGCCTCCGTGTTGAAGAAGCCGACGCTCAAGCGCAACCGGTCGGTGTCGGGAACGGTCCTGGCGATCGCGAACGCGCGGCGGCCAAGCTCGTCCAAAGCTTCGTCGGCGGGCCAGCCGGCGATCCGGAACGTGACCAGTGGACCCAGCTTGTCCCGCGGCGAGATGACCTCGACGCCCCCGATCGCCGCGAGCGCATCGGCCGTTCGCCGGCCCAGCGCGGCGCCTCGCCGGTAGACGTAGTCGAGCCCCACGAACATCGCCAGCCAGCCGCAGCTGCGGGCGAAGCCGAGCACGGACGGCCGATGGTAGTTGCCCCATTCGAAGCGGCGTGCATCGGCGAACGGCCGGTACGGCAGCCGGGTACCCGGTTGGTCGAAGCCGAAATAGCCGGCGAAGGTGGGCCGCAGCCGGTCCGCTGCCCATGGCGCGACCCACAGCGCCCCCATGCCCTCCGGGCCGAGCAGCCACTTCTGGGCCCCGACGGCGTACGCATCGGCGGCCAGCTCCGAAACGTCGACCGGAATGGCCCCCGCGGCCTGGGCTCCGTCGACGAGGACGAACGCTCCGGCCCGATGAGCGATCTCGGCAATCTCGCCGACGGGCAGGATGGCGCCGGTCGTCCAGGCGACGTGTGAGATGGCCACGAGGCGAGTCCTCACGTCGATGGCCGCCTCGAACGCCGCGACGATCCGCTCGTCGTCACCGCCGTCGCCGACATCGACGACTCGGAGATCCACCCCGAGCCGATCGCGAAGCGCGAGCAGCGGAGCCATGCCCCCCGCGTGTTCGAGGTTGGACGTCACCGCCCGGTCGCCGGGACGCCAGTCCAGGCCCCAGGCCGCGGCGTTCATGCCATCGGTCGTGGAGTGGGTCAGGGCGACCGTGTCCACGTCCGCGGTCAGGATCGCGGCCACCGCCGCCCGGGCCTCGGCCATCCGCTCGATCGCCTGGAGGTGATAATCGGGGGCACCCCTGCCGACCGTCAGCTCGTACTCGGCGAGGTCGGCCATGGCTTTGGCGGTCTCCCGGGGCAGCGGTCCCGCCGAGCCGGTGTTGAGGTAGATCCCCGCGCTCAGAGCCGGCAGTGCCTGACGGATGGCCGCCAGCTTCTCGTCGTCGGGCAGGAAGGGGGAGACCACGGCTCCGTATCATAGCCAGCATGGCCTCCCGCCCCGGTTCGCGATGATCCGCTACAGATGAGCGGCTATACCCGTCCCGAGCTCCTCGTCAGCCCTGAATGGCTGGGCGACAATCTGGGCCGTCCGGAGCTTCGCGTGCTCGACGTCCGCTGGCGCCCCGACGGCACGGGCCGGGCCACCCACATGACCGGCCACATTCCCGGAGCGGTCCACCTCGATTGGGCGACCGACCTCGTCGACGCGGACGACCCGGCCGGGCTTTTCACGCTGGCCGGACCGGAGCAGTTCGCCTCCGCCCTGGGCCGCGCCGGCGTGGGCGACGGCACGACAGTGGTCCTCTACGACGACTCTGCCTCGCTGTTCGCCTCCCGGGTCTGGTGGAGCCTGCGGGTCTACGGCTTCGAGTCGGCACGCCTCCTCGACGGCGGATACGGCGCCTGGGTGGGCGAGGGGCGCCCCATCTCGAACGCCCAGAGCACGCCAACCGCCGCCGCCTTCACGCCCCGCTCGATGCTTCGCCTCCGGCTGAGCACGTCCGACGTGCGCGGCCTGCTCGGCTCGCCGGAGATCTCCCTGCTGGACGCCAGGGCTCCGGCCGAGTATCGCGGCCTGGAGGGCAACGCCCGCCGGCTGGGCCACATTCCGGGCGCCGTCAACGTTCCTGTCGCTGCGATGAGCGCTCCCGGCACCGGCCGATTCCGCAGCGGCGATGAGCTTCGTTCGCTCCTGTTACGGGCGAACGTCACACGCGGCCGGCGGATGGTCTGCTACGACGGGTCGGGGGTTGCAGCGGCCAAGCTCGCCTTCGTCCTGACGCTGGTGGGTCACGACGACGTCGCCGTCTACGATGGCGGCTGGGCCGAGTGGGGCGACCGGCTGGACCTGCCCGTCGACCGTTGACCCGGGCTGATCCCTCTTCTGGGTCAGCCCCAGCCGCCGTCCGCCGCCTCGCTGGTGGCGGGCTCCGGCGCGCGCGACAGGCCTTCCCATGGGTCGACCTCGCGGTGCGGGGCCAGGATCTGGGCTCGAGTGTGATTGAAGGCGACCATCATCGCCGATTGCCTCGCTTCACCGACCGTGTCGGACCAGAAGCTGGCCTCCGTGACCGGGATGAAGGCGCCGGTCAGCTCGCCCAGCGCCTCGCGCAGGTCACGCTCCGGAAGGAGGTAGATCTTGCCGACGATCTTGAACGGCGGCACCGAGATGAAGGCCTGCTCGGAGATCTTGACGGTGCGCAGCTCCGGCGTCGGCTCGACCGCGGTGTCGCCGACCGCGAAGAGGACCGCCCCCAGGTTGACCTGGGCGTACTCGGCGCGCATCGGCTGGGCCCGCGAGCCCCAATCGTCCATCGACACGTTCGCCATGACGATGTACGGCTCCTCGGCGCGATTGAGGATGTCCGAAATGCGACGCTGGTGAGTACGGACGGTGCCCCGCACGATGTGCGAGTCTGTGTACAGGGTGACCTGGACGAGCTGATCGGCGGCCTGAGCGAACATGGCCGGAAGGATACGCTCTGGAGGGGGCCACGGGGAGCCGCCACGGGGCCGATCGGGACTATCGTCTGGCGCCCGCAGTCACCAGGTGCTCAGCGCCCGACTGGAGGCCCTCGAAGAGCCGCTCGACCGTCGTCAGGCTGTCGATCTCAGCGGGCGACTTGTCCGGACGGAGCCGAACGATGCGTGGAAAGCGCAGGGCGAAGCCAGACTGGTGCCGGCCCGAACGCATGATGACGTCAAAGGCGACCTCGACCACGACCGTCGGCTCGACCTGGCGGTAGCGCCCGAACCGCGCGATCGTGTGCTCCTCGAACCATCGGGTCATCTCGGCGATCTCCGCGTCACTCAGCCCTGTGTACGCTTTGCCGATCGTGACGAGACGGTCGCCGGCTTCGTCCCTGACGGCGAACGTGTAGTCGGACAGGACGCCGTGGCGCTTGCCGTGGCCGACCTCAACACCCACGACTACGCAGTCGATGGTGGCCATTGCCTTCTTCATCTTCAACCAGCCGAGGCCGCGGCGGCCGGGCGTATAGCGGCTCTGGGGGTCCTTGACCATGAGGCCCTCGTTGCGACGCGCGCGGGCCGCTGCGAACTCGGTCTCCAGGCTCTCCACGGAATCGACGGTATCCAGGTGCGACAGCGCAAACGGGCCGCCGTCCTCCGCGAGCGGCAGGCCGAGTGCCTCGAGCCGGCGCCTGCGCTCGACCAGCGGCAGCTCCAGCAGCGGCTCCAGCTCGCCGTCACGTGGGCCCAGCACGAGCGCGTCCCAGGCCACGAAGATCACCGGCACCTGGGCCAGGATCTCGGCCGTCGGTCGCTTCCGTCCGAGGCGGCCCTGGAGGACGAGAAATGGCAGGACCGCGCCATCGCGCCAGGCGAGCAGCTCGCCGTCGAGGATCCCGTCCCAGGGCAGGTCTCTGGCGCCCTCCACCACTTCGGGATAGCCACCCGAGATGTCGTTCAGGTCGCGACTGTAGAGGCGGACGTCCGGGCCACGCCGGTGAAGCTGCGTCCTGATCCCGTCGTATTTGTCCTCCACCCAGACGGTGGGGCCCAGCCGCCGCAGGATCTCGCCGGCGTCCTCGGCCGGCGAGGCGAGCATGAACTTGAGCGGATGGAACAGCCGTGGCGCGGCCTCGCCGAGCCGGCCCTCGCGAGCGAGGACCGCGGTCGCACCCACGTCACCGACGAGCATCCCGGCCCGCTTGACCGCCTCCACCGGCCGCTCGAACGCCTGGGCCAGGGCCGACTCCAGGAGTCCCTCGCGAAGGCCGATCCGGAGCTCGCCCGTCAGTACCTTGACGACGTATTGGGCGGTGAGCGGGTCACAGCGACGCAGCAGTGCCTCGAAGCGGGCCGCCTTGGCCGCCGGGCCGGCGGCAGCCTGGATCTCGAGGAACGTCTCGGCCACCTCGGCGAGCGTCGGTGACGCTGCCGGGTCTGGAGTGTCCGGCCTCGCGGCGAGGACGTCGGCGACCGCGCGGCCCAGGTCCGAGAAGCGGTCATAGGCGGCCGACACGGCGGCGGGCTCGACGCCGGCGACCCGCGACACCGCAGCGGCAATCGCCGCCCAGCCAAGGCCGGTGGCACGGATGTCCGCCTCTGGAAACGGCCGCCCCGTCCAGAAGATCGCCGCCACCGGCAGCTCCGCCTCGGACAGGCCGCGCAGCTCGTCGGCGAGCAGGCGGGTCTTCTCCGAGGTCCGCGTGGTGGCGGCCACGCGCTCGGCGACCTCGCTCCAGCGGCGCATGGCGCGGATGGTATACCGTCCCCAGAATGCCCCTGCAGACGTGGTTTCCGGAGGCGCTGACGGGCGACCTCGTCGTCCTGCGGCGCCACGCGCCGGAGAACCTCGAGGCGTTTCGCCGATGGTACGGCGATCCCGACGTGGCCCGGTTGACGCGCTATCAGGACGGTCCCATGCGCCCCGATGAGATCGATCGGTTCTTCACCGCGCGGGTCATCGGGCTGGACTCCCTGACGCTGGCGGTCCATCTCCGGACTTCCAACCGGCTGATCGGGTCCTGCGCGTTCAGCCAGCTCGACGGCGACAACGGCTCGGGCCTGTACCACATCACGATCGGCGAGAAGGACTGCTGGGGCCAGGGTTATGGCACGGAGGCGACTCGCCTCATGCTCGACCATGCATTCGGAGCACTCGGCCTGCACCGCGTGGGCCTGACCGTGTTCGCCTTCAACGAGCGTGCGATTCGTTCCTATCGCAAGGTGGGCTTCAAGGTAGAGGGACGCGCGCGCGAGGCGATCTGGCGCGACGGCCGCTACTGGGACGAGGTCGCGATGAGCATCCTCGAGTCCGAATGGCGGGCGATCCGGGCGAGCCGCGGGGTCGTTGAGGTCGACGGGGGGACGACGCGAGGACGCGGCCGGGCGAACCGTCGCACAGCCCCGGCCGCGGAGGTACCGGCGAGCGGCGGCGCAGCCCTTGCCGCCGAGGCACCCGCGAGCGGCGGCGCAGTACCTGCCGCGGAGGGACCGGCGAGCCGCGGCGCAGCACCTGCCGCGGAGGCACCGGCGAGCCGCGGCGCAGCACCTGCCGCCGAGGCACCGGCGAGCCAGGGCCCGGCTCTTCGAAGCCAGGCCTGAGGTGCCCTCCACCGGTCCCCGGGCCGAGGCCGCTCGCGCGGAATTCCGGGCGATCATCGAGGCGAAGGGCCACGCGGTGGACAACGCCCGCCGGGCAGCGGAGCGCCTCGAGGCCGCGTTCGACTCGGGCGCGCTCGTAAGGACACGCCCGTTGGACGCGATGCTCGCCGACCTCAGCGCGGCCCTCGAGCAGGACGATGGCCAGAAGCTTGGCGGCAAGAGCCCCGAGGCGGCACGCTTCATCCTTCGTGCCGTCTCTCGCGAGCTCGACAACGCCTGACGAGAATCGGCCGCGGGGCCGGGCCCCTTCCGCCGGGCTCTTCGCCAGGGTCACATACGAGCGACCTTCGTGGGGGGCGCCCCGACGGACAATATCGAGGCAGCTGACCGGCTCATCCTGTGCCCGACGGGGCATCAGTTCTGCCTGTTTACGAGCCTGGTTCGTTGATGGCACGAGCCCAGGATCCCGCTCCTGCCAGGCACGAACGGGTTCGTAAATGGCGCAGAAGGGCCGGATTCCATCGAGCGCCACGAACCACATTCGTAAGTGACACGAGAACGAGCCAGCGCCGTTCTTCCCACGAACCCTGCTCGTATCTGACCGTGGCTTCTGCCGCGATCTCGCGGGGTCTGTCGTGGCCGCGTGTCTTCCGCCGCGAGCGCGGGCCTTCTGCCGTGACGAGAAGCGGCCGCCTGCCGCATCCTATGCACGTTGAGAACGACCATGGGAGACATGCCCACCATGACCGATCTGAAGCTCGGAATCCTCCTGTGGAGCCAGGCGGCCAGTTGGCCGGAGATGCTCGACGGCGCCCGCCGCGTCGATCGGCTGGGCTACGACCACCTCTGGACCTGGGACCACCTCTATTCGATCTTCGGCGATCCGTACCAGTCGATCTTCGAGGGCTGGACGACCCTCGCCGGGTGGGCCGGGGCCACCGAGCAGACGCGGCTCGGCCTGCTGGTCGGAGCGAACACGTTTCGCAATCCGGGCGTGGTCGCCAAGATGGCGGCGACCCTCGATCACATCAGTGGCGGGCGGGCGATCCTCGGCATCGGCGGCGCCTGGTTCGAGCTGGAGCACAGGGCGCACGGCATCGAGTTCGGCGCGAGCCCGGGCCAGCGCCTCACCTGGCTCGACGAGGCGGTCGGTGCGATGCGCACGGTCCTCGACGGTGGGTCGGTCACGTCCGAGCCCGGTGGCAGGTACGCGTTCGACGACCTTCGCCAGCTGCCGCCGCCCGTCCAGCGTCACCTGCCGATCATGATCGGCGGTTCGGGCGAGAAGAAGACCCTGCGGACCGTTGCCCGGTACGCCGACATGTGGAACGGGATGGGCCCGGTCGACATGATGGCCCACAAGGTGGACGTCCTTCGCCAGCACTGCGAGGACGTGGGCCGCGATCCGGCCGAGATCGAGTTCACCCTTGGCGTCAAGCTGACCATCCGGGATTCCGAGGCCGAGGCGGATCGCGTCTGGAAGGCCAACATGGAGCACAACCGGACCCCCATGTCCCGCGTCGAGGAGGACAGCACCTTCTGGAACGGGACCCCGGAGCAGATCGCCGACCGGCTGGCGCCGTATATCGATCTGGGCTTCCGGACAGTGATCTCCGAGCAGCCCGCGCCGTACGACGTGGAGACGCTGGAGCGCTTCGTCGGCGAGGTGAAGCCTCTCGTCGCAGGCAGCCGAGTCTGATCGGTCGCTCATCGGCCCGGGGACGCATCCGGCTCCTGACCATCTCGGGTACCGTTCGCCCACCATGCCCGAGCGAGCCTCCACCGCCGCGACCGTCGAGTTCCGGCACGTCACCAAGCGCTACGACCGTGGCGCGGGTGGCTCGTCGAGCCGCACGCCGGGGGCAGTCAACGACCTCTCGCTGACGGTTCCGGCGGGCAAGATCTGCGTCCTCGTTGGGCCCTCAGGCTGCGGCAAGACCACCTCGCTCAAGATGGTCAACCGACTCATCGAGCCCACCAGCGGCCAGATCCTGATCGACGGGGTGGATGCCGCCACGCGCGACGTGAACGAGCTCCGGCGGAGCATCGGCTACGTCATCCAGCAGGTTGGCCTCTTCCCGCACCAGACGATCGCCGACAACGTGGCCACCGTGCCGCGGCTGCTGGGCTGGCCGAAGGCCCGCCAGCAGGAACGCGCCGACGAGTTGCTCGGTCTCGTGGGGCTCGACCCAGGCCGATATCGGCCGCGCTATCCATCACAGCTCTCGGGCGGTGAACGCCAGCGGGTGGGCGTGGCGCGAGCCCTGGCCGCCGACCCGCCGATCATGCTCATGGACGAACCCTTCGGGGCCGTGGATCCGATCGTCCGGGAGCGGCTCCAGAACGAGTTCCTCCGTCTCCAGGAGGATCTGGCCAAGACGATCCTGTTCGTGACCCACGACATCGACGAGGCGATCAAGATGGGCGACCTCGTGGCGGTCATGCAGACCGGCGGGATCCTCGCCCAGTTCGGCCCACCAACCGAGATCCTGACCAATCCGTCATCGGAGTTCGTGGCTCAGTTCGTGGGAACCGACCGCGGCCTCAAGCGCCTGTCGCTGGCCCGCGTGGCTGACCTGCCGATCCGGCCGCCGGTCACCGCCCGTCCAGGCGATCCTGCGGGGCAGGCTCGCGAGCGGATGAAGGCCGACCCGTTTCCGTACCTGCTGCTCGTCGACGAGGCGGATCGCCCGATCGGCTGGCTCGATCAACATGAGATCCCGGCCGACGGCGTCCTGAAGGCCGACCGTGCGACGGCCACGTCGCCGCTCCTGAACAAGCGGACGACCCTCAAGGACGCCCTCTCGCTGCTCCTCGACGCGGACGTCCAAGCGGGCATCCTCGTCGACCGAAACGGCAAGGTCCAGGGGCTTGTGACGTCTGGCATGATCTTCGATTGGTTCCGTGAGGACGTCCGCGACGTCGATCGCGACCGACCAGTGCCGGCCGAGGAGACGGCCGCGGCGGCGGTTCGCGCCTGATGCTCGATTGGGGCTGGATCGCCGATCACTTTGGCGCCATCGTTGCCCGGACCATCCAGCACATCCAGCTCGCCGGCATCGCCCTGGCGGTCGGGTTCGCGATCTCCTTCGCGCTCGCTCTCGTGGCCATCCGGTGGCGGAGCGCCTATCCGCCGATCTCGGGCATCGCCGGGATCCTGTACACGATTCCGAGCCTGGCCGTCTTCTCGGCCTTCATCGCCATCACGGGCTTCTCGATCCTGACGGTTGAGATCCCGCTGGTCATGTACACGCTCGTGATCCTGGTGCGGAACATCGTGGCTGGCTTCGACGGAGTCCCGGCCGACGTGCTGGAGGCCGCCACCGGCATGGGCTACACCCGCCGCGAGCGCCTCATTCGAATCGAGCTCCCGCTCGCTGTTCCGTTGATCGTGGCGGGACTGCGGTTGGCGAGCGTGTCGACGATCGGGCTGGTCACGATCACGGCCGTCGTCAGCGACACGTTCGGCGGCCTGGGCTTCTTCATCAAGGAGCGGCCCTTCTTCCTGACCGAGGTGCTCGTGGGCGCGATCCCCTCGATCCTCCTGGCGGTCCTTGCCGACGTCCTCTTCTCGCGCGTCCAGCGGCTGCTCACACCGTGGTCGAAGCGGGTAGCCCAACCGCTTCTCCCGGAGGCCGCCACCTGATGGACCTCCTCGCCAAGGTTGCGGCCTGGTTCGCGAACCCGGCTACCTGGAGCGGACCCGATGGGATTCCCATCCGGCTCCTCGAGCACGTGGGCATCTCGGCGGCATCGCTGCTGATCGCCGGCGCCATCGCGCTGCCCATCGGCCTGGCGATCGGCCATACCGGACGGGGAGCGAGCTTCGCGATCAATCTCGCCAACCTGGGACGGGCCATTCCATCGCTGGCCGCGATCGGCATCGTCGTGCCGTTCACGCAGGCTCTCGATCCGGAGCTCGGGTTCAGCCTCTATCCGACGGTGATCGGCATGGTCGTCCTGGCGATCCCGCCGATCCTGGTGAATGCCTACACGGGGATCGCCGAGGTGGATCGCGATCTCGTGGAATCGGCCCGCGGGATGGGTCTGCGCGAACGAGAGATCCTGGGGGGAGTGGAGATCCCGGTCGCCATGCCCGTGCTGTTCGCAGGGATCAGGTCCGCGGCGGTCCAGGTCATCGCCACGGCGACGCTGGGCGCGATCTACGCGTTCGGCGGCCTGGGCCGGTACATCGTGGACGGCGTCGCCCAGAACGACAACGGGAAGCTCTTCGGAGGCGTGATTCTCGTCGCGATACTCGCCCTTGGCGCCGAGGCCTCGCTGTCGATCCTCCAGCGTGTCCTCACGTCACCGGGACTGCGCCGAGCGGAGCCATCAACGGCGGCCGCGCCGTAGCCCGCCGGGATCCAGTCGGGCTGCGGAGTTCATGACAGGCCCCATCCGAGCGCCGCTGCTATAGTCGGCCGGCCCGGCGCGGCCCTCCTGGCAGCGCGAAAACATAGAGGAGGCAGACCCATGCGGCTAAACCGCGTGCTCGCCCTTGGGGCGTCGTTACTGGTGCTCTTGAGCGCCTGTACGACGGGTGGGGGCAGCAAGCCCACGATCAAGATCGGTTCCGACGGCTTCTACGAAGCCAAGCTCATGGCTGAGATCTACGCCCAGGCGCTCGAGGCCAAGGGCTACACGGCGGACCGGACCGGCATCGG
>DASPWU010000144.1:0-17778 GCA_035637675.1 Candidatus Limnocylindria bacterium | reverse complement strand
ATGGTGGAGCGCGACAAGAACCACCCCTCGGTGATCCTCTGGTCGCTCGGCAACGAGTCGGGCTATGGGGCCAACCACGACGCCGCGGCCGCCTGGGTTCGTCGCCACGACCCGTCCCGCCCGCTGCACTACGAGGGCGCGATCCGCTTCGACTGGGCGAGCGACCAGGGCGTGAGCGACATCACCTGCCCGATGTACCCGGACATCTCGGCGATCGTGGCCCATGCCCGCTCGGGGGACCAGCGGCATCCGCTGATCATGTGCGAGTACTCGCACGCAATGGGCAACAGCAACGGGACGCTGGCCGAGTACTGGGACGCGATCGAGTCGACACCCGGGCTGCAGGGCGGCTTCATCTGGGAGTGGTGGGACCATGGCCTCGTCCAGGAGCTGGCCGGTGGACGCACGCGCTGGGCGTACGGCGGAGACTTCGGCGACGAGCCAAACGACGGCAACTTCTGCATCGACGGGCTGGTCTGGCCCGACCGGACGCCCAAGCCGGCGCTCTGGGAGCACAAGCAGCTGGCGGCGCCCGTCGCGGTTCGTGCCGACGATGAGCTCCTGTCGCAGGGCCGAGTGGAGGTCCACAACCGGCTGGCCTGGCGAGATGCGACATGGCTCCGCGCTCGCTGGGAGGTCGCCGCGGACAATGAGATCGTGGGAGCCGGCGACGTGCGCCTGCCCGCACTCGGCCCGGACGAGCGTGGTCTAGCGGAGCTGACCGGCTGGACCGCGCCCTCGACGGCCAATGGGACGGAGGCCTGGCTGACGATCCGCTTCGAGACGGCAGGCGAGGAGACGTGGGCACCGGCCGGCTTTGCCATCTGCTGGGCCCAGTTCCCGCTCGCGGTCCGCGCTCGTCCCGCTCTATCGGACCCGGCGTCACCGTCCGGCGCTGCGGTCGACCTGGACGAGGCGGGCCGCCTCGTTCACCCGCTGCTCGCGGCGCCACCTTCCCTGTCCCTGTGGCGGGCGCCGACCGACAACGACCGGATTGGCGGGATGGCCGAGCGGTGGGCCTCGTGGGGGCTGAACCGGTTGGAACGCAGCGTCGAATCCATTGAGCGATATGGGCCGACAGTCGTCGTCCGGACGGAGGTGCGCACCGCCGCCGGGGTCACGATCCAGCACGAGCAGCGATTCACCGCCCTCGCAGGCGGCGGCGTCCGGGTCGATGAAGACACGACGATCCCCGATGAGCTCGCCGATCTGGCTCGCGTCGGCACCGTGCTGGAGGTCGTCCCGGGCCTGGAGCGGGCGGAATGGTTCGGGCGCGGCCCGCACGAGAGCTACCCCGACCGCAAGCGGGGCGCGGCCGTGGGCCGCTGGCAGTCGACGGCGACCGACCTCTACGTGCCCTACGTCCGCCCGCAGGAGAACGCCGGTCGGGCAGAAGTTCGGTGGCTGGAGCTGACCGACGGTCACGCCCGAGGCCTCCGGCTTGCCATGGACGAGCCACGGCAGATCTCTGTCTCGCATTTCCGGGCGACGGACCTGGCCACCACGACCCACGACGTCGACCTCGTCCCCCGACCGGAGGTGGTCGTCCACCTGGATGCGGCCCATCGTGGCCTGGGCACGGCGAGCTGCGGCCCGGACACGTTGCCGCAGTACCTCGTCGGTCCCGGCCGGTACCGCTGGTCGTGGTCGTTGCAGCCGCTGGGGGCCGGGTGACCGTCGCGCCGGCACAGCAACGAGCGGCCGCGCCGGCGTCGATCGACTGGACCGAATCGACCCGTGAGCTCCACCTCCGCAACGACCGGATCAGCTACGTGATGGCGGTCCTGGAGAACGGGGCGCTCGGACAGATCTACGTCGGGCCGGCGCTGGCTCGCGGGCGGTCATATCGCCACCTCGTCCCTGACGAGTTCCGCGGGTTCTCCAACCGCCTTGGGGATCCTGTCGCGCTCGAGTACCCGACGGCCGGCGGCGGCGACTACCGAGTTCCGGCCTTCGCCGTCGAGCATTCGGATGGCTCAACCGTGCTCGACCTGGGCTACGTGGGCCATCGGGTCGTGCGCGGCAAGCCCGCGGCCACCGGCCTGCCGGCCACATACGTCGAGGACGACGACGAGGCGGCCACCCTCGAGGTCGATCTCCTCGACGGTCCGACCGGAATCGCCGTCACGCTGTCGTACACGATCTTCCGGGACGTTCCGGCGGTGGCCCGAAGCGCCCGAATCCGCAACGCCGGAACTGTCGGCCTCCGGCTGCGCTGCGCGATGAGCGCCAGCCTGGACCTGCCGGACGCGCACTGGGACCTCGTCCACCTGAGCGGAACGTGGGCGCGGGAGCGGCACGTCCGGGTTCGGCGCCTCGAGCTCGGCCGCCAGTCGATCTCGAGCTCGCGGGGCTCCTCCGGCCACCAGCACAACCCGTTCCTCGCCCTTCGGCGTGGTAACACGGCAGAGGAGTACGGGGAGGCGATCGGATTCAGCCTCGTCTACTCGGGCAACTTCCTGGCCGAGGCGGAGGTCGAGCCGTTCGGAACGGCGCGGGTCCGCGTGGGGATCGACCCGGACACCTTCGCCTGGATCCTGGAGCCGGGCGACGAGTTCGCCACGCCGGAGGCGGTCATCGTCTACTCGGACGCGGGCCTCGGCGCGCTCAGCGATGCCTACCACCGACTCTACCGGGAGCGCCTGGCGCGCGGAGCCTGGCGCGATCGGCCGCGGCCGGTCCTCGTCAACAACTGGGAGGGGACCTACTTCGACTTCACCGAGGAGCGCCTGCTGGCGGTGGCCTCCGTGGCCGCCGACCTGGGCATCGAGCTGTTCGTCCTGGACGACGGCTGGTTCGGCCGGCGCGACAGCGACGACTCGTCGCTGGGCGACTGGTTCGTCGACCGCCGCAAGCTCCCCAACGGCATCGACGGCCTCGCCCGGCGGGTCGAGGCGTTCGGGCTGCGCTTCGGCCTGTGGATCGAGCCCGAGATGGTCAGCGAGCGCAGCGAGCTCTTCGCGGCGCACCCGGACTGGGCGATCGGGGTCCCCGGCCGGGCGCGGACGGAGGGTCGCCAGCAGTACGTCCTGGACATGTCCCGCCCGGAGATCGTGGATCACCTCTTCGCGGTGCTGTCGGATGTGCTGGGTGCGGCGCCGATCTCGTACGTTAAATGGGATATGAATCGCTACATCACCGAGCCTTATTCGCTCGCCCTGCCGCCGGAGCGCCAGGGCGAGTTCTTCCACCGCTACATCCTCGGCGTCTACGCGCTGTACGAGCGACTCACGCAGGCCTTCCCTGACATCCTGTTCGAGTCTTGTGCGGGTGGCGGCGGCCGGTTCGACCCGGGGCTACTCGCGTATGCCCCGCAGGCCTGGACGAGCGACCAGACGGACGCGATCGAGCGCCTCGCCATCCAGTGGGGGACGTCCCTGGCCTACCCCCTGAGCTCGATGGGCGCGCACGTCTCGGCCGTGCCGAATCACCAGGTCGGTCGGATCACGCCGCTCACCACGCGAGCCGCCGTCGCGTTCTTCGGCGTCTTCGGCTACGAGCTCGATACGACCGCCCTGACCGACGACGAGCGCCGCGACATCCGCGAGCAGGTCGCGTTCTACAAGGCCCACCGCGAGGTGCTGCAGCGCGGACGGTTCGTGCGCCTGCGCAGCCCCTTCGAGGGGGACGGCAACGACACGGCCTGGATGGCCATCTCCGACGATGCCCGCCGGGGCATCGTCGGCTTCTACCGGGTCCTCAGCCGGGCCGTGCCCGGCCCCGACCGGCTCCGCCTGCGTGGCCTCGACCGGCGTCTCGCATATCGCGTCTCCGCCTGGCCGGCGGGTGCCGATGCCATGGCGCGTGCCAACGAGGGCGTGCGCGGCGGTGACGAGCTCATGCATGCGGGCCTGCTGCTCGTGGCGAGCCGCGACGAGGCCGCCCAGCGCGGCGACTTCTGGTCCCGCCTCTTCGTGCTCGAGGCGGAGTAACCGGGGAGCAGCCGTGCCCAGCCCCGAGCTCCCGGCTCGCAGCCTCGCCGACGTCAAGCTGGCCGAGCTGTTCGACGGGCCCGGCTGTCCCCTCTGCGGGCAGCGCTCCCGGTCGGCCGCCGCCTACATCCGTGCCTTCCTGTACGAGAGCGTGGTCGACGTGGGATTCCGTCGGGAGCTGGACCGGTCGCGTGGTTTTTGCCAGCCGCACACGCGCCAGATCCTGGCCGTGAATCGGGCCGAGTCGGGCGGCACGCTCGGCGCGTCGATCCTGCTCGGGGCCGTTCTGGCCATCCGCGGACGCGAGCTCGATGCTGTGATGGGCTCCGGCTCGAGGACTCGACCGAAGCGCGCCAGTGAGGCCGCCCGAGCTCCGGCCTGCCCCGTCTGCCGTGTCGAGGAAGAGTCGCTCGCATCGGCGATACCGAGCCTCCATCGTCTCGCCACGGACGAGGCCTGGGGAGAGGCGATCGCGCGCGCCCCGCTCTGCCTCGACCACCTCGTCGCCCTCATCGTTCATCGTCCCGCCGGTGAAAGCTGGGACCGCATCGAGCGGCTCCAGGACGCCCGGGTGCGGGACATCCGGCACCGACTGGAGCGCTTCGCCAAGCACTCGAGCCACGACCGGCGACACCATCTGACGGACGATGAGCGCGACGCTGCCGACCACGCCGCCGCGCTCCTGGGCGGAGGCTGAGACGTGCCGGAGACAAACCCAACATAGGCTCAGGCCCTGATGATCGACTGGCGTACCACGTGATCATTCGCATCGTCGAGCCGCAGTAGCCGCTGCCCTCTCGCGGTAGCCGGTATGAGCGGATATGCTCCGGTCGTGGAGCGCGCGGGGAGCGGCGCCACGACTGAGGGAGCGGTCATGGAGCATCCGCAGTGATGATCGCGCGCGACGTGTACGCCGTCTCGCTCCTGGGTTCGCTCGGGCATCTCATCGCCGAGGATCGCCTCACGCTCATCGACGCGGGCCTGCCGGGCTCCGGTGCTCTGCTGGGGCGATTTCTCGCGGGCCTGGGGCGTTCGCTCGATGATCTGACGCGCATCATCTGCACGCACGGCCACCCGGACCACGTCGGCGGGGCCCGCGAGCTGGCGGGCGACCGCGTCGACGTTCTCATGCATCAGGCCGACTTCGACGCGCTCCGTGTCACCCTCGGGGAGGCGGTCCGGCGCCCGACCCGCGGCCGGCTGTTCGCCTACCTCGCGCGCACGCCGGCCCAGGTCGTCCCGGTCCGGGACGGGGACGTCGTGCCGGTGCTGGGTGGCCTCGAGGTCATCCACACGCCGGGCCACACACCCGGGAGCATCTGCCTGTACGCCGCCCGAGATCGTCTCCTGTTCGTGGGCGACGTGCTCACCTGCAAGCGCGGCCGTGTGTCCTATGCGAGCCGGATCTTCAGCGACGACATCCGTGCGGCGCGGGCGAGCATGCAACGTCTGGCCGAGCTGGACGTCGAAACAATTATCTTCGGCCACGATCCGCCCTGGCGCGCCGACGCCAACGGAGTACTGCGCGAGCTGGCGGCGCGGGCGCGGCGGCCTAACGAGAGGGTCACCAACCGGGAAGGTGCAGGATGGAAAACCTGATCGAGCTGATCTCGGAGTCGGCTCGCCGCTTCGACAAGCATCCCGCCCTGCTGATCCGCCCGTCGTTTCGAACCAGGCTGTGGCGATTCCGAGATCTGGCTCGCGTCGTGCCGCGAGCCGCCAGGGCCATCGCGGATGAGGGCGTGGGACCCGGCGACCGCGTCATCCTGTGGGCGGTCAACCGCCCGGAGTGGGGGATCGCATTCTTCGCGGTCGCCCATGCCGGCGCCGTCTCGGTACCGCTCGACGCCCGTCACACCAACGAGTTCGCGGCCAAGGTCGCCGCTCAGACGGGCGCCAAGCTCGTGCTTGCGAGCCGGCAAACGGCCGAAAGCGCACGCGCGCTGGGCCTGCCCATCATCTGGATCGAGTCGCTGCCCGACCGATCTCGACGCGCCGAGCCGTTGCCGGCCGCGAACGTCCGGTCGGACGACCTCGCGGAGATCGTCTTCACCAGCGGGACGACCGGTGACCCGAAGGGGGCGATGATCTCGCACGGCAATCTGCTCGCCTGTGCCGCCGCGATGACCCAGGTGTTCCCGATCGGCACCAGGGAACGGCTGCTGTCGGTGCTGCCGCTGTCGCACCTCTACGAACAGGTGATCGGCCTGATCACGCCGGTCCTGTCCGGGGCCAGCGTCGTCTATCCGGTGAGCCGTCAGCCGGCCGTGCTCCTCCGCGCGTTCCGCGACTTCCGGGTGACGATGCTCCTCATCGTCCCCCAGGGACTCCGGCTCCTCGATCGGACGATCGAGCGGCGGGTCGACGAGTCGGGACGGCGCGCCAGCTTCGAACGGCTTCACCGGCTCGCACGCTCCCTGCCGCAGCCGCTGCGACGGCTCCTGTTCCGGCCGGTCCTGTCCCAGCTCGGCGGGCGGCTCCGGACGGTGGGGGTGGGCGCGTCCGCCCTGGACGTCGAGCTCGGGCAGCGCTGGATCGACATGGGGGTGGACGTCCTGCAGGGCTACGGCGCCACAGAGATGAGCCCGGTCGTGAGCTTCACCCGAACGTCGGACAACCGGCTCGGCACCGTCGGTCAGGCGATCCCCGGCGTGGAGATCCGCATTGCCCCGGACGGTGAGATCCTCGCCCGGGGCCCGAACCGGTTCGGGGGCTACTGGCAGAACCCCCAGGCGACGGCCGCGGTCATCGACGAGGAAGGCTGGTACCACACCGGCGACCTGGGCGAGCTCTCGGCGGACGGCTTCCTGACGATGCGCGGGCGGAAGAAGGACATGCTCGCGCTGCCCGACGGCCAGAAGGTCTATCCGGAGGACGTCGAGGCGGTCCTTGCGACCGACGAGCGCCTGCGGGACGCCACCGTGGTGGGTTGGCCGATCGGTCCGGATCTCCGGGTCCACGCCGTCCTCCTCCTCGACGGCGCGGAGACCGCGGATCCGAAGCTGGCCGAAGCGATCGTCCGCGACGCGAACGGCCACCTCGGAGCACATCAGCAGATCCGCGGCCACTCCGTGTGGCCCGACGATGATTTCCCGCGCACCCACACGCTCAAGGTCCGCAAGCACGAGGTGATCGCCCGGCTCGCGGCGATGACCGCCACGGAGTCCCGCGGCGCGACCGAGGTGGCCGGAGACGGCGCTCCGATTGCTCGGGTGACCGACGACGAGGGCGTCGACCCGCTCGTCAGCCTGATCGCCCAGATTGCGTCCATCCCGCCCGGCAGCATCACACCGACGGCCCGGCTATCCGGCGATCTCAACCTCGACTCCCTCCAGCGGGTCGAGCTGCTCGGCGTGATCGAGGAGGAGCTTGGAGCCTACATCGACGACGACGCGCTTCAGCCCGAGGCGACGGTCGCCGAGCTCGCGACCATGGTCGAGGCGGCTCGCGGAGCGAAGCACGAGTCCGGCATCTACGGCTGGCCGCTCAATCCGGCGGTGCGTGCGATCGGACTGGGATTCCAGGTGGCCATCATGCAGCCGCTCGTTCGCATCTTCTATCGCGTCCACACCACCGGTGCCGAGCGACTGGTGGGCCTGGAAGGGCCGGTGGTGTTCATTCCGAACCACTGCCTCCACACCGACAACGCGATCATCCTCAGTCGCCTGCCTGTCGGCTGGCGATGGAGACTCTCGGCGGCGGCCGCGGCGGACACGATCTACGCCAACCCGCTGAAGGGCATCCTCGCGTCCGTCCTGGCGAATGCCTTCCCGCTCCGCCGCGAGGGTGGCGTCCGGCGCAGTCTCGAGCTTCTGGGCGCCCGCCTGGACCGCGGGTTCAACATCCTCCTCTACCCTGAGGGCAAGTTGACCCTGGGCGGCCCGATGCAGCCGTTCAAGGCGGGCGTGGGCCTCATCGCCATCGAGGGCGCGACGCCGGTCGTCCCGATGAAGATCAACATCAACCGCATGTCCCGACTGGACGCGCCGGGCTCCTCCTGGCGCGGCGACGTCGAGGTGGTGTTCGGCGAACCCATGTGGCTGGACGCGGATGCCGATCCCGTCGCGGCCACGACCCGGCTGGAGGACGCCGTACGCGCCCTGTGATCGCCGCCTCCGGCCGTCGATTGTGGGACAGACCGCGATCCTCCCGAAAATTATCGGTGCCTGCAGGCGCCATACGGACCCTGCCCTATTGACCCCCAACCTGAGCGCACTGACACTGTCGACCCGCGTGGGTGGAGAAGGGGCACGATGAAGCGCGCCATAGCCGTCTTCGCGATGATCCTGCTCCTGCCGATCGCGGGACCGACAGCCGTGCTCGCGCGCGACGCGAATGCGGCCCCGGCACCGGGACGGGCCACGGACTGGATCGTCACGATCCAGCGTGGCCTGGACGTGCGGACGGTCGCCCCGGCACTTGCGAAGCAGGCCGGCGGCAAAGCTGGACGCGTCTACGAGCACGCCCTTCGAGGGTTCGTTTTCCATGGCAGCGCGAAGGCAGCAGCCGCGCTGAAGCGCGCCGCGGGTGTCAGAACCGTGGTCCCCGATCGACCGCTGAAGATCGTCGCGGAGACGCTGACGCCGGGCATCGAACGGATCCGCGCCGATCACCCGACGGCGAACGATGCCCACCAGGCCGGCTTCACCGGCGCCGGAGCCAGGGTGGCCGTGATCGACACCGGCATCGACCTGACGCACCCGGACCTGGTCGCCGGCATCGACGCCGCGCTCGGGCTCAACTGCATCACCGCGGGCCCGCCGCAGGATGGCCACGGTCACGGCACGCACGTGGCCGGGATCATCGGGGCGCGGGCCGGTAACGGGATCGGCGTGATCGGGGTCGCCCCCAACGTCAGGCTCGTCGCGATCAAGGCCCTCAACGACCAGGGTGAAGGCAACTGGTCGAACGTCATCTGCGGCATCGACTACGTGACCGGGCTGGCCACCGACGGCGATCCCTCCAACGACGTCGACGTCGTCAACATGAGCCTGGGCGACACGGGCGACGTCGGCAATTGCAACGACGGCGGCCTCCGTGAGGCGATCTGCCGCTCGGTCGCTGCAGGCGTCGTGTACGTCGCCGCCGCGGGCAATTCGGCGACCGACGCGTCGACGTTCATCCCGGCGGCCTTCCCCGAGGTCATCACGGTGTCGGCGATGACCGACTTCGACGGCGAGCCCGGTGGCCTGGCCGGCTGCCAGTTCCTCATCGAGCTGTTCTACTTCGCTTGCGATGACGAGCTGGCCTTCTTCTCCAACTACGGGTCGGCGATCGACGTCACCGCGCCGGGCGTCGCGGTTTATTCGACATGGACCGGCGGCGGGTACAAGAGCATCAGCGGCACCAGCATGGCGGCCCCCCACGTGGCCGGCGTCGCGGCCCTCGTCCGTGCCGCGAATCAATCGCTGACGCCGACGCAGATCGAGACGCTCCTGGAGCGGACGGGCGAGCTCCCGGACGGCAGCTCCGCCGCCCCCGGATGCGGCTCGGGAACGCAATGGGGCGGCGACCCCGACGGGATCGCGGAGCCGCTCGTCAATGCGCTCAATGCGGTGCTAGATTCGGCGGGCGCTTCGCTGCCCACGGTCACGCTCACCCCAGCCGATGGCTCCAATGTGAACGGGACCGTCACGCTGTCGGCGCTGGCGAGCCATCCGAGCGGCATCGCCAACGTTCAATTCCTGGTAGACGGCGCGTCGATCGGCATTGACGCGAGCGCCCCCTATCAGGCGACCTGGGACACGCTCTCGACGTTCGACGGCGCCCACAGCATCTCCGCGCGCGCGACGGCCACCACCGGCGAGTACTCATGCCAGACGAACGCGGTGACGACGGGCGCCGACATCAAGGGCAACTGGGTTGGCACGTATGGCGCGGACGGCTTCGCCCTGGCTGGTTGGAACGACACCAGCCCGACGGGCGATCTCGTCGTGCTGCCGAACGCGACGCTCACCGTCGAGCAGGGCGACCGCTACGTCTGGGCCAACCCGACGACTGATGTCCGGGCGCTCGAGAGCCCCTACGAGACCGAGCGCAGGGCCGCGACCTGGTTCCATGACAGCCAGCTCCGGCTGCGGCTGAACTTCAGTGCGGCCTACGCCGGGACGCTCCATCTGTACGTCGTCGACTTCGACACCACGACCCGCCGCCAGAACGTCACGGTCACCGATGGCACCACGACCAAGACGATCGCGATGACGAGCTCGTACAGCGCCGGCGCCTGGCTCCATTTCCCGATCAACGTCGGGGCGGGCGGCATCGTCCGGATCACCGCCGACTATGTCGCGGGCTTCAACCCGAACATCGACGGCCTGTTCCTGGGCGGGCCCGGGGCGCCGCCGATTCCGCCACCGCCCCCTCCGTCGGAGGTCGACTCGCCGGGCGTTCAGGGCAATTGGGTTGGCACCTACGGCACGGACGGGTACGCCCTGGGCGCCTGGAACGGCTCCACCGACCTCGTCGTGTTGCCGACGGCGACCCTGACCATGGAGCAGGGCCGCCGTCACACGTGGGCGAACTCGACGACCGATGTCCGGGCGCTCCAGAGTCCGGGTCAGACCGAGCGCCGGGCGGCGACCTGGGTCGATGACAGCCAGCTCCGGTTACGGCTCGACTTCAGCGCCGCCTACTCCGGAAACCTCCATCTGTATGTCGTCGACTGGGATTCGACCACCCGCCGCCAGAACGTGACCGTCTCGGACGGGACGACGACGAAGACGATCGCGATGACGAATTCGTACAGCGCCGGCGCCTGGCTCCATTTCCCGATCACCGTCGGGGCGGGCGGCATCGTCCGGATCACGGCCGACTACGTCGCCGGCTACAACCCCAACATCGACGGCCTCTTCCTGGGCGGCGCGGGCCCGCTGCCGCCCCCGCCCGGCGACTGGGTCGGCGTCTACGGTGCCGACGGATATGCCCTCGGTGCATGGAACAGCTCAACCGACCTCGTCGCCCTGCCGAACGCGACCCTGACCGTGGAGCAGGGCAGCCGCTACGTGTGGGCCAACCCGACGACCGACGTCCGGGCACTCGAGAGCCCGAACGAGACCGAGCGCCGGGCAGCGACCTGGTTCGACAATTCGCAGCTCCGGCTGCGGCTGAACTTCAGCGCCGCGTATGCCGGCACGCTCCATCTGTATGTGGTCGACTGGGATTCGACCACCCGCCGCCAGAACGTGACCGTCACCGACGGCACGACTACCAGGACGATCGCGATGACCAGCTCGTACAACGCCGGCGCCTGGCTCCACTTCCCGATCAACGTCGGGGCGGGCGGCATCGTTCGGATCACGGCCGACTACGTCGCGGGCTACAACCCCAACATCGACGGCCTGTTCCTGGGCGGCGCGGGCAGCTCGGCCACCGTGCCCGGCCAGCCGGTCCTCAGCGCGACGGGCGGCACCGGCCAGGTGACGCTCGGCTGGACGACGCCCGCCAGCGGCGGCAGCCCGATCAGCGGCTACCGGCTCTACCGGGGCACGAGCTCGGGCTCGTTGGCCCCCTACCAGACGCTCGGCCTCGTCACCGCCTACACCGACACATCGGTCAGCAACGGCACGACCTACTACTACCAGGTCAGCGCCGTCAACACGATCGGCGAGGGCAGCCGCTCGACCGAGCGCTCGGCGACCCCGGTGGCGCCGGCCAGCCTGCCGTCGGCTCCGTTGGGCCTCTCGGCATCGCAGAGCTTCCCGAAGGGGATCGACCTCGCCTGGACCGCCCCCGCCTCAAACGGCGGCAGCGCCATCACCGACTACCGCATCTACCGATCCACTACGACAGGAACTGAGACCCTCCTGGTCACAGTAACGGGCGGTACAACCAGCTATCGGGACACGGCCACAAAGAAGGGCACGCTCTACTTCTACGTCGTGCGGGCCGTGAATGCGGTCGGTGAGGGGCCCAGCTCAGGGGAGGCCAGCGCGGTCGCGAGGTAACGGCCATCCGGCCCGAGTTCGGTTCGGAACGGGCGGCCGCTCGCCAGAGGCCGGGGGACTTGACAAGATTCGGCTGTCAATACCCCCCAGGGGTATGGAAATCGCCGATTCGGGTGTAGAATGGCGTCCTCTGCGGCCTGTCAAGACTTGACAGGCCCCTAGTCATGTCTGGGAGGACGCCCGTTGGCCGCGCATCGCCACGACATGACCGATGCGATCGCCACGAACGCCATCCGCGGAACTGACGTCACCGGAGGTGCGGCACGGCAGCAGGAGTAGCCGCCGAGGTCAAGAGCCGGCTCCAGATCGCCGACGTCGTCGGCGAGACGGTACAGCTCAAGAAGGCCGGCACGACCCTCAAGGGGTTGTGCCCGTTCCACGGCGAGAAGACGCCGTCATTCGTGGTCACGCCGGCACGCGACAGCTGGAAGTGCTTCGGTTGCGGGCTGGGCGGCGACGTCTTCAGCTTCGTCATGCAGCGCGACGGGGTCAGCTTTCCGGAGGCGCTCAAGACGCTCGCCGCCAGGGCAGGCGTGGAGCTCGACGAGAAGACCAGCCGGGACGACGCCCGCAAGGCTCGCCTTCGCGACGTCCTCGAGACGGCCATCGCGTTCTACCACGTGGTCCTCACGAAATCGAGGGCCGGCCAGCCGGCGCTGGACTACGTGCGCGGTCGAGGGTTCACGGACGAGACCATCGAGCGCTTCCAGCTGGGCTGGGCGCCCGGCGGCTGGGACACGATGAGCCGCCAGCTGGAATCGCGGCGGCAGATCCGGCCCCAGGAGCTGGCCGAGGTTGGCCTCACGACCCCGCGCGCCGGAGGTCGGGGCGCCTACGATCGCTTCCGGGAACGCATCATCTTTCCGATCCGCGACCAGAACGGCAGCGCGGTGGGGTTGGGCGGCCGCTATCTCGTCGCCGACGGGGACACCCAGGATCATGGTCCCAAATACCTCAACTCGCCAGCGACCGCGCTGTTCGACAAGAGCCGCACGCTGTACCTCATCGACCGCGCCAAGGGGCCTATCCGCAAGGGCGGCCAGGCGGTGATCGTCGAGGGCTACACGGACGCCCTCATGGCCCACCAGGCCGGCTTCGACAACGTCGTGGCCAGCCTGGGCACGGCCCTCACGCCCCAGCAGATCGGCCTCCTGACGAGATACGCCAAGCGGGTCGCACTCGCCTACGACGTCGACCCGGCGGGCGAGAAGGCCGGCGCCTTCGGGGTGAGCGCCCTCGAGGGGATCGTGCCGCTCCTCGCCCGGCAGGATAGTGGGGTGGAGCTGGACCAGGTCCGCGTCGTCCGGCTGCCGGACGGCAAGGATCCGGATGAGGTGCTTCTGTCCTCACCGGACGAGTGGCGCGAAGACATTCGCACCGCGCAGCCGATCGTCGACTACCTCATCGACTACCACGCCCGAAGCGCGGACCTGCGCACGCCGCCCGGCCGAGCCCGGTTCGTCGACGCGATCGCGCCCGTCCTTCGCTCGCTGCCGCCGGTCATGCGGGACGGCTACCTCCAGGAGGTTCATCGCGTGAGCGGAGTGGAGGAGCGGACGCTCTTGGAGGTGCTCTTCCGGCGCCCGGCGCCGGCGGTCGCGGTGGAGGGCCGCTTCAGCGCCGACGCCGTGATCACCTCGCCCGACGCACTGCCGATCAAGGAGATTCTCCGTTCGATCACCGCGGTGGAGGCCGAGCTGCTCCAGATCATGCTGCTCGTGCCCGACCATCAGCCGCGAGTGGCGGTCGCGCTTCGCGAATCCAGCCTGGACCTGCCGTCCACGGTTGCCCGCGAGCTGTACCGGGCCATCCTCGTTCAGCGGGGCCTGGACGGCGAGGCCGGGGTCTACGCGGAACCGGCTCCCTTCGAGCGCGGCCGGTTGCTGGAGGCGCTGGACCCTGAGACGCGCGCCCTGGCGATCGCCCTCTACGCCCGATCCGGCCCGGATCCGGCGCAACTGCCGCCCGAGCGGATCGCCTACGCCATCGACAAGTGCCTCCTCACCATGGAGGCAGATCAGCTCGAGCAACGTATTGCCTACACCCAGGCGGAACAGGCCGACGCGGAGCTGCGCGGCGACGAGGAGGCGATGGACCGCTTGCTCCAACAGGAACGCCAGTACCACGAGGCGCGCCGTTCGCTGGACCGTCGGTCCGAGCAGACGCGGCTCCTCGCACGCACGATTGGAGGCTGATCGTGACCGTCGACCCCACCGATAAGCTGCTCGTCGAAGCCGTCCTGAGCCGCCCGCGGCGGGCCAAGGACGATATGGAGGCCGCGCGCCTCGCCAGCATGCGCTCGCTCAAAGCGCCGGCCGCGGTCGAGGACGAGGACGAGGACGAGGCGGAGGACGAGGAGCTGGTGCTCGCGCCGCCGGACCCGTTCGCCGACACGGCCGAGCTGGGCGTGGAAGTCGGCGTGGAGCCCGACGTCGACCTGAAGGTGCCGCTCGATGCGCCGGCCAAGCTCGACGCCAAGGAGCTCGAGGAGCCGACGCCGGAGGAGCTCGAGGCCCTCTCCGCCGACATGATCGGGATCGACGACCCGGTCCGGATGTACCTCAAGGAGATCGGCAAGGTCGCCTTGCTGACCGCCGAGGAGGAGGTCGTCCTGGCCAAGGCGATCGAGCTCGGCGAGTTCCTGGTCGAGGCTCCGTGGAAGGGGATCGTCTCGCTCCACGAGTGGACCCTCCACGACACCGAGCGCAAGACCAGGACGGCCAAGACGCAGCACCGGCTGCCCCTCGGGCCCGAGGCCACCAAGATGGTCCGCGAGGCGATCGGCGACCCGGGCGCCGCGGACCTCCTCGTCCAGTCACCCGACTTCCACCTCATCAAGGCCGCCAAGGACGTCCAGTCGGAGGGGACGAAGACGCTCCTGAAGGAAGGCCGCCACCTCGTCGCCCAGTACAACGAGAAGCTCGACGCCGAGGCGTTCGTCCGGCTCCTGGACTGGGGATACTTCGCGGTCCACAACGGCGATCTCGACTCGCGCGACAACATCGGCCTGCGGGCGATCTACGACTGGACGCGCGACGAGGTCGCCTTCCCGGCCCTCCAGCGCTGGATCGAGGCGGGCTGTGACGCCGACCTGCTCAAGCGGATGGGCTTCGACCCGGAGGTGCCGCTCAACACCAAGCTTGCCCATCGCAAGGGCGAGCTCGTGCGGATCGGGCGGGATGCCCGTGAGCAGCTGACGTCGGCAAACCTGCGGCTCGTCGTATCGATCGCCAAGAAGTACATCGGCCGGGGCATGAGCTTCCTGGACCTCATCCAGGAGGGCAACATCGGCCTTATCCGGGCGGTCGAGAAGTTCGACTACGAGAAGGGCTACAAGTTCTCGACCTATGCCACCTGGTGGATCCGGCAGGCGATCACCCGAGCCATCGCCGACCAGGCCCGGACCATCCGGATCCCGGTCCACATGGTGGAGACGATCAACCGCCTCATCCGCGTCTCCCGGCAGCTGCTCCAGGAGCTCGGCCGCGAGCCGACGGTCGAAGAGATCGCCGAGGCCATGTCGCGCGGCCAGGAGGTCGTCGTCACCCCGGAGAAGGTTCGCGAGATCATCAAGGTCTCGCAGGAGCCTGTCTCGCTCGAGACGCCCATCGGCGAAGAGGAAGACTCCCACCTGGGCGACTTCATCGAGGACCGCGGCGCCCTGGCTCCTGCGGAGGCGGCCTCGCACCAGCTGCTCAAGGAGCAGGTGGAGGCCGTGCTCGATTCGCTCACCGGCCGTGAACGGCGCGTCCTGCAGCTTCGATTCGGCCTCGAGGATGGCCGCGCCCGCACCCTGGAAGAAGTGGGCAAGGAGTTCAACGTCACCCGGGAGCGGATCCGCCAGATCGAGGCCAAGGCGCTCCGCAAGCTTCGCCACCCGTCGCGCTCGCGCAAGCTCAAGGACTACCTGGAGTAGGCCACAGAGCGCCGACCTGTCGGCTGAGCGATAACGGTCCCTCCCCGTCCGGCGCTAGATTGCCGGCCTCTGGCAGCACTCCGATGCGATGGAAATCCTCTGGTCGGGGTCAAACGGACGTACGGGAGATGGATCGATGACCGAGCAGAACGACGAAACGGGTCCCGCAGCGCAGATCGGCGAGGAGGCTTCTGTGGTCGACGCGCCTTCGAGCATCTCGGACATGGCCTCCTCGGCGTGGGATGCGGTGAAGGACATGTTCGACGGCGGAGCCGGCACATCGGGCGCGGCTGACGGGGCCAATGGGACGCCCGGGGGCGAGTGGGAGCTGGGCGGCGGCGGCCTCGGGATCCAGCCGCCGGTTGACTGGGATGCCCACAACGAGGAGATGGCTCGCAAGCGGGACGAGGCGATCAAGGGCGGGATGGACGAGTGGGAGGCCACGATCACGTACAAGTTCGTCGACCCGCAGAACCCCGACGCCATCAACTGACGCAAGGCACCTCTTCGCACCTTCCTCGCGGGTTCGCAGCGCACGGTTGCCCTTCGCACCCACGACCGACCGTGCTCCCTTCTTGCATCGCACGCAATAACAGCGGGCGGTTTGCGGCCCGTGGCAACAACGAGGCGTTTCCGTTGCGCTGACGCCGATTAGTTGCGTCGCACACAAGCTTCCGGGCCACTTGGGTCGTGGCCCGCGGAGATCTTGCGCCCGGCGCAAGAAATGGACCGGACTACATTCGTCGAGGGGTGCTATCTGACCGTTGTTGCCATCGGGTGCAAGGCAGGCCGGAATACGGAACCCCGGGGCGGCAGTTCAGATGACGACGATCGCGCTGCCGCCGGGCGACACGCCCGCGCCGAGCAACTCGAGCGCCCGGACCCCATTGACCGGGTGGGCGCTCGCCAGCAAAACGCCCGTCTCCTGGAGGAAGTGTCGGGTGCGGCGCGTGTTCGGCAGGACGAGGATCACGCCGTCGACGTCGCCATCGCGCCGTTTGAGCTCGAGTCGCCGAGCGAGCCCCTGCGCGTCTCGTGGGGCCGACTCGGCCTCGATCCCGAAGCGCCAACCCGAGCCGCTCACCAGCCCGTCCCACGCCCGCTGATCGCCCTGCCGCGGTAGCGGCACTTCGGCTGCCCAACGGATCGAGTGGTGGAGGCGAGCTCGAAACCGCATCAGGAGTGCGACCTGAGCCGCATCCCGGATTGGCTGGCCGCCCGGATAGGTGCGCACCGACAAATCGAGACCAACGACGGCGCAAAGGTGGCTGAGCTTGAGCAGGCTCACGGCGGGCGCCTGCCCGCGCTCGAGCCGACTGACCGCCGATGCCGATGATCTCGTTGCGCGCCCGACCTCCTCGAGGGTTAGGCCGCGATCCAGCCTCGCGTCGCGAACCTCCCGGCCGACGTCCACGACGGACCGGCGCCCACGGGCAGTTCCCCGGTCGATCGGGCGCTCTCGCGTGCTCACGAATGCATCATGGCGGAGTTGGCTCACCTGGCCGTTTGTCGAAAGCACGTTGCGAACCTGGACGGGCGAGATACCCTCCAGTACGACACAGGGAGGGTCGGGGCTGAGTCGTCAGAGGCCGCTCGTCAGGCGGCGGTTCGGGGTGCGGGCCACGGAGCCCGCGGCGATGGCGCGCCAGTTCGCGCTCCTGCGGGGCTTCCAGCGATTGGAGTCGCGACGAACGACCGTGGCCGCGATGGTGGCGGTCGCCGTCGTGGCGGTCATGGGCGGGACGATCACGCTGGCCCGGCCGGGCTGGGCGGTGACGCTCGTGGCGCTGACGCTGGCCATCGTCCTCTTTGCCGCACTGACGTTTGGCCTGTCTGCGCTGGCCCGGCCCCGTGCGGTCGCCCGGGCTCTGGAGGCATATCGCTGGGTCGCCCGACGCGCCTGGCTTCGCTGGCGCGAGATCACCGGAGACGACGTGCCGGGGACGCCCTCCCGCGCCAGGGCATGGCTGGAGGCACATCCAGCAAG
>DASPWU010000143.1:0-4799 GCA_035637675.1 Candidatus Limnocylindria bacterium | reverse complement strand
CTACCGCCGGCTGAGCTGACCTGGAGCGGGCCCGACACGCCGGCCCCGTCGAACGTCGCCATCTCGGCAAGGATCGCGGTCGCGGCCCGCACGAGGGGCAGGGCCAGGGCGGCCCCGCTCCCCTCCCCCAGGCGAAGATCGAGGTCGAGGAGCGGCTCCAGCCCGAGGCGTTCCAGTGCGACCCGGTGGCCGGGCTCGGACGAGCGGTGGCTGGCGATCATCCGAGCGCTCACCGCCGGTGCGATGGCCGACGCGACGAGGGCTGCCGCTCCGGTGATGAATCCGTCAAGAACGACCGGGACGTTCGACTCCGCGCCGGCGAGGATCGCGCCGACGAGGGCCGCGATCTCGAGGCCGCCGACGGCGGCGAGAACGCCCACCGGGTCGGCTGCCTCCGGGCGGTGCCGATCGAGCGCCGCCTCGATGACGGAGACCTTGTGGCGGACCGCGATCTCGTCGAGCCCGGTGCCGCGACCGGTGACCTCGGAGGCCGGCCGGCCGGTCATCGCGGCGACGAGGGCGGACGCGGCGGTCGTGTTGCCGATCCCCATCTCGCCGACGGCCAGAACGTCGGCGCCTCCGGCGATCAGCTCCGCCACGACGGAACGCCCCGCCTCGATCGCGGCGCTGACCTCCGCCCGTGTCATCGCGGGCCCGAGCGTCATGTCGCGCGTACCCTCGGCGACCCGAGCCGTCACGAGCCGCGCGCCGGCGTCTGTGGAAGCCTGCGTCTTGGGGATCGGTCCGGCGACGCCGACGTCGACCACGACCACCTGGGCGCCGGCCAGACGCGCGAGAACGTTGATTGCCGCGCCACCGCGGCAGAAGTTGGCGACCATCTGGGCGGTCACGTCGCTCGGATAGGCCGACACGCCCTGCGCCGTGACGCCGTGATCGGCGGCGAAGACGACGACCGCCGGGCGCTCCACGCGGGGCAGGTCAAGGCCTGTGATGCCGGCGAGCTGCGTCGCCAGGCGCTCCAGCCGCCCGAGGCTGCCCGGCGGTTTCGTCAGCCGATCCAGCCGCGCGCCCGCCGCCGCCATCGCCGCCTCGTCGAGGGGGCCGATCCGCCGCGCAACCGTCTGCAGCCAGGTCATCCGACGCCGACCGGGTCGACACGAAGGGCTGAGGCTGGCTCGAATCGACCGGGCGAGGCGTCGATCCCGAGGTGGCGCGCGATCGCCGGAAGCAGGCCACCATGCGAAACGACGACCACCGTGGTCGTCGCGGCACGTTCGAGGATCCGATCGCCAGCCGACCGGGCGCGGTCCGCCACGCCGGCGGCGGTCTCCCCGCCCGGCCAGTCGGGGTCCCTCCCCGCGAGAATCGCCTCGGCCAGCGACGGGTGCGCCGCCACGAGCTGGTCCCAGGTCAGGCCGTCCGCCGCGCCGTAGTCGACCTCCACGAGATCGGGCTCGACCTGGATCGGAGTGTCCAGCGCCCGGGCGATTACCTCGGCCGTGTGAAGGGCACGCCGGAGCGGGCTCGTGAGCACGACCGTGCCGGCCGTGAGGCGGGGCGTGAGACCGGCGTCGATTTCTGCGGCGATACCGGCTTCGATATCGGCGGCGATCTCTGTGGCGAGTCGCTCGGCGGCGACGCGACCCGCCTCGGTCAGCCCAGGATCGGACCGACCGCACCATCGCCGGCCGGTCCACTCGGTCTGGGCGTGGCGGACGAGCCAGATCGGGCCGGTCACCGTCATTCCTCGACCGGTGCAGGCAGCGCGATCGCCCGGCTGGCCACCATGAGCCACGCCTCGTCGCTCCGGGCCACGAGGCGTTGATGAGCGATCCCGAGGAGGTCACGGAATGCCCGGCCGAGTGGGTCGAGCGGCACCATCCCCAGGCCGATCTCATCGCTGACCACGACGACTGGGCCATCATGGTCGGCGATCGCGGCGAGGACGTCGGCGAGGTCGCCGTCCAGCACGGTGTCGACGCGCGTCGGGTCGTCCGCGAGCGCGAGGCTGGCCCAGAGGGTGAGTCCGTCGAGCAGGATCGTCGTGCCCGCCGCCACGTCGCGAATCGCGGCCGCGAGATCGTGGCCGGCCTCGATCGTCTGCCACTCGGCAGGCCGATCGCGCCGGTGGCGCCGGATCCGCCCGTCCAGCTCGGGGTCGCCGGGCACGGCGGTCGCGACGTAGGCGACGGGGCCGCCCGCTGCAAGCGCCGCCGCGCGCTTCCGCCCGAACCGGCTCTTGCCACTCCGCGTGCCGCCGAGGACCACGACGAGGTAGTCGCTCACGAGACCGGGAATGGCAGCTGGATGGCGATCCCGGCCAGGATGGCGACGAACGTGATCTCCACGATCGCGCCGTAGCCGTCGCCGTCGAGCTGGCCACGGCGTGCGACGACGGTCGCGCCCGAAACCGCCGCGACCAGCGAACCGACGGCCACACCCAGCGCGACGAGCGCCCCACCGGCCAGGATCGCGGCGAGCGTGGTGACGACCACGGTGGTGACGACCGCGGCGACGACATCGAGCGATCCGACTTGCGTCGCGAACCAGCCGCCGAGCCCGTCCCGCTGGTCGGTCCGTCTGATGCGCTCGGCCCATGCGGCGACCGGTGCGGCGGCCCGCGATCCGGCTCCAGCGACGACCAGCGCGGCCGCCGCCAGGCGCGGATCGGAGGCCGTGACGGCCGCCAGCAGCGACGCACCCAGCAGGAGATCGAGCACGATCGCCGCGACGCCGGCTGCGCCGGCCCGTGGATCGGTCCGTGCCCGCTCGGCGGCTTCGGGCGTCGGCGCGGCCAGTGCGTCGGCCGTGTCGGCCAGGCCGTCGAGATGCAGCCCGCCGCTCACGACCACGATGGCGAGCAGCGCCAGCACCGCGGCCGGCAGCGGCAGCCGCGGGCCGAGGAGGACGAGCGGGATCGCTCCGACCAGGCCGGTCGCGGCGCCCACGAGCGCGAACGCCGCGGCGCCCGTTCGATCGAGGTCGGCGGTCGCGCGACCGCTCGGCAGCCGGGTGAGGAACGACACGGCGGCCCGAACCTCCGCGAGCGGCCGGATCCCCGAGCTGGCGGCCAGAACGTCCCGGCGGGTCGTCATCGGACCGTCATCGCGTCAGCCGCTGGATGGCGCGGGCGCCATGGAGGGCACGATCGACGGTAGCGTCAGCTCGGGATGGATCGCCGCCACGAGTAGCCGCAGCCCCTCGACGAGACGCGGCCCGGGGCGCGTCACCACGATGTCGTCGATCGGCTTGATCGCCTTCGTCTTCACGGCCGTCAGCCCGGCCCAGCCGGCTCGCTTGGCGACCGCCTCGGCCGTCACGCCGTAGGCCGAGTCGCCGAGGATGATCAGCTCGGGATCGGCGGCGACGAGCTTCTCGACGGGCATCTCCCAGTTCGTGGCGCTGCCGGTCGTGATCGGCATCCCGCCGGCCAGCTCGATCATCTGGGCATAGACCGAGTCCGCGGCGATGCCGTAGATCGACGGCGAGTCGCCGGTCTCGTAGAAGACGCGGGGCTTCGAGACGGCGGCGGTCGCGGCCTTGACCTGGTCGAAGCCGGCGGTCATCGACGCGACGAGCGCGGCGGCCTCGGCCGGCCGGCCGGTGGCCGCACCGGTGAGCTCGATGTCCGCCAGCGCCCCGGCGACGTCGGGGGCATAGACGACGAGCACCGGCACACCGACGGATCGGAGCTTGTCGATCGCCTCCTTGGGAGTGCCGCCGCTCCCGCCGGCGATCACGAGATCCGCATCGGCCCCGACGATCTTCTCGACGTCCACGCTGCTGAACGTGCCGACGATCGGTACGCTTTGCGCCTCAGGCGGGTAGTTGGCGATGTCCTCGACCTTGCCGACCACGCGGTCGCCGACGCCCAGGGCGAACAGGATCTCGGTCTCGGCCGGGGTGAGAGAGACGATCTTCCGCGGCTCGGTCTCGAGGGCGACCCTCGTCCCCTCGTCGTCGGTGAGGGTGATCGGGAAGGTCGCGGCCGGTGCCGCCGATGGACTGGACGTCGGCGTCGCGAGTGGCGTGGAGGTCGGGCGCGGCGTCGAGGCAGCGCCGCATCCGGCGAGCAGGACGGCGACGAGAACCGCGAGCAGGGCACGAGCGGTCGGAAAACGGCGAAGCGCCGCGTCGGCGTGGTGAGGCGAACGGAATGCAGGCACGTCTGGCTCCAGGAAGAGGGTCTGGCGGAGGGGCCAGGACACACGAAACCCCTCGCTTCGATCGAAGGAGGGGTGTCAGCCGAACGGTCGCATCGTGCCTGCCCTTTCTCTCGAAGGTAGAGCATCGACCGCGGGCCCGGCGACCGGACTTCCATCGCCGTCAGGCGATGGTCACCGTAGCGGGACTGTGCCGGACTCTCACCGGCTTCGCGACCCCGCGGCATGGAGGTAGCGGGCAGATGCTACCACTCCGCCAGTTCAGCGAGGCGGCTCGCGTCAGCCAGCCTTCCACTGCGTCAGCCAGATCTCCGCGATGCGGCCGTCTTCGATCCGGTAAACGTCCATGCCCAAACCAGGCTGTCCGCCATCGAGCGGCCTTGGGAAGCACGATGATGAATTGGTCATCGACGAGTACATCGTGCGGAGGGAAGGTGAAGCCCGGTCCGGTGAGCCGGGCGAAGTGCTCGTACAGCGCCAGCGCCTCGGTGCGCCCGTGGTACTCACCCGTGAGTGGGTTGCGGCCACCAACGTGGATGGAGACTCCCTCAGCCAGAAGGGAGCCGACGGCTTCGAGGTCACCGTGCTCGATCGCCCTGTAGAAGCTGCTGAGAAGCTCCTGGTTAGGATGTACCGTCGTCATGGCCTGGGCGGCTGGTCCTGCGCATGGATGAA
>DASPWU010000142.1:0-2891 GCA_035637675.1 Candidatus Limnocylindria bacterium | reverse complement strand
CCCGGCAGATCAGCCGGGCAGGACGGGCCGGCGATGGACGACCGGCTCGAGATCGAGCGTGGCGACGTGGGCGGCGATCTCAGCCGCCGTCGCGATCCACAGCCCGTCGATCGCCTGGGCCCGCTCGATCAGGCGCTCAAGCGCGACCGCGCGCGATGCCCGGCCCGACACGAACGGATGGTTGGTCAGCATGAACAGCCCGCCCTCGTCGACGAGGGCCTCGAGCTCGAGCGTCCAGCGATCGAGCACGTCGGCGGGACTGGCGATCACGCCGGAGCCGGTGATCCCGGGCAGGTAGTTGTAGGGCTCCCAGTCGTCGAGCGACCAGTGGCCAGGCAGCTCGATGAGCGTCGGCGCGCCGGGCTCGGCCGAGGTCGCCAGGACGTAGGGGTGGTCGGCGTCCATCAGCCCCGAGTCGTAGACAAAGCCGTGCCGGGCGAGGAGCGCCGGGGTGTCGAAGGTCAGCTCCCAGTTCGGTGCGCGGTAGCCGATCGGACGGACGCCGAGCACCTCGTCGAGCGCGGCCAGTCCCCGCAGGAGCCGCCGCTCCTCCTCGGCCGGATCGGCGCCGTGGGCGCCCTCGTGGAGATAGCCGTGATGAGCGATCTCGTGTCCCGCGTCCCGGATGGAGCGGCAGATCTCCGGCCAGCGCTCGGCGCTGTAGCCCGGGATGAAGAACGTGGCCCGGATCCGCCGCCGGTCGAGGACGCGCAGCAGGCGGGCGATGCCCGTCCGCGCCCCATACGCCTGGTGGCTCATCACGTCGAGCCAGTCCGCGGCCTCCGGATGCTCGAACAGGATCGGGCTCTCCGCGTCGACGTCGAACGTGATGCACGCCGCCGCCCGAAAGCCGTCCCGCCAGCGAAAGCCGGGCGGCAGGGGCGATCGCCAACCCTGCGGCTCGGGCGATTGCCCATCGGGTCCCGGTGGTTCGGCCGTCATCTCCCGGAGCGCCGCAGCGCGACGAGCGAGAGCATCTCGTAGGCGAGGTTGGCCGCCAGCGTCGCCGTCTGGCCGGCCGGGTCGTAGGCCGGTATGACCTCCACGACGTCGAACCCGACGAAGTCGATCCCGGTCAACGCACGCAGGATGGCCAGGAGGTCGTGCGCCGACGGTCCGCCGGCCTCGGGCGTGCCGGTTCCCGGGGCGTAGGCCGGGTCGACCACGTCGATGTCGAAGCTGATGAACGCCGGCCGATCGCCGACGCGATCCCGGATCGCGGCCGCTACCGCGGCCGGTCCAAGGCGGAAGATATCTTCGGTCGTGAGGTACTCGAGCCCGAGCTCCGTGCGGAGGCCCGTCCAGTCGTCGGCCTCGTAGATCGAACCGCGCAGGCCGACCTCGATCGAATGGTCGACGTCGACGAGACCCTCCTCGATCGCCCGCCGCATCCACGTCCCGTGGTTGTACTTCTCCCCGAAATACGCGTCCCAGGCGTCCGTGTGGGAGTCGAAGTCGATCACCGCGACCGGACGGCGCGACTTCGTCGCCCGGAGGTGCGGCAGGGTGCAGGCGTGGTCCCCGCCTATCAGGAGCGGGACCACCCCGGCCGCCACGATCGGCTCGACGGCGGCCTGGATCGCGGCATAGCTCCGCTCCGTGTAGCCCGGCACGATCGCGACGTCGCCGTAGTCGACGCAGGACAGGACGTCGAAGGGCTTGACGTCGAGGTTCGTGTTGTACGGCCGGAGCATGACGCTGGCCGCCCGGACGGCGTTTGGCCCGAAGCGCCCGCCGACCCGGTAGGTCACGCCCGTGTCGAACGGCACTCCGACGATTGCCAGGTCGACGTCATCGAGGGTCCGGACCAGCGGCAATCGGGCGAACGTGGCCGGGCCGGTGAAGCGCGGGCTCTGGAGTGAATCCTCGGGAACGTAGCGCGGCACGAAATTGAGTCTAGCCAGCGCCGGCGCGGCGCGGGCCGATGAGGCGCGGGCCGATGAGGCGCGGGGGCCGGTGAAGCACGGGCCGATGAGCCCGCCGTGCGTTTCACGCAACACTTCCGCCGCAATCGTGCGCATCTAGCGCCCGGATCCTGCATAACTCGGCGCCGAACGTGCACGATCGTCTCGGGAATGATGCGTCATCCGCATGCCCGAGACGGTCTCTCAGGCGGACGGTGAGCTCAGGCTGGCCGGCCGGTGATCTCCACGGACTTGGAACCGCCGACGATCTCCACGCCATAACGGTCAGAGGTCTTCGCCCAGCCGGGCGACTCGACCGTGGCCTTGCCGCCTTTGTCGCCGATCCGCATACCGTCCGGGACCCGGGCCGGCAAGCCCGGGCCCGCAAGCCTCGGCCCTTGGTGCGGCTGGGTCCCCAGGCGACCGGCGAACCGTGCGGTCGCCGGTCGTTTGGTGCGGCCGCGCGGCTGCTCGATTGGAGAGGCTGCGCGATGACGAGCGCTGCGGGAGCTCGAGCCTGACGCGCTATGGCTGTGGCGTGGGGAAGCGGGGCTCGAGGCTGGGCGACATCCGGTAGGCCGACCGCTGGCCCCAGATTCCGAGCACCCCTACCACGAGGACGAAGGCGACGGCGGCGGCCACGACCGCGACCAGCGGCGGCAGGCCGAGCGCGACCGCAGCCAGGGCTGCGATGGCACCGACGACGGCCGCCACGATCACTGTCAGCATGCCCGGCAGGGTCTGGATCAGGTGGAGCACGGACCAACCTCCATCACTTCCCTCCGGCTGATCAACACCGAGCGTTCGCAGCGCGCCGTGGTAGTCGTCGTAGGGGCTGGCGATGAAGTGCGGCTCGAGCTCGGGATGCAGCTCAAGGTACGCATGCCGGAGCCGGTTCATGCCGACCACCCAGCGATAGTCGTCGCGATTGAGCGTCGTCAGCCGCGAGATGGTGGCGACGCCCGCATACGCGACGATCGCGAGCAA
>DASPWU010000141.1:0-1817 GCA_035637675.1 Candidatus Limnocylindria bacterium | reverse complement strand
GGCGGCCAGGCCCAGGAAGAACCCGCCGGCGGTGATGTCGCCGGCCGCCGGCAACGTCACCTTGTTCTTGAGACGCGGGTCGGCCAGGTCCTTGAGCGACTTGAGGAACGGGGCCTTCGCCTTGTTGTAGACGACGCCCGGGTAGGCGGTGGACTGGAATGCGATCGAGGTCGGGACGTGCTGGAAGCCCTCCAGGACGAGAGCCTGGTTGGGGATCAGCCCCGACGGGAGGTAGTCCGCGACGAGCCCCTGCTCGGTGGCGTCGTACCAGTAGTTCTCCTCGACGGCGATGACGTCGTAGGGCGCCGGAGTACCCGCGGCCTTGGCCGCGGCGAGCTTGGTCAGGTACTCGCTCGGCGACTGGGTTCCCGCGTACGTCAGCTTGATGTCCGCACCGTAGGTGGTCTTCACGTAGGCCTGGAACTGCTTGACGATCTCGTCGGTCGCCGCGTACGTCCAGTTGCCGACGACCAGGCTGCCCTCCTTCGCGACCTCCGCCTTGATCTGGTCGTCGGTCATGTCCTTGTTCAGGATGGACACGTGCTTGGGGCCGGCGGCCGCACTGCCGGGCGCCTGGCTGGCGGCGGTCGGCTGACTTGCGGGCGCCTGGCTGGCGCCCGGTGTGCAGGCGGCCACCAGGACGGTCACGACCGTGGCCAGGGCGGCCACCGACCGGCGTCTTCGGGATTGCCTCGAGATGTTCATCGCGACGTTCCTCCTCCCATGCGTCGATCAGGCTCACATCTTCGGTCATTGTGGCGCATCTCGGGCCCCGCTCTGCGACCAGGAACGCAGTCCGCCGCGGGCGATGGGATGATGGCCGCGATGGACGCGATCGACCAGGCGCCGCGCATTGTCGACAACCCCGAGGAGCGGCGATACGAGGTATTCGTCGGGGACCGGCTGGCCGGTGTGGTCGCGTATCGCCTGCGCGCCGGACAGGTCGTCTTCCTCCATACGGAGGTCCTGCCGGCGTTCGAGGGTCGAGGGATCGGCAGCCGGCTGGCTGCCGGAGTCCTGGACGACGCACGCAGGCGGGAATTGGCCGTGGTCCCGCGCTGCCCCTTCATCGCCGCCTACATCCGCCGTCATCCCGCCTACGGCGATCTCGTTCCCGGCCGAGGCGGCGACGCGACCTGAGAGCGCCTCAGCGGCGCCGGCCGGGGCGTCCCTGTCTACCGCTTTGCCTGCCGCCCCCCTTCCGGGGAACGGTTCCACGCCAACCGTCCGCGGTACGGGAGCCAGTCCGCTGGCCCGCTGAACGCCAGCCGCCGCCTCGGCGGCCTCCGCTCCGAGTCGTGGCCACCAGGAGCACCACGGCGCCCGCCGCGAGCGCCAGCCCGGCGACGACCACGAGCCAGAGGGGCAAGCCCGGGCCACTCCCGCCGCCTGGCGCCGATTGCCCGGACGACGGCGATGGCTCAGCCGGCGCAAAGGTTCGCGGCGGTCCGGCCTCGACAAGGGCAAAGTCGCCGAATTCGGTGACGATCGCCAGAAAGGTTCCGCCCAGGCCTGAGGGTGAGGTCCGGAGCGGCTCCCAGGAGCCGGCCCGATTTCGCTCCATGGTCGCCTCGAGCACGTCCTCGGGAGCCCGCATGACGACGCTCACGCGGGCGGTCGGCGGGCCTCCCAGAAGCGTCCGCTCGGCCGCGTCGGCCACCGATTCGGCGTAGGCGTCGTGGGCGGCCACGAGCGTCACCCGGAGATTCGCGGCGGTCCTCCCAAGCCGGGGCGCCAGCTCATCGACCGCGAACACTGCGGAGTTCGTGCCGAGACGGGCGCCGTCGGCGCCCACCCGGAAGACGCGCGGCAGCCCA
>DASPWU010000140.1:0-25681 GCA_035637675.1 Candidatus Limnocylindria bacterium | reverse complement strand
CAGCCAGGCGACCAGGGCCAGGCCGACCAGCGACAGGGCGGGCGCCACCATCGTACCGGCCGGGCCCAGGCCGTAGGGGTCCCCGGCACGCGGCGGGCGAGCCCCTTGACGCGCTCCCGAGCTCTCCGCGACGCCTCCCGCGGACCGGTTGCGGCCGATCACCGGGACGCGCTCGCGGCGACGGCGCCGGCCGCGGCTTCCGGCCGCACCGGGGCCGCGGCGGCCGCCAGGATCGCGGCGGCGGCCGGATGATCGCCACTCGACGCCACATCGCGGACCTCGAGCTGGATCGATTCGAAACCGCCGAACGTCCGAGAGGCGAGCCGGGCCACGACGTCCACCCGATCGCCCTCGCGGACGGTATCGGCGAGGTCTGCCCGGCCGAACGCGATGGCGTCCAGGACATCGCGCTCTCGGCGCAGCGTCAGCTGGGTATGGCCGCCCGTGGCAAGTCGGACCCGGGCGACGGTGAGACCAAGAATGCCGACGAGCGGCTCCGGATTGCCGGGGCCGGTTGGAGCCAGCAGAGCCAGCTCCCGAAGGAGCGGATAATCAACGGCCGCGGCCGACAGTGCCAGGTCGAGCACCAGCTCCGGGCGCGGATCGGCAGGCGCGAAGGCCCCGACGAGGCCGAGGAATCGCACGCGGAAGGCGTCCCAGCGCCCGGTCTCGATCTCGAACCCGGCGGCTCCCGCGTGACCCCCGTGACGGAGGAGCAGGTCCCGGCAGGACTCGAGCAGCTCGGCCAGGTTCACGCCACCGGCGCTCCGGCACGACGCCCGCACGATGCCGCCGAGGTTCGTCCCGACGACCGCCGGCCGGCCGCGGTCCTCGGCCAGCCGCGAGGCCACCAGGCCCACGATGCCGACGGGCCAGTCGCCCCGGACGATGGTCGCGCCGTCGTCCAGGGGCGCGGACTCGGCCAGGCGCTGCGCTTCCTCGAGTGCCAGCTTCGTCAACTCGCGCCGGGCGCCGTTGGCGGTCTCCAGGCGCTCCGCCAGCTCGGCCGCCTCGGCCGGGTCGTCGGTCAGGAGCAGCCGGGCGGCGTCGAGCGCCTCGCCCACCCGACCCGCCGCGTTGATCCGTGGCGCCAGCGCGAACGCGACGGTCTCCAGGTCCGCGGCCGCCGGGGCGATGCCGGCCCGGCTGAGGAGAGCGGCGATTCCCGCACGCGGGGCGGTACGCATCTTCGCCAATCCGAGCCGAGCGATGGCTCGGTTCTCGCCGAGGATCGGCGCCACGTCGGCCACGGTGCCGATGGTCGCCAGCTCGGCCAGGGCAAGGGCGGCGGCCGGCCCGCCGGGCAGGTCGGCCAGCAGGAGCTGGGCGACCTTGAAGGCCACCCCGCTGCCGGACAGCCGGCGGTCCGGGTAGGCGGCGTCGGGGCGATGCGGGTTGACGATCGCCGCGGCCGCCGGCATCTCGGCGGGCACGCGGTGATGGTCGGTGATGAGCACATCGGTGCCCAGCGCGCCGGCGGCGGCTACCTCGGCCAGACTCGTCGATCCGCAGTCGACCGTGACGATCAACCCGAAGCCGCGCGCGGCGGCCCATTCCACGGCGCGAAGGGACAGGCCGTGGCCCTCCAGCTCGCGGCTGGGAACGTACGGTTCGGCACGCAGGCCGGCCGCCCGGAGGGCGATCGTCATGGTCGCCAAGCCGCTCAGGCCGTCCGCGTCGAAGTCGCCGAAGACGAGGACTCCCTCCCCCGCCGCCCGCGCTCGCTGGACACGGGCCAGGAACCGGTCTGCGTCGGGCAGCAGGCCGGGATCGTGGAGCGCCAACTCGGGCTCGGCGACGAAGGCCCGCAGCTCCGCCGCGTCAAGGAGACCTCGGCGGACGAGCACCTCGACGGCTCTTGACGACAGTCCCGCATGCACGGCTTCGGCGGCGATCTCTGGCTGAACGTCGACGGCGGCGGGGAATGTCCAGCGATGCTTTGGCTGCATGTCGCTCAGGATGACGGTTGAGGATGCACGCGCGCTTCGCCGATCGCACCGCGCGGTTGCGCGACGCGGTGGGGCACGGGGTCAGGCCGGACGGCGCACGGGACGGCCGGCCGCGCGAGCCTTGCGTGCGGTGTCCCATTCGTGCCAGGTGACCAGGATCGGGCTGGCGTTGAAGATCGAGGAGTACGTTCCCGAGATGATGCCCAGGAGCAGGGCCAGGACGAAGAAGCGGATGGCCGACCCGCCGAACAGCAGCAGGGCGAGAAGCGTCAGGACCACGGTCAGGCTGGTATTGATCGACCGGCCGAACGTCTGAAGCACGGAGTGATTGACGATCCGATCGAACGGCTCGCCGGCGTGGCGTGCCCGGTTCTCACGGACGCGGTCGAAGACGACGATCGTGTCGTGCACGCTGAATCCGATCACGGTGAGCATGGCGGTGACGAAGAGGGCGTCGATCTCCACGCCGAACAGGGTGCCCAGGACCGCGAAGACTCCGACCACCACCACGATGTCATGGAGCATCGCCACGAGCGCGGCGACCCCGAACCGGAAATCCCGGAAGCGCACGGTGATCCAGAGCAGGATCCCGATCGAGCCGGCCAGGATGAGGATCAGGGCCTGGGTGATGAGGTCGGCGCTGACGACCGGACCCACCGTCGTGAGGCGGCGCTGGTCGGCGATCGGCCCAAGCTGTTGCTGGAGCGCCGCAGCGACCTCGCCGATCTTGCCGGTCGTCGGCAGGGTCGAACCGCTGCCGGTCAGGAGCGGCGACGGCGACGGGCTGGCGGCCCCCGAGGGACTCGCCGCCGGGCTGGCGCTCGCCGCCGCGGACGGACTGGCCGCGGGCGACGGGCTGGTCGCCGCCGATGGGCTGGCAGCCGGCGACGCGGATAAACCGGCGCCAGGGGACGCGCTCGCGCCGGGCGAGCCACTGGCGCTCGCGGACGGCGAAGGCGTCGCCTTCGGGGCAACGGGCGGCAGTCCGATCGGCTTGGTCCGGATGTCGAAGAAGCCGTCCTTCGTCGCCGTTACCGTGGAATCACCCAGGCCCTGCTGAGCGAGGACCGCCTTGATCTGAGCGGCCGTCACCGACGGGTCCTGGAAGCGGATCTCCCACTGGGTCCCGCCCGTGTAGTCGATCGAGAATTTCAGGCCGGCTGCCCCGCCGGTGAGTGGGGTCAGCAGGATGAAGATCAGGCCCGGGACGGTGATGAGGAGCGAGAACGCGTAGAACCAGCGCCGCCGCCCGATGACGTCAAACACGTCCGCGGGCCTCTCCCCGGAGTACGGGCCGGCCGGTCTGACGACCCGCGACGAACTCCTCGTCGGTCACCCCGTATAGCCACGCCTTGCGGGCCCACGGCTGGCGGACCACCAGTCGCAGGATCGTTCGAGTCACCGTGATCGCCGAGAACATGGAGATCAGGACGCCGATGATGAGCACGAGGGCGAAGCCCCGGATGGTGGACGAGCCGAAGTAGTACAGGATGCCCGCCGTGATCAGGCTCGACACGTTCGAGTCCAGGATCGAGTTCCAGGCCCGGCTGAAGCCGGCCTCGATTGCCGCCGTGAGCGGCTTGCCCAGGCGCAGCTCCTCCTTGGACCGCTCGAAGATGAGGATGTTCGCGTCGACCGCCATGCCCACCGAGAGGACGAAGCCGGCAATGCCGGCCAGGGTCAGCGTGACCGGGATGAGCTTGAAGACGGCCAGCACCACCAAGGAGTAGTAGATGAGTGCGCCGCTCGCGACGATGCCCGGCAAACGGTAGTAGACGAGCATGAAGGCGAACACCAGGAGGACGCCGATCGCCGCCGCCAGCAGCGTCTGGCGCAGGAACTCGGCGCCCAGGGTGGCCGGGATGTCGTCCTTCTGGATGGGCGCGATCTCGAACGGCAGCGAGCCGTAGCGCAGGATCGTCACCAGGTTGTTCATCTCGGCGGCGCTGAAGCCGCCGGTGCCGCCGGTGATGATCCCGCTGCCGCCGGTGATCGCGCTCTGAATGACCGGCGCCGAGACGACGTTGTCGTCGAGGACGATGGCGAAATACTCGCCAACGTGCTTGCTCGTGTAGTCGGCGAATTGGCTCTTGGCGGGATCCTTCAGCGTGAAGGCGACCGCGCGCAGGCCGTTCTCATCCGAGCCCGGATTGGCGCTCTCCACGAGGTCGCCACTGAACAGCGCGGGCTCGGGCACCGGCAACGGCTGACCATCAAGGACCCCTCGCGCGCCGCCGCCCTGGTTCGTGGTGCTCGTGCCATAGGCGTCGGGCGGCAGCGGCACGAAGTCGAGCCGTCCCGTCTTGCCGACGAGCGTCTCGATGGCCTCGCTATCCTCGACGCCCGGCAGCTCGACGACCACCCGGTCGCTGCCCTGCGTCTGGACGAGTGGCTCGGAGACGCCGGTCGCATTCACCCGGCGCTCGATGATGTTGCGGATCGTTCCCATCGCCGCGGCATCGGGCAGCTTGTCGCCGTTCGGCTGGGCCTGGTACTCGACGCGGAAGCCGCCCTGGAGGTCCAGGCCCAGCTTCCACTCCAGCTTGCGAGGCTCGGCGGTGCCGGTCGTGTCCCCGAACACGGGCAGCCTGACGTTGGGCCAGAAATCGATGAACAGCGCGAGCGCGCCGATGACGACGATGAGAATCGGGCCGGCTCTACGCATCGCGGCGGACTATAGCAGGAGAGTCGGTCGGGCCCCTTCGACGCCTTCGCCGGGGGCCTGCGGGGCCGGGCGGCCGGGCCGGCCTTGCATCCCAGTCAACGAAGTCGAACGCAAACGGGCCGATCGGGTCGTCTCGAACCCGTCAGGCTCGCCTCCGAGCCTGACCATTCACCCCATGCAGCGTTTGGGGGTTCAGGCCATCGGCCAAACCGGTGGAATCGGCCGGTGCCGCTCTTCGACCCGCCGGCGTTGCACGGGATGCACGGGCGGCCGCGCAACCGCCAATCGCGGACTCACTAGACCGGGCGACTCCCCCACAACACGGAATCGTTGAACCCGGTGCAAACCCGGGCGGCCGAACCATCGGTGGAGTGCGGCCCGTCTGTCGCCTGGCTACGCCTCCAGGGTGGATTTGATGGTGGCGGCGAGGCGGGTACCGATGCCGGGGACGGCCGCGATCTGTTCGACCGGGGCGTCGCGGACCTGCTTGATCGAACCGAAGACACGCAACAGGGCCCGCTTCCGCTTGGGGCCCACGCCGGGCAGCTCGTCGAACGCCGACCGGACCGAGGCCTTCGACCGCAGCGCGCGGTGGTAGGTGATCGCGAACCGGTGCGCCTCGTCGCGCAGGCGCTGGACGAGGTAGAGGGCGGGCGAGGTCGGCGACAGGAGGATCGGCTCGGAGACACCGGGCAGGAACAGCTCCTCGCGCTCCTTGGCCAGGCCGGCGAGCGGCAGGTCGTGGAGGCCCTGCTCGTCCAGGACCTCCTTGGCGGCGCTCACCTGGCCCTTGCCGCCGTCGATGATGACGAGGTCCGGCAGCCGCCAGCGGAGCTCCTCCTCGGCGCCCTCGTCGCCGGCCTTCGCGCGGCGAAAGCGCCGCCGGAGGACCTCCTGGTGACTGGCGAAGTCGTTGGGGCCGGTCACGGACCTGACGCGGAAGCGCCGGTACTCGCCGGTCCGCGGCTTGCCGTCCTCGAAGACGACCATGCTGCCGACCGTCTGGGAGCCCTGGATGTTGCTGATGTCGTAGCACTCGATGCGCATCGGCGGGCCGGGCAGCTCGAGCGCCCCGGCCAGCTCCTCCAGGGCGGCCAGCGTCCGGCCCTGGTCGGCCAGCCAGCGGGCCTGCTCGCGGGCGAGCGTCTCCGACGCGTTGCGCCGGGCCAGGGCCATGAGCTCGCGCTTCTCGCCGCGCCGCGGGACGCGGAGATGGACCGGCCCGCCGCGCCGACCCGCAAGGAACGCCTCCAGGGCCGCGGCCTCCGGCAGCGGCCCGGGCACGAGCACCTGGGCCGGCACCGAGGTCGCCCGGGCGTAGAACTGCTCGAGGAAGCTCGTCAGGACCTCCTCGTCGGTCGCCTCGCGCACGGCGTCGAGCAGGAAGACGTCACGGCCGATCATCTTGCCGCCGCGGACCGCGAACAGCTGCACGGCGGCCTGGTTGTCCTGGCGCGCCAGGCCCACGCAGTCGAGCTCGGTCCGGGCAAAGGCCGCCATCTTCTGGCTCTCCATCGTCCGTTCGATCGCCCTGACCTTGTCTCGGAGGACGGCCGCTCGCTCGTATTCCAGCCGTGCTGACGCGGTCCCCATCTCCGCCTGCAGGGCCTTGACCAGCGTCTCCTGACGACCCTCCAGGAAGAGCTCGATCTGGGCGATGTCGGCCCGATAGGCGTCCTTGTCGATCGCCTGGATGCACGGCCCCTGGCAGCGCTTGATGTGGTACAGCAGGCACGGCCGCTGGAGGGCGCGGACGCCGTCCTTGATGTCGATCGTGCAGGTCCGGAAGGGGAAGAGCCGCCGGACCATGTTCATCGACTCGTCGACCGACGTGGCCGACGCATATGGCCCGAAATAGCGGCTGCCGTCGGCCGGCAGCTTGCGCGTCCGCTCGATTCGAGGAAAGTCGTCGGCCAGGGTGATCTTGATGTACGGGTAGCTCTTGTCGTCCTTGAGCCGGACGTTGAAGCGCGGCCGGTAGCGCTTGATGAGGTTGGCTTCCAGCAGGAACGCCTCGGAGTCGGAGTCGGTCAGCGTGTAATCGACATCCGCGATCCGATCGACGACGCTCCGGACACGGTGGCCCTCGAGCGGCGCCAGCGCCTGCTTCTGCCAGTAGCTGCGAACGCGATGCCGAAGGCTCTGCGCCTTGCCGACGTACACGACTCCGCCCCGGGCGTCCTTCATGAGGTACACGCCGGGGCGGTCGGGCAGGTTCCTGAGGGTCGCCTGGAGCTCGGGGGTCACGAGTTCGATGCTAGCAGCAGGCCAGCGAATCGCCCGCCCGCCGGGTGGGTCGTGACGGCATCGACAGGGGCCGGTCTGCGGCCGGCGGGCGGCCCCCCGGCTACCGCCCGCCGACCGACCGTCAGTAGGCTGCCCTCAGACGGTTACGGAGCGACGGCCAGGGTGAAGCCGCCGGCCACGAACCCTCGATCGACGGCATCCACGCGATAACAGCTGCCCGGCGCCAGATGCCAGGCGGCCAGGTTGAGCTCGATCACCCAGCGGCGGGCGCCGGTATCGAACCGCAGCACCGGCGCGCCCGATGACGACGCGACGCGGCGACCGGGAAGGCTGGCTCGAACGTGGCTCGAGGCTCGGAGAGCCTGGATCGAGCAGCTGCCGAGGTCGGTCAGGCGAAGGGTCACTGGTCCGGTCCGATCGAGCGCCCCGTCCCGAAGGATCGCGACCTTGACCGGCAGCGTGCGGCCGGACCGGACCGTCACGGTCCCGTCCGGCGCGATCGGCGCGCCGAAGATCGCCTGCAGCCGGCCGACGGTGACCGAGAACTGCGCCGTGGCGGCATTGCCGCTGGCGTCGGTCGCGGAGCAGCGAACCGTCGTCGTGCCGACCGGGAAGACCGTTCCGGATGCCGGGGCGCAGGCCACGCTTGGGCTCGGATCGACGATGTCGCTCGCGCTCGGCGCTGGATACGTCACGGCCATGCCGGTGCTGGCTCCCGTCACGGCGTAGATCGACGAGGGGACCCCCGAGAGCACGGGTGCGGTCGTGTCCCTGACGGTGACCTGGAACGTCCCGCGGGTGGTGAGCCCGCCACTGTCGGTCACCCAGCACGCGATGGTCGTGGTGCCGAGCCGGAGGAGCGAGCCCGCCGCCGGATCGCACGCGGCGCTCGGCGGCGGGTTGTCCTCCGCATCCGCCGTCGCCACCGACCACGCGCCGAGCCAGCCGCCCGGTGCATTCCCCTCATGGGTCGCGGCCGCCGGCAGCACGAGCGCCGGAGGCGTGTTGGCGACGACGGTCAGCGTGAAGCTGACTCCGGTCAGGCTCGTCAACGCCGAGCCGTCGTTGGCACCGGACGGTGAGAGGGTCCGGTCGAACATGAGCGCGTACTCGTACGGTCCGGGCAGGGCCGGCGCGACGATCGTCGCCACGCTCAGCGTGGAGGCGGTGAGCGGCGCGGGCGCCGGGCTGGGACACGCCACCGACCCACCGGTGTCATTCGCCCAGGTCGCCGGGACCGGGCCGACGGCACCGTCAGTGGCCGATGCCGAGCCGCCTTCCGGCACGGTCATGGCTGAGACAGAGAGATAGACGGTCTGGCCCGGGTCCACGTGAGACGTGCCCTTGCAGGCGAGCCGGAAGTCGATCGGGACCTGGATCACCGCGCCGGGCCCCACCTCGCCGAGATAGCGGCCGTTCTGCGCGCCCGCGATCAGCTGGTCGGCATCACCCGAGACGGTGTCGGCGAAGGCGATCGCGGCCATGGCCATGACGGCGGCGACGCCCGACGCCAGGGATCGGGCCAGGACCCTGGTTCGCATGCGGACCTCCCTGCGCGATCACGTGGACCAACAAACTGCGCGCAGGGGTCGTGGTTGTCGATGGCCGGATCGGTGCCAACGGTGACGGCTTGCGCCCCCCAGGAGTACCGGTGCAGCAGGTCACCGCGGCCGGGCCGAGTCTCCGAACGGGCGCCCGTCCAGGCGCCCGTTCGAGACTGCGCGAGGTCAGCGGCCGGTCGTCAGGGCGTCACGACCGGGCAGGCCGGCGACCCGCCGGTCGTGCAGACGATCCGGCCCTGGATGGCCGGGCTGATCGGGGTGTTGGCGGTGATGTAATCGGCCAGGACCTGGTCCATGATGTCGCGGGTCGTGGCCCGGGCGAAGAAGTTCGGGTAGCTGTCGCCACCGGTCGACATGAAGTCGTTCTCGGCGAGCGTGTAGGTGGAGCTAGCGGTCAGGTCGATCGCAGCACCGGTGCACGACCCGTCGGCGGCCTGCCGGACCGCGCCGGTGACGCGGCTGCCGGCCGGCGCCGAGATGTCGTACGTGAAGCACAGGCCGGAGACTTCGGGAAAGCGTCCGTTAACGGCGGGCATTGCCGAGACGCCGTTCTCGAGCATCGCCTTGAGCTCGGCGCCGGTAAGGTCATCGAGGGTCACGACGATGTTCCCGAACGGCAGGACCGTGAGGACCTGGCCCCGGGTGATCGGGTATGGCGGTGGTGTGTACGGCGGGCAGAAATCGGACGGGTTGTCGGTCGTCGGGCAGGTCAGGTCTGCCCGCAGGCCGCCCGAGTTCGTGATCGCGAAGTCGGTCCCGTAGGTGGTCCGCATCGAGTCGGCCACGACATTGCCCACGAGCGACTCGCACGTCCGGCCGGCCGTGTTGCCGCAGGCATCGGTCCGCGGGATGAACACGGTCGAGTTGCCGATCAGCGTATTGAGGATCGGGCCCAGCTGGGCATTCAATTGGTTGATCCGGGCCTGGATGGCCGGGTCGGGCGTGACGCCGATATCCCACGGCTTGTGAAAGTCGGCCGTCTTGTAGACGACCGCACCCGTGGCTGAATCCACGACGAGCCGGACGCGGGTGAATCGGATGCCCTTGCTGCGGTTCTCCGTGACCAGCACACCGTTCGGGCGGGTTGAGACGACCTGGAAGTCGGTGTGGTCGCCGATGACAGCATCGACCGTCTGGACGCCGTCCGCTAGGTCGATGAGGGGACCGGTCGGGTTCGTCAGCGTCCCGCCGGTGGCGCCCAGGTGGCCGATCGCCACGACGACGGGGATCTTCTGCTTGCGCAGCTGAGCGGCACGCTTATTCACCGCCTCTAGCGAGTCGGTCACGATGAAGGGCTGGAAGGCCGTCGGCGAGACCAGCGTTGGTGCATCGTCGTTGGTGAAGCCCACGAGGGCGACCTTCACATCTCCGAACGTAAACACTCGGCTCTTCGACCATTCGGCGGGCGGGTCGCTGGTCGCCGGGTCGATAACATTCGCCGACAGGAATGGATAGTTCGCCAGCGGGATGAGCGTGTTACGCAGGTAGGCCTGGCCCTTGTCGAAGTTGTGGTTGCCCAGGCCATCCGCGGAGAAGCCCATCATGTTCATGAGCTCGATCGTGGGCGTGTCGCCGAAGAACGAGCTGATCGGAGGGGTCGCCCCGACCGAATCCCCGGCCGCGATCGTGATCACGCCGTTGGGCGCCTCGGCGCGGTAGGTGTCGAACCAGGGCTTGAGGAAGGCCGCACCGCCGATCGCGAAGGTCGGGTTGCTGGCGCCCGTGCCAGTCACGGTGTCCGCCGTCTCCGACAGTGGGATGAGCTGGCCGTGATAGTCGCTGATGTCGAGGATCGTGACAGTCTTGAGCGACGGGTTCGTCGTCAGGCTCGTCAGGATCGTGCCGCGCGCGTTCTGCGGGCCGGGAACCCGCAGCAGGAACGCGATCGTCGGGGCGATGTCGACGGCCCGGATCCCGGAGACTGGGTTCTGGCGGCGGATGCCCGGGCCGGCCGCCACGAACGTGGCGTGCATGTTCACGTTGTGGACGATGTCGACCAGGTTCGGCAGGTAGCCGTGCTGGCCGAAGAATTGGCTGAAGGCGACCCGTTGGCCCGGCGTGCCCGCATCCGACTGGTACGGCGGCCGCGTCACGACGACGACGTCGCCGCTCCGGTTGGGGTGGAGCGAATCCGAGCCGTCGACGGTGCGGAGCTCTTCCTTCTTGAGGATCTTCGCGATCACCTGCTTGCCCGGGTTGGCCGGGTCGGTCAGGTTCTGGAATGCGTCGATCACAGCCGTCCGCACCTCTTCGTACGTCGTGCCGGACGGAAGCGTCGGGTTCACGTAGATCTGTATCGCACCGCCGGCCCAGCAGGCCTTGGCGAGATCGGTCGTCGCGGCGCCGCAGTTACTCGCCGTGGCGCCGCCGCTCGCCTGCAACGAGATGCCGTCGACCTGGGCGTCGAAGAGCACCTTGCGGGCGTTGACCGCGTACCACTGCGGCGCAAAGCCATGGTCGGAGGCGGCGAAGGTGGTCGGATTGCCGCCCATCAACGAGCGGGTCTCCCCGAGCACGGTGTCGGCCTCATGGTAGGCGCCTCGGATGTAGCCCTCGCGGATCGCGATCCGGTTGTCCTTCGTGCCGTCGCCGTTGTCGTCGTCGTAGTACGGGTTGGGGGCGCCGTCCATGTCGGTCGGGGTCACGAGGCCCATGAACTGGTGGCTGAACTCGTCCGTGACCGGGTAGCCCACCATCGCCAGCTGGGTGTCCGGCTGGAGATCGTGAAGGATGTACTCGAGGACGGCGTCGCCGTAGGCCTTGTGAAGGTCCAGGCCCTGCTGGACGTACGTCGCCTCATCGATGATGCGCGCCTCGAGCGGCGCGAAGTCGGCCGCGATGGACGTCGGGAAGTTGTCGGCCAGGTATTTTTCGAGGCGGTCCTCGCCTGCCCCACCGGCCGGCAGCGCATTGCACGCCGCGGTCGTGCACGAGGCGATTACCCGTTCGATCGATGTGAAGTAGAGCTTGAAGCTCGACAGGTCACCGGCGAGGGTGATGAGCTTCACGTAGAACCCGGCTGTCTGGCCGGCCCGGGCGCCGATGAGCCCGTCCGCGCCGGTCAGGCGGATCTCCTCGAAATCGCCGACCCCGAGATCCACGGCATGGGCGCCGTTCTTGGCGGCTCCCGAGCGGACGAGGATCGCGTGATCGTAGCCGACCGCGCCGTTGACGACGCCGTCGTAGACGTAGACGTCGTAGACGCGGGTCGGGTTCTGGAGGGCGAAGGTCGTCGCGACCGTCAGCACCGTCTGCTGGGCGGGCGCGGCGGGATCGCCCGCGGGAACGTTGCTCCAGCCGCTCGCCGGCGAGAATCCGGCGACTTGGTAAGAGATCCCGAAGGTGGCCGCGCCTGCCTGCTCTGTCGCGTTGAGCGGAGCCGCCAGGACGCCGCGGGTCGAGAAGAAGTTCACGAAGTCGACCGTCGGTCCGGCGATCCTGGCCTGCCGCCCGCCGACCCAATCGACCTGCGCGACTTTCTTACCGGCCCGTTCCGCGGAGTTGGCGATCGTGTCGGCCTGGAGGACATTGTCGGCAGAGAACGAGGTCCGATTGTTGAAGCTGCCCTCGCCGGTCCGGTGGAACGTGTTGTTGGTGGAGCCATGCTCGCCCGGATAGGCGCCGGTCGCCATCGTGTACCAGCCGACGCCGGTGTTGGGCGGGAACGCCTGGAGCATTCCGTTATCGCCGATGACGCCGTCTCGCATGAGGTCGGCGTAGGTCGGCATGGCCCCCTGGTCAGCGTATTTCTCCATGAGATCGGGCCGCATCCCATCGGATGAGAAAAGGACGACCCGATTGGCCTGGGGAACAGCTCCGGTCGGAGGGGCGCCGGCAGCGGAGGTCGCGGATAGCGATGTGAGCAGGGCGACGGTGCTGAAGAGCGCGACGGATCGCGAGCGGATTGACCGGCGCACGTGGGCCTCCTCCCTTAGTGGGCACGAGATGCGAGGGAACTCGTGGTCGCGGGGGTCGGGAGCCTCCCTGCTCCGCCCCTCACCACCCTGGACCGCCAACGATAACGCGTCCCTTCGGGCCTGTGAACCGCCGGCGGGCATGCTGCCTAACGCGGTCGCGCGCCGTGGTGTCGGGAGGCACCGCATACGTGCGCGTGCAGCGGTCGTGGCGACACTGCCGGCATGTCACTCCATCCGGCCGTCGTCGACCGGCTGAACCGCCTGGCACCCGACCAGCGAGCCGCGGCAACCGCGCCTCCCGGGCCGACCCTCTGCGTCGCCCCGGCCGGTAGCGGCAAGACGACCACCCTCGTCGCCCGGATCGCCTGGCTCGTAGCGAGCGGCGTCGATCCGGCCTCGATCGCGGCCATCACCTTCAACCGGCGGGCCGCGGAGGAGCTCTCGGCGCGCCTCACGGACGCGCTGGCGCCGCTGCGTGTGCCGGCCGACTCCGTTCGCGTCCGGACGTTCCACGCCCTCGGGCTCGAGATCCTGCGCGAGGCCGGTCGGTCGGTCCGGCCGCTGGTCGATCGGATGGCGGTGCTCAGACGTGTCGCCCCGGAGGCCGGACCGGCCGGCTGGCTGCGACTCGACACGCTCGTGTCGCGGATGAAGCTGGACCTGGGACTGACCGCGGATGAGGTGGCAGCCGACGCGCGGGCCGGGCCTGTGGCCCGTGCGTTCGTCGCCTACGAGCGCGCCGTCGCCGCCACCGGTGGGCTGGACTTCGACGACCTGGTGGTCCGTTCGCTGCGTTTCCTCGAGACCGATGAGGTGGCCCGGACGGCCTGGCGGCGGCGCAGCGCCCATCTCCTGGTCGATGAGGTCCAGGACGTCGATCGGAGCCAGCTCCGTCTGGCGCTCCTGCTGGCCGCGCCGGCGAACAGGATCTTCCTCGTCGGCGACGACGACCAGTCGATCTACGGCTGGCGGCTGGCCGACGTCCGCCGCGTCCTCGACCTGGCGGCCGCGCTGCCCGACCTCAGGCGGGTCGACCTGGAGACGAACTACCGCTGCCCGACACCCGTCGTGGAGCGAGCCGTCCGATTGGTCGCCGTCAATCGGGAGCGGTTCGCCAAGCGGATCGAGCCCCGCGCGGGGGCCGGCGGGCGCCTGATTCTCGCGCCGGACGGCCGCGACGATTCCGTCCGTCTCCGGAGGGTGTTGCTCGCCTTCGGGCCGGAGGATGGCACGTCGAGAGCCGTCCTGGCACGAACGAACCGCGAGCTGCTGCCGGCTGCGGCGGCGGCCCTCGCTCTGGGCATCGCCTTCCGGGCGGCCGGGCTGACGCTGCTCGTCGAGTCACCGCTGGTCGACGAGATGATGGCGGCGACACGGCGGGATCGGCCGGCGCTCGTTTCCCTGGCCGGTGTGCTTGCCGAGGAACGGCGGGCCGGGGCCACGCCCGGGCCGGACCCCGACGATCCGCGGGAGCCGCTGGACGACCGAATCACGATCGCGCGGGCGCTCCTCGCCTGGTCCGCCCCGTTCCGCGATCTATCCACGCTCGCCGATGCGGTCGCCGAGACCCGGCGGCGGCTGGCCGAGCTGCGCCGGGACGACGCTCTGCTCACGCTCGCCACAGCGCATGGCACGAAGGGCCTCGAGTTCGATCACGTCGCGGTCATCGGTCTCGAGGACGGCCGTTTCCCGTCGGCGCGGGCGCTGGCCGACGCACCGGAACCGGACCGTGCCCTGGAGGAGGAACGCCGGCTCGCCTACGTCGCGTGGACACGCGCGCGGCGCTCGCTCACCCTCGTCTACGACCCGGCCCTGCCCTCGCGCTTCCTGCTCGAGGCATTCAGCCCGGCGGAGCTGACCCTGCCGGCAGCGGTCGACGGCAATCAGCCACCCTGATGCTGGCGCCGCGCGATGAGCCGGAGCAACCGGTCGATGGACTCGAGCAACGGCAGCGTCAGCTCGTCCGGCAGGGAATCCCGGATCGAGTCCTTCGGTCCGTACGCGGCCCGAGCCCGGAAGGCCGTGGCGCGCAGAGCCGGCAGCGGATCGTCGCGCAGATGGTCCGGGATCGGTTCCAGGAATGCCGTCCAGCGGGCCAGGCCGCCTTCCCGTGCGGCCTCCAGGAGACGGTCGGCGTGCCTCGCAGCGACGAGCGCCGCCTCGTCGATCGCGCCCAGCTCGTGACGGGCGGTCGGGCGGATGCCTCGGTCCACCTGCGTCAACCGCGTCAGGCGTCGAAGTGGCGCGGCGTGTCCGGATCCCCGTCCGGACCGGGCGGAGGAACCGTCCCCGGCAGCGGCCCGACCGGTCCCGGAATGTGGACGACCTGCATGGGCAGCCGCTTGCGCTCCGAGCCGTTGACGAGGATTCGGAACGAGTAATCGCCGGCTGCCGGAAATGCGACGCTCCAGAGATCCACCGAGAACGTCACCAGTGTGTCGCGCCCGTCGCCCGCGCCCTGGGCGACCACGGAACCCTGTGCGCCGCTGATCTCGTGGCCGTCGGGGTCGAGGAGGACGATCCGGACCTCGTGCTCCCGACCGAACTCGGGCACGGTCACGGCCAGGCAGATGACGAGCGCGATGTGCGGATGACGGAGCGGGAATGCCGGACCGCCGATCCGGGTGACGCCTCCGCCCAGGACGCTGAATTTCTGGCCCGGCGGCGTCTCGGCCGCGTCGGCGAGAAACGCGAACTCCACGTCTGGCATACGCGCAATCCTAGCCGAGGCGGTGGGCGGCGCTGCCCCGCGGCCGGCGCGGTCTCAGCGCGCGGCCGCGGCCCGGGCGCGCTTGGCGCTGGGGGCGATCCGGACCGCGGTCTTGCGGCGGCCGTTCCCCCCGGGCGAGCGGCCGGCGGCCTCCGCGAACGTCACGTCCGACAGCGGCACCAAGGGTTCGCCGCGCAGAACACGACTGAGGTACTCGCCGGTCGCCGAGCCGGGCATCGCCGCGACCTCCTCCGGCGTCCCGGTGGCGATGATGAGTCCGCCGCGCAGCCCGCCCTCCGGGCCCAGGTCGACGATCTGGTCGGCGGTCTTGATAACGTCGAGGTTGTGCTCGATGACGATGACCGTGTTGCCCGCGTCCACGAGCCGGTGGAGGACCTGCATGAGCTTTTCCACGTCGGCGAAGTGCAGGCCGGTGGTCGGCTCGTCGAGCACGTAGAGCGTCCGTCCGGTGGCCCGCCGCGAGAGCTCGGTCGCGAGCTTCACGCGCTGGGCCTCGCCACCCGACAGGGTCGTCGCCGGCTGGCCCAGATGGACATAGCCCAGCCCCACGTCGAAGAGCGTCTGGAGCTTGGCCTTGACGTTTGGGACCGAGCCGAAGAAGTCGAGCGCCTCCTCGATCGTCATCTCCAGGACCTCGGCGATGGAGCGACCCTTGAAGTGGATCTCCAGCGCCTCGCGGTTGTAGCGCTTGCCCTTGCAGACCTCACATGTCACGTACACGTCGGGGAGGAACTGCATCTCGATCTTGAGGATGCCGTCGCCCTTGCAGTTCTCGCAGCGGCCGCCCTTGACGTTGAAGCTGAACCGGCCGGGGGCGTATCCGCGGAGGCGCGATTCGGGGACGGCGGCGAACAGCTCCCGGATCGGGCCGAACAGGCCCGTGTACGTGGCGGGGTTGGACCGGGGCGTGCGGCCGATCGGGCTCTGGTCGATCTCGATGATCTTGTCCACGTGCTCGGCGCCCTCGATCCGATCGTGGCCCCCGACCTCTTCGCGCGATCCGTTCAGTTCGCGCGCGAGGGCCCGGTACAGGACATCGGTGACGAGGGTGCTCTTGCCGGAGCCCGACACGCCGGTCACGGCGACGAAGGTGCCGAGCGGGAACGTCGCGTCGATGTTCTGCAGGTTGTGCTCGCGGGCGCCTCGGACCACCAGGGCCTTGCCGTTGCCCGGCCGCCTCGAGGCTGGGATGGGCACGGTTCGTTCGCCGCGCAGGTAGGCGCCGGTGATCGAGCGCGGCTCGCCCAGCAGAACGTCCAGCGTGCCATTCGCGATGATCTCGCCGCCATGCTCCCCTGCGCCGGGTCCGATGTCGAGCACCCAGTCGGCCGTCCGGATCGTCTCCTCGTCGTGCTCGACGACGAGCACCGTGTTGCCCAGGTCGCGGAGCCGGGTCAGGGTCGCGATGAGCTTGGCGTTGTCGCGCTGGTGGAGCCCGATGGACGGCTCGTCCAGGATGTACAGGACGCCAATGAGCGTCGTCCCGATCTGGGTCGCCAACCGAATCCGCTGCGCTTCGCCGCCGGACAGGGTGACGCTCGTCCGGTCCAGGGCCAGGTAATCCAGCCCGACGTCGACGAGGAAGCCGAGCCGCGCGCCGATCTCCTTGAGCACCTGGCGGGCGATCGTCCGCTCGCGATCGCTCAAACGGGACGGCAGCGTCCCGATCCAGGCGAGTGCATCCGTGATCGACATCACGGAGACGTCCCAGATGCTCCTGTCGTCGATCGTGACGGCCAGCACCTCCGGACGGAGCCGCTTGCCGCCACAGGCGGGACAGGGCCGGGCGACCATGTATTTCTCGAGCTCGGTCTTGATGTACTCGGAGTCGGTCTCCCGGTAGCGGCGCTCCAGGTTCGTGATCAGCCCCTCGAACGCAGTCGAGTACGTGTTCTCGCCCCGCTCGTGGCGGTAGCCGATGACGACTCGCTCGTCCTTCGGCGCTCGCAGGATGTAGTCCATCGCCTCCTTGGGCAGGTCGCGGACGGGCGCCGTGAACGACCAGCCATGCGCCTGGCAGACGGCCTCCAGGATCCTGAGGCGCCACGACGCGTCCATGGCGTTCCGCGACCACGGCGCCAACGCGCCGGCCGACAGGCTCTTGCTCGAGTCCGGGATGAGCAGGTTCGGGTCGAACTCGAGCCTCGTGCCCAGCCCGGTGCAGGTGGGGCAGGCGCCGTGGGGCGAGTTGAACGAGAAGTTGCGCGGCTCCAGCTCGTCGATCGTGAACCCGTCGTACGGGCAGCTGTAGCGCTCGCTGTAGCGCCGCTCCTCGAACGGCGGTGACCCGTCGTCGGTGGAGGCGGGCGCGATGAGGACGATGCCCTCGCCCAGCCGCAGGGCGGTCTCGATCGAGTCGGCCAGCCGGGCGGCGTCGGGATCCGGGATCGCGCGGCCCGTCTCGGGATCGATCGGCCGGCCATCCGGCGCCCTGGCGGCTCCCTCGGCCGCCTCGGCGTGACGGACGACGTAGCGGTCGACGACGACCTCGATGCTGTGGCGCTTGTACTTGTCGAGCGTCGGCGCCTCACCGACGTCGACGATCTCGCCGTCCACTCGGACGCGGACGAAGCCCTGCTTGGCGGCCGCCTCGAAGACGCGGTCGCCCTCCGTCTTGCGATCCTTGATGAGCGGTCCGAGCACGAGCAGCCGCGTGCCCTCCGGCAGGGCGAGGACCTGGTCCACGATCTGCTGGACCGTCTGGCGCTCGATCGCGTGGCCGTTCGGGCAGTGGGGGATGCCGATCCGGGCGAAGAGGAGACGGAGGTGGTCGTAGATCTCGGTCACGGTCCCGACCGTGGATCGCGGGTTGCGGCTGGCGCCCTTCTGGTCGATCGAGATCGCCGGGGAGAGGCCGTCGATCTGGTCGACGTCGGGCTTCTCCATCTGGCCCAGGAACTGCCGGGCGTAGGCGGACAGGCTCTCGACGTACCGCCGCTGGCCCTCGGCGTAGATCGTGTCGAACGCGAGGCTGGACTTGCCGCTCCCGGAGAGCCCGGTGATCACCACGAGACGGTCGCGCGGGAAGGCGACCGTGACGTCCTTGAGGTTGTGCTCGCGCGCGCCGCGAACGACGATCTGGTCCTGGGGCATACCGCGTCAGTGTAGCGGAACCATCGTAAAGAGAACAGCCGTTCTAGCATGCCGCGGCCAAATCCAAGGACGCGCGATCTGGTCTTTGGTGTAGGCCCTCTGATATTCCGAGCATTGCTACGGGATGGCTTTCTTGGTACTGGGCTGGCTTTCCGGGCCGCCAAACCGGCCCTCCGGCGCCCTCGTGTGCACGGCGGGAGTTGCCGATCGACGACCTAGCCGCCCTCAGCCCGCGGAATCGCGTCCGATAGCAATGCTCGTAATACGGGCGGCCTTTGGCGACCAGATCCGGCAGTCGGACCAGACGTAAGTCCGGCAGTCAGTGTCGGGCGTCCGATCGACCGGATCGCCACCCCTCACCAGCGGTGGACCTCCGCCCAGGTGACTCCTCCGTCGTCGGTCGTCCAGAGGCGGGTCGCGCCATCCGAGAAGACGAGTGCGAACCCGTGGTCGCCATCGACGAACCACATCGAGTGGACGAAGACCTCCTCCGGACGGCCGGGAGGCGCGTGCTTCCACGTGGCTCCCCCGTCGACGGTGGACTCCGTCCCGCTGCGACCCTGCCAGACCCATCCGTGGCCGCCCCGGAGGAAGAATGCGCCGTCGACCGGTCCGCCCGGCGGCCTGCCGATGACGACATGGGGACCGGCGAGGAGCAGCTCGGACCGGAGCGTCCATGTCCCACCGGCATCGCTCGTCTCGTACGTGGCGCTGGGACCCATGGTCCCGGTCCCCTCCCCCGAGCACACGACCCATCCATGAGCAGGGTCGACGAACCGGACCGCGGCCACGTCGTCCCATGCGACGCATGCCTGCGCGATCGGGCGCCAGGTGGAACCTCCGTCCACGGTCGCGACGAGTCGGGGCGACTCGAGGGGGCCGCCCCCGAGCGCATCCGAGATGGCCGCCCATCCGTGCTCTGCGTCCGCGAACGACACGGCTCGTGGGGCCACCCCGTGGGATGCCCACGTCGTACCTCGATCGGCTGTATGGACAAGGTTCGTCGGGCAGGCGCCTTGCGCCGAGGGCGCCACGCAGGATCCGATGGCCCAGGCGTCGCGTTCGGCGGCCGTCGAGACGGCGATCAGCGGCGTCGCGACAACCGGGCCGCCGACCCACGTCCGTCCACCGTCGGCGGTCAGCGCGACGATCCCCGGACCCTGGCCAGAGTCCCCCGCGGGAGTCCCGACCGCGATCCCATGTGCCACGTCCCAGAAGGCGATGCCGAGCGGGACGAACGCCGGCTCAGGCGTGAGCGACAGTCCCGCCGGGCTCGACGAGGGAATCGGGGTCATCGTTGCGGAGGCACTCGGAGCGGCCACGAGCGACGGGGCCGGCACGGGAGGTGGACCCGCACAGGCAGTCGCAGTCACCGCGACCACGACCACGAGACCGACGCGGATGGGGGCGCTCATCGGGTCGATGCTAATTCGTCGTCAACGTGGCCGACGCCTGCGAGCCCGACCTCCGGTTCAGACTTGGTATCGGCGCGGGGAAGTCTCCTTAACGGTCGGCCCATCGCCGTCGCAGGTCGCGGCCCGGTCATCGTCGCGATGACGCTGCTCATGGGCTCGAACATCGTCCTCGAGGCGTTCGTGAGCTGCCTGAACTTCGGGATCGGCGCCGACCAGACGAGCTGGGGCAACGCGCTGTCCAACGCGCAGAATGCGCTCATCCTCGGCAACTGGTGGTGGGCGTTCTTCCCGGGGATGGCGATCGCGCTGACGGTGATCGCCATCAACTCATCGGCGACGGGCTGCGCGACGCGCTCGACCCACGGACCCTCGTGGACTGATCCGGCCGGGGATCAGCCGGGGAACGGCCAGCCGGCCACGCGAAGCCAGGTCGTTCCGCCGTCGTCCGTCGCGAGGAGGACCTTGACCGCGATCGTGAAGTCGGTCAGGAGGGCGAACCCGGTCCGGTCACTCGTGTAGTCGATCGCCTCGATCGTGTGCGACTCGGGATCGCCGAAGGACAGCTCCTGCCACGTGCGCCCGCCGTCCTTTGTCCGGAAGGTGCCGTGCGACGTCCCGATCAATCCCCCGCCGCCAGGCTCGAGCGCGGCCGCCTGGACGATCCCCGCCAGGCTCAGGCTGCCGACGGTCCCGCCCTCGAAGCCCACGGACGAGCGCACGACCCACGTGACGCCGTCGTCGGCCGTGGCGAGCACCGCCTTGGCCTGCGATCCGGCCGCAGAGTCGCCCGCGCACACGATCCACCCGGCAGTCCCCGGCAGGATGCCGAGATCGGCCGGTGCCTCGGGACCTGCCGGGCACGGGGCGCCGAGCGCGTGCCACGTGATCCCGCCGTCCGCGGTCGCGACGATCGTCGCCCGGCCGTTCGTTCCCTGGGTCGATCGGTCGACCGCCCATCCGTGGTCGGCGTCGCGGAACGTCGGCAGGAGAAACCGGGCATTCGGGAGCGCATGCCATGTCCGGCCGAAATCGTCGCTCCGCAGGAGGGATGGCTGGCAGTCGGCCGGCCCCTCCGGGTCGCAGCCCATGACGGCCCACGCTCGACCCCCCGCGGCGGCGATGTCGAGCAGGCCCGGTCGGTCGAACGAGAGCAGGGACCAGGTCCGGCCGCCGTCCGTAGACCGGCCGATGACTGCCCGATCCGTGGCACCGCTCTCGCCGGCGGCGAGCCCGCGGGTCGCGCTGTCGAACGCCACCCCGTGCGGCGCGAACGCGCCAGCGTAGGGAGTCGTGCCGATCGCCATCCCGAGACGCGGGTCCGTGGATGCGCTCGGGGTCGCCGGGGCGACCGAGGCGCCCGGAGACTCGGCCGGCGAGTCGGTAGGCGAGGCGACCACTGGCGGAACCGTCGCGACGACGCTCGCCGGGGGAACGGCCGGCGCGGACGGGGAGCAAGCGGCGATCGCCAGGACGAGGGACAGTGCCAGGAGAAGAGCCATCGCAGTCCACGGCGGCGCAACGCTTCGGTTGCCGGTGCGCATCTCGTCAGCATGTCTCCTATGGAGGGAAGTCGGGCCTTTGACGGGCGGCGTACACCGGTGGTGACGCGGCCGGCCTCGGGGCTCGTCAGCCGCCTAGCTCGCGCTCGAGCGGCGAGCGGAACCGTGGCGTGACGCGAACGGGCCCGATCCAGTCGCGGAGCGCGGCTGCCTCCTCAGGGAATCGCCGGTCTCAGCGCCGCCGGCCGCCCCGGCGCGGGGGCCTGGCGCCGGTGCGGCGGATGACGTTCGGTGTCACCGTGTGGTCCCAGGTGGGCCGGTCGAGCCAGCGAGCCTGCCAGCCGCCGTCGTCGTCGTGCTCGTCCCGGATGCCGGGCAGCCAATCCGAGGCCGTGGCCGCGGCTGCATCCTCGTCCAGGCCCGGCGCCGAAGACGGCTCCTCACCGGCGGGCAGGACCGTCACGGTCGTGATCTCCATCGTGCTCTCCCGGCTCCGCTCGCGGTCCCGACCGCGACCACGGCCGCGGGGACGCCCCTGAGCCTGGCCGGCTCCGGCAGCCACCGGCTCGCGTGCGGGAGCGCCGGCCGCCGCCTCGGCGGCCCGGGCCACGATCGCCGAGGCGTCCTCCTCCAGGACCCGCAGCCGGATCGCCTGGACCTCGTCGCGGAGCGCGGCCGCTCGCTCGAACTCGAGCTGCTTGGCGGCCGACTTCATCTCGGCCTCCATCTGGGCGATCAGCCGCTCCACCTGGGCCTTGGTCGTGGCCGGCAGCTCGCCCGGCCGACGGGCGCCCGCGGCGCCGACGTACATCCCGGTCGTCTCCGCGACGGAGCGCAGGCGCTCGTTGATGTCGTGGATCTCCTTGACGATCGTTGTCGGCTCGATCCCGCGCTGCCGGTTGTACTCCTCCTGGACGGTCCGGCGGCGGTTGGTCTCGTCGATCGCGGCCCGCATCGACTCGGTGATCGTGTCGGCGTACATGACGACCTCGCCGCCGACGTTGCGGGCCGCCCGGCCGATCATCTGGATGAGCGACCAGGCGCTGCGCAGGAAGCCCTCCTTGTCGGCGTCGATGATCGCGACGAGGGTGACCTCGGGCAGGTCGATGCCCTCGCGCAGGAGGTTGATCCCGACCAGCACGTCGAACACGCCCAGCCGCAGGTCGCGCAGGATCTGGACACGCTCCAGCGTGTCGACCTCGCTGTGGAGGTACTGGACCTTCACGCCGAGCTCACGGAGGTAGTCGGCCAGGTCCTCCGCCATCTTCTTGGTCAGCGTCGTCACCAGGGCGCGCTCGCCGCGCTCGACGCGCTTCCTGATCTCCTCGAGCAGGTCGTCGATCTGCCCCTCGGTCGGCCGGACGCTGATCTGCGGGTCCACGATGCCCGTCGGCCGGATGAGCTGCTCCGCGATGCGCTCGCTCCGCTCCAGCTCGTACGGTCCGGGCGTCGCACTCATGTACACCGCCTGGTTGATACTCGTCTCGAACTCCTCGAACGTGAGCGGCCGGTTGTCGAGCGCGGACGGCAGCCGGAACCCGAAGTCGACGAGGATCTCTTTCCGCGTCCGGTCGTTCTTGTACATGCCCACGACCTGCGGGATCGTCATGTGGCTCTCGTCGACGACGAGGAGCCAGTCCGGCGGGAAGTAGTCGAGCAGCGTCCACGGCCGCGAGCCGGCCGCCCGCCGGCTGAGATGGCGGGAGTAGTTCTCGACGCCGGAGCAATAGCCGAGCTCGCGCATCATCTCCAGGTCGAACGTGGTCCGCTGGCGCAGCCGGGCCGCCTCGAGCACGCGGCCCTCGGCCTCCATCTGGCCGACCCGCTCCTCCATCTCCGCCTCGATGTCGACGAGGGCCGCCCGCAGCTTGTCGGCCGGCGTCACGAAGTGCGATGCGGGGTAGACGTTGGTCTCCTTGCGTTCGGCCAGGACCTCCCCGGTCAGCGGATCGAGCTCGGTGATCCGCTCCACCTCGTCCCCGAAGAACTCCACTCGGACGAGCCGGTCCTCGGAGGCCGGCTGGAGCTCCAGGGTGTCGCCCCGGACGCGGAACCGGGCGCGCTGGATGGCCGCGTCGTTGCGCTGGTACTGGAGATCGACGAGGTGGCGCAGCACGGCGTCCCGCCGGTACTGGCCGCCGACGCGTAGGCGGAGGACGGTCGCGCCGTAGTCGACCGGCGCCCCCAGGCCGTAGATGCAGCTGACGGAGGCGACGATGATGACGTCGCGCCGCTCGAACAGGGCATGGGTCGCCGCATGGCGCAGCTTGTCGATCTCGTCGTTGCGGCTGGAGTCCTTCTCGATGTACGTGTCACTCCGGGGCAGGTACGCCTCCGGCTGGTAGTAGTCGAAGTAGCTGACGAAGTACTCGACGGCGTTGTTCGGAAAGAACTCCCGGAACTCGCTGTACAGCTGCGCGGCCAGCGTCTTGTTGTGGGCCAGGACCAGCGTTGGCTTGTTGTGGCGGGCGATTACCTGCGACAGGGTGAAGGTCTTGCCGGATCCGGTGACGCCCAGCAGGGTCTGATGCCGGAGGCCGCGGCCCAGCCCGTCAGAGAGACGGTCGATGGCAGCGGGCTGGTCCCCCGTCGGCTGGAAATCGGCGACGAGCTGGAAGTCGGGCACGTCCGCAGGATATCACGCCGGCCGGCACCATTCGAACGGCCGTTCTACTCACGTCCGGGCCCATTCGGCCGAGTGGGGTACTCCGACCGTGACCATGGGGCCATTTCAGGGTGACCCCCGAATCCCGAGACTGGAGCCGTCCAGTCCTTTGGAACGGAGGTCCGCGCCCCACGATGCAATTCGGCATGCGACGACACGAGGGTGGCCGCCGGTCGGCGACCACCAGGCTCGACCGAGGGCAGAGCCTCGTCGAGTTCGCGCTCGTGTTGATGCCGATGTTCCTCCTCATCCTGGGAATCGTCCAGTTCGGCCTCATCTTCAACTCCTACGTGACGATGACCAACGCCGCTCGCGAGGGTGCACGGACGGGAACGATCTACATCTACGACCAGAATCTCTCCAAATCCCAGAACGACACGGCTCGTAACAACGCGATCAAGACCGCCCTGACCGACTCCATGAATCTGCTTTCCAAGACCGCTCCCCAGTTCACGGTCGGAGCCACCTGGACGTCGAGCGGCACGACGTTCACCAACGGCGACCTCGTGGTTACGTACACGATCCCGGCAGGACTCTCCGACAGCGATCCGCGGGCCGGCCAGCAGGTCACGGTCTCCGCCACCTACCATCAGGACCTCATCGTTCCCCTGATCTCCAACCTGCTGCCGAAGGATGCACAGGGGCGCCTGGGCCTGGCCGGCACCGTGACGATGGTGATCAACTGATGAGCGCCCGCTGGATGGCGTTCGGGCTGCGGCGGCCAGACGGCCGGCGCGATCGCGGGCAGATCCTCATCCTATTCGCGCTCTCGATCGTCGTGCTGCTGTCCTTCGCCGGCCTGGCCTTCGACATCGGCAGGTTCTACAGCGAGAAGCGGTTCCTCCAGAACGCCGCCGACGCGGCCGCGCTCGCGGCCGCCAACGCGCTGTCGCGCGGCCGGACGGACGCCGAGGCGAAGGCCGAGGCCAAGGCCATCCTCACCCGGAACTATCTGTCCGATCCGACCGGAAAGGCGGCCGCCCTGCCGCCCGACGTTCCCGTCTACGCATCGGGACACGCCGGGGACCCGGTCTACCTCACGAACGGCATCCTGATCAACGGCGGCGACGTCCGCGTCTCGATCCAGAACCCAGTCGACTGGACGTTCGGGCGGGTCGCGGGCTTCGAGACGAACACGATCGGTGGCCAGGCCCGCGCCCGCCTTCAGGCCGACATGCTGCCGATCGCCGTCCGTCACTACGTCAATGGGCCCGGGCCGAACGTCGGCGCGATCACGCCCTGCCCGGGCGACGGCAGTGGTTTCACCGACTACATGGCGACCTCCTACACATCGTGCCTCGGCACGCAGACCGACGCCTCCCTCCGCCTCGAGCCGTCCGAGGGGGCGGCCTTCAACGCCTCGACCCCCGACGACGACCCGACCTACCACGGTCCGATCCAGTCCCTCGTCGGCCAGGGTGCGGCACCCGGCAACGCGGCGAACTTCCGCGGCTTCATCGTCCTCGACATCCGCAACTTCTCGACCGCCACGTCCAACGTCTTCTACAACGGCGTGACGGCGAGCACCGGGGCGGTTGAGCTCAAGGGCATCGAGGGGGCCTACATCGTGGCCGGTTATCCCGGGCCGGCCTTCCCGGCGGCGACGACGCCCCCGGATCCCATGGATCAGGTCGGGATCCTCGACGGCAACTCGGCCGGCCTCGTCGTGGACGAGATGATCACGCGTTACAAGCCGGGCGACGAGGTCACCTGCGCCGTCTACTCGGGCGTCGTCATGACGATCCCGGACTTCACCTTGGTGGTGCCGCCCGTGGTCTCCATCGGGACGACCCAGAATCGCAACGGCCTGGTCTCGATGCTCGTGCAGAAGAACACCGCGTTCGCCGGGACGGTCGCCACATCGGCGCACCCCGACCTGGGCGACCCGGCGGCTCCGACCCTGGCCCTGACCCTTGCTCCGCTGACGTTCTCGCCCCA
>DASPWU010000139.1:0-5774 GCA_035637675.1 Candidatus Limnocylindria bacterium | reverse complement strand
ATCGTCGGCGAATCCGGCTCCGGCAAGAGCGTGACCGCGCTCACGATCATGCGCCTTCTCGAGACGCCGCCCGCGGAGATCGTGGACGGCGAAGTCTGGTTCGACGGGAAGGAGATCCTGTCGATGCCGATGGAGCGCATGCGCCACCTGCGCGGCAACGACATGGCGATGATCTTCCAGGAGCCGCTCACGAGCCTCAACCCGGTGTTCACGATCGGCGACCAGATCGCTGAGCAGGTGGAGACCCACCGCAAGGTCAAGCGCCGCGAGGCCTGGGATCGGGCCATCGAGTCGCTGAAGCTCGTCGGGATCCCCAGCCCGGAACGGCGAGTCAAGCAATACCCACACGAGCTGTCCGGCGGCATGCGCCAGCGGGTCATGATCGCGATGGCCCTGTCGTGCGAACCGAAGCTGCTCATCGCGGATGAGCCCACGACCGCGCTGGACGTGACGATCCAGGCACAGATCCTGGAGCTGCTCAAGGAGATCCAGGACCGGACGGACTCGGCGCTGCTGCTGATCACGCACGACCTCGGGGTCGTCGCCGAGATGGTCGAGAACGTCGTCGTCATGTACGCCGGTCAGATCGTGGAGGAAGGGACCGCGGACCAGGTCCTCGTCAACCCTCGCGCGCCGTACACGATGGGCCTCCTCTCGTCGATCCCCAGCGTGCACAAGCGCGGCGACCGGCTGTCCGTCATCAAGGGCGTCGTTCCGTCTCCGTTCAACCTGCCGCCGGCATGCCGGTTCGAGCCGCGCTGTCCGTACGCCTGGGATCTCTGCCGGCGCCAGCCACCGGAGCTCGTGCCCGCGGGCGGGCGCGGCCAGCGCGCACGGTGCCTTCTCCATACGCCTGCCGGCGAATCGCGCCGGGCACAGGTCTTTGCCACCAGGGGTGAGGGGGTGGTTGCACCGTCCGAGGGCGGGCCGACCGCTGGGCCCCCGGCGTGAGCACGACGCGAGATTCAGTGGGAGGCGCCGCCGGCCCAGCCGTAGTCGTGCGGCGTCGCCTCCTGAAGCGACCCCCGGAGGGCATCCGCAAGGCGCGGTCGCTCCTGACGTCGATCGCCGTCTACCAGGCGATCTCGATCGTGATTTCCGTCGCGGCCGTCCTGGTCTTGACGATCACGGGTGCCATCGACCTGGGTTCCGTCCTGCTCCTTGCGATCCCCCTGGCCGCGGCGGTCGCCCTCCAGGGCGCGATCGCCTGGCTCTGCCTTCGGATCGCGCGCGCGTTCCGGACGCGCCGACCGCGGGCCAGATATGCCGGGCTCGCTTTGATCGCGATCCTCCTGGTCTTCGGCGCGCTGAACGTCTGGGCGGTGACGACGGGCCGGCTGACCGACGAAGCGGCGGTCGGCGCCGGCCTGTCCGCCTTCGTCTGGTACCTGCTCGGCATTCCGGCGGGTTGGTACCTGCTTCGAGGCGGCCGCTGGTTCACCGGTGAGGCGCAATCCGCGACCGCGGCGACCGTCGACTGGTCCAGGCGCCAGGCGGTCGCGCCTGGCGCCACTCCGTCATCCGGCGATGGCGTCGAGCCTCTGGTGGCGGTCCAGGGACTCAAGAAGCATTTCCCGATCCTGGGCGGTCTCCTCCGCCGGCAGCTCGCCACGGTCTACGCGGTCGATGGCGTCGACTTCGAGATCTTTCCAGGCGAGATATTCAGCCTGGTCGGCGAATCCGGCTGCGGCAAGACGACGCTCGGACGGACGATGCTTCAGCTGATTCCGCCCACCGCAGGCCGCGTCGTGTTCGACGGATCAGAGCTGGCCGACGTCGACCCGGACGAGATGCGCCCGCTACGGCGCCGGATGCAGATCATCTTTCAGGACCCGTTCGGCTCGCTCAACCCCAGAATGCCCGTGAGCGACATCATCGGCGAGGGGCTGCTGGCCCAGGGCATCACCAACCGGCGCGAGCGCGACCGAAAGACGGAGGACGCCCTGGAGATCGTGGGGCTCCGGCGTGAGTACACGCGCCGCTATCCACACGAGTTCTCCGGAGGGCAGCGGCAGCGAATCGGGATCGCGCGCGCGCTGGCCCTCAATCCGGACTTCGTCGTCTGCGACGAGCCCGTGTCGGCGCTCGATGTCTCGATCCAGAGCCAGATCCTCAACCTGCTGCTGGACCTCCGCCGCGACCTCAACCTGACCTACCTGTTCATCACCCACAACCTGTCCGTCGTCCAGTACTTCAGCGACCGGGTCGCCGTCATGTACCTGGGCAAGATCGCCGAGCTGGGCGCCGTGGAGGAGCTGTACAAGAATCCCCGCCACCCGTACACGGTGGCGCTCCTTTCGGCGATTCCCAATCCGAACCCGCGTGTCCGGCGCAAGCGGCTCGTCCTGCGCGGCGATGTCCCGTCGCCGGCCGCCCCGCCCTCCGGCTGCCGGTTCCATACCCGGTGCTGGCTGTGGCAACGCCTGGGCAACCCCGAAAACTGCGTCACGGAGGACCCGCCCCTCCGCGAGGTGGCTCCCGGTCACCTGGCCGCCTGCCACTGGGCTGAGCAGGTGTCGAGCGGAGCCATCGCCGAGGCGGCCGCCCGCCAATCGGCGCTCGAGACCGCCGTCGCGCTGGAGGAGGAGTGACGCCCGCCCATGAACGCCCGTCCATGCCGGAACGGCCGCTCCTCGGCCCGGATCGTCGATCGGTCCGGGCCCAGGCGGGCTGGGCCCATGCGGGCGTCGGTCGTCCTGAGCCTCGCGTCGGTCGTCCTGGGCCTGACGCTCGCGGCCTGCGCGTCCACGCCGCCGCCCTCATCGACAGCGGCGGGTTCACCGCCGGCGGGCGGGCCGTCGGAATCACCGGTCGGCACCTTCTGGCCGGAGCAGGTGCCGCCCGCGATCGTCGCGCTGGGGGGTGGCGACAATGAGATCCGCAAGGCGGGCGTGGACATGGCGGCCGCGGTCGATGCGCAAGACCTGCGCCGGATGCGGGGCGTGGCTGACGGGCTGGCCAACCTCACCGCGGCCCTCCTGCCTCACGCGCAGGCCGTCTCCGGCTACGCTCCGTTCGGCGACCTGGGGAAGCGGGCGGTGACCGCGCTCACCCACCTTCACGATGGGGCGGTGGCGCTGCGGGATGCGATCACCGCCGGCAACGCCGAGGAGATTCTCGCCGCGAGCACTGCGATCGGCGGGGCGCTCGAGGAGTACGGCGCCATCCGGCCGGCGCTGTCCGACCTCGTGCCGGAGGCCCTGCGGCAACAGCGGGCGCTGCTGAAATGAGGACCTGCGAGCGCCCGAGCGGACGGGCGGGGGAGGGCACTGCACGCTACCGCGCCTGAGTATCATTGCCCCGGCGGTCCACACCCGCCGGGAGGAGTTCGCGAGGACATCTGCCGGGCGTCTTCGGCAATCACATGGAGGAGGAGACCGCATGGTTCGTTACCGAATCGGTGCGCTCGTCGCGGCGGCCGCGATCGTACTCGCGGCATGCTCGCCGGCGGCGAGCCCATCCGCACCCACGGCGGCGCCGGGATCGGCGCCGGCGTCGGCCGAGGCATCGCCGAGCTCGGCGATCAAGGAGGGCGGCAAGCTCGTCGTCGGATTGCCCGGCGACATGGTCCTCGCCGATCCCTCGCTGGTGAGCGACAGCAACTCGTCGTACATCCAGCTCAACGTCATCGAGGGACTGCTCGGCGTGAAGCCCGGGACCCTCGGCGAGATCGAGCCGGTGCTCGCGGAGAGCGTGCCCGAGAAGAGCGCGGACGGCCTGACCTACACGTTCAAGCTGCGCACGGGCATCAAGTTCCACGACGGCACCGACTTCAACGCCGACGCCGTCGTCTATAACTACACCCGCCAGAAGAACGCGCCCAAGGAGCTGCGCGACTCGTACAACTACTACTTCGGTGCGGTCTTCAACTGGGCGGCAGATTCCAATCTGAAGACTGTCGAGGCGGTCGACGCCACGACCGTGAAGTTCACTCTGGGTCACCCCCAGTCGAACTTCCTCATCGCGCAGGCCCCGCTGCCGCAGTTCGGGATCCAGAGCCCGACTGCGCTGAAGGCGGGCGATGCCGACAACAAGGACCCATCCAAGAGCCCGTACGCGCAGGGCCAGGGCGGGACCGGCAAGACGATGGTCGGCACGGGCCCCTTCATGTTCAAGGAATGGGTGCCCAACGACCACGTCTCGATCATCAAGAACCCTGACTATTGGAACAAGGACCGCATCGCCCACCTGGACGAGATCATCTTCAAGCCGTATGCCGACCAGACTGCGGAGCTCAACGCTCTCCAGGCGGGTGACATCGACTTTGCGCAGACGATCGCGCCCAACGACATCGCAACACTCAAGTCGGACACGAAGTTCCAGGTCATCGACCGGGGCGAGTCGTGCAACGTCGGCGGGCTGTGGATGAACCAGAAGCACAAGCCGCTCGACAATCAGCACATCCGCACGGCGATCGCCTATGCGCTCAACAAGCCGAGCTACATCGAGCAGTTCTACGCCGGGCTCGCCGAGCCGGCCGACAACTGGATGCCGCCGGCGACCCAGTACTACAAGAAGCTCAACCTGCCGACCTACGACCCCCAGAAGGCCAAGGACGAGATCACGGCATCCGGACTGTCGGGTGCCGACCTGAACATCACGTTCTGGTATCCGTCAGACGTCGCCCGGCCGTACATGCCCGATCCCAAGGGCCTGGCCGAAGCCATCGCCAGCGATCTTGAGGCCGTCGGCTTCAAGATCAGCTTCAAGAACGCCGGGTGGCGAACCGGCTACCTCCGCGACGAGGCCGTCGGCAAGTACCCGATGTGGCTCCTGGGCTGGACCTGTGACTGGCCGGGGCCGGACAACTTCCTCAACACCGCCTTCTTCCACCCCGGCGAGGGCGGGAAGCCGAACCCGGAGTTCGCGTACGGTCCCAAGGCACTGTTCGACGACTTCGATGCGGGCGCCGTGGCCGCCGATGACGCGGCGGCCCAGGCGGCCTGGGAGAAGGCCCAGGACCAGCTGGCCAAGGACCTGCCGGACGTGCCGCTCGTCCACTCGAAGCCGCCGGCCGCCGCCTCGGCGGACGTGAAGGGCTTCCTGGGGGCCGGCAACCTCAACGAGCCGTTCTTCAGCGTCTGGCTCGATCGGTGATCGACCGGTTCGAGCGAACCCGCTGACCAAGCGAACAATGGTTCCCCCGGGACGGACGTCCCGGGGGAACCACATGCAATGAGGCCGATGTCCGCGCCGTGCTGAAGTACATCGTCCGTCGGGTCCTGGCGGCGATCCCGGTGCTGTTCGGCCTGTCCATCGTCGTCTTTGCGTTCATCCACCTGCTGCCCGGCGACCCGGCGGTCGCGCTGCTCGGCCAGCACGCCACGCCCGACCGGGTGGCGAAGATCCGCGAGGACCTGGGCCTGGATCAGCCGCTCTACATCCAGTATCTGGACTACCTGGGCAAGCTCCTCCGCGGTGACCTGGGCAAGAGCGTCATCAACAATCGGCCGATAGTCAGCGAGTTCGCGGTTCGCTTCCCGGGCACGATCGAGCTGACAATTGCGGCCCTGATCTTCGCGATCGGCCTGGGGATCCCTCTCGGGCGGCTGGCCGCACGACACGTCCAGGGCGTTCGCGACGGCCTGGTGACGGTCATCTCGTTGCTCGGGATCTCGATCCCGATCTTCGTGCTGGGGTACACGCTCCAGTTCTTCTTCTCCGTCCAGCTCAGGTGGCTGCCGACCTCCGGTCGGCTCGACCCCCGGGTGGACCTCGATGGCGTGACCCATTTCATGATCATCGACACCCTCCTGGCCGGCCGCCCGGATCTG
>DASPWU010000138.1:0-7157 GCA_035637675.1 Candidatus Limnocylindria bacterium | reverse complement strand
CCGCCGCGCCGTGTTGCCCGAGCCGCGCGACTCGACGAGGATCTCCGTGTCCTCGATCAGCGCGGTCCGCCGGATGGACCCGGCCGGCGCCGTCGCGAGGCCGATCAGCGCCGTCGTCTCGGCGCCGAGCTCGAGCTCCGTCTCGGGTGCCGCGAGGATGACCGGCGGCGGGCCGTCGAAGACGCTGTTGCGACTCCCGACGCCGGCGAAGACCTCCGTTCCTACCCGCACCGTGGCCCGGCCCTCGAGCACGAGGATGAGCCGCTCCTCGGCCGCTGCCGGCCGCCGGATCGCGGCGCCCGGCGCCAGCCGGTGGGCCGAGAACCCGACGTACGACCAGCCTGCGTCTGCCGGGCTGATCTCGACGATCGAGCCCTCGGCACCGGGAGGCCCGGCGCGGCGAAGGAGCCGCCCGCGGTACTGCTCGGCGGGGATCGGACGGGGCGAGACCGCCCGATTCACGGCCCCGGATCCTCGAGGAGGCCGGTCGTCAGGCCTGCCCATGCAAACGATTGCAAATTCCCGATTGACACGTCCATGCCGGATGGTATCGTCCGGATGCACGTGGATGCAATCGTTTGCAACGGGGCCGCCGGGGTCATGACGGCGGGTCCCTTCGATGCGCTCGGCCCAGGCGGCAGGCACCAGTGAGCGGCACGGTCGCCGCCCGCCGATTGTCCGGCGTCCAGATCCTCGTCGAGTACCTGATCCGCCAGGGCGTGCCCTACGCGGTCGGCATCCCCGGCCACGGCTCCTGGTCCCTGACCGACGCCCTCCTCGACCGGACCGACGCGATCCGGACCCTGCAGGTGATGCACGAGCAGTCGGCCGTCCACCTGGCCGACGGCTACTACCGGGTAGCGGGCCGTCCGCTCCTCGCGTTCACGAGCATCGGCCCGGGCGCCACGAACACGGTCATCGGCATGGCCACCGCCTACGCCGATTCGACCGCGGTCCTGCTCATGACCGGATCTGCCCACACCTACATGCGCGGCCACGGCGTCCTGCAGGAACTGGAGCGGCGCCACGTGGCGGACAACCCGCGGATCTTCGAACCGGTCGTCAAGGAGTGGTGGCAGCCGTCGCGGGTCGACGAGCTGCCGTTCGTGCTGCACCGGGCCTGGAACCAGATGCTCTCCGGACGGCCGGGGCCGGTCCTGCTGGACCTGCCGATGGACGTCCAGGCCGAGTCGGCGGAGGTGGTCCTCCCCGAACCGGACGAGCGTGAGGCCCGCGGCCGCGCCCGGCCGGCGGCCGATGACGTCGAGCGGGCGGCCCGCCTCCTCCGGGCCGCCCGCCGCCCGGTGATCGTGGCCGGCGGCGGTGCGATCGGCGCTGCGGCATCCGGCGAGGTCACGACCCTCGCCGAGCGCCTGGGCGCCCCGGTCGTCACGACCTGGATGGGCAAGGGCGCGATCGACGAGACGCATGAGCTGGCCGCCCAGACGATCGGCGACACGGCGTCCACCTGCGGCAACGAGCTGGCCGCCAGTGCCGACGTGGTCCTGTCCGTGGGCTGCCGCTTCACCGACTGGTCGGCCTCGTCGTATCGGAAGGGTGTCACCTTCGCGATCCCACCGAGCCGGCTCATCCAGATCGACATCGATCCACGCGAGATCGGCAAGAACTACCCGGTCGAGGTTCCCCTCGTCGCGGATGCCAAGGCGGCGCTGGCCGACCTCCTGGCGGCGCTCGGGCCGGGCGGCGGTGGCGACGAGTATCGCGAGACGGCCTACTACCGGGAGATCCAGGAGCGCAAGGCCGCCTGGCGCGAGCAGATGGAGGTCAAGTCGGCCAGCGACCGGGTGCCGATGACGCAGGCCCGCGCGATCCGCGAGGTCCAGCGGGCGACCGATCCAGAGGCGATCGTGGTGACCGGCGCCGGCCTGCCCCAGGGCATCGTCAAGCAGCGCTGGGTCACCCGGGCCCCGCGGACCCACATCACGTCGGGTGGCTTCTCCTCGATGGGCTTCACCCTGCCGGCGGCGATCGGCGCCCGCCTGGCCGCGCCGGAGCGCCAGGTCGTGGCAATCGCCGGCGACGGCGACTTCCTCCAGACGATGCAGGAGCTCGCGGCCGCCGCGATGCTGGACACGCCGGTCTGCGTGGTCGTCCTCGACAACTCGGGCTGGATGAGCATCAAGGGCGGGCAGCAGACGTTCTTCGGCCGGACGGCCGCCACGGACTTCCTCAAGCGCGACGGGTCGAGCTACTCGCCCGACTATGCCGCGATCGGCCAGGGCTTCGGGCTCCACGCCGAGCAGGTGAACGACCCAGCCGACGTCTGTCCCGCGGTCGCCCGCGCGCTCGCAACCGGCGGACCTTCGCTCGTGGCCATCAAGGTGAGCCGCGACCTCGCCGATGCGGGACCGGACAAGACCGGCTGGTGGGATGTGCCGATCAGCGAGCAGCACCCCGAGCAGCGCGATGCCCAGCTGGCGGGTCGGGCCGAGGAGCAGCACCTGTGACCGAACTGGCGAGCTCGCCGATCGGCATCGTCCCCATCGTCTGGAACAACGCGGACGTCGCCGGCCTCGCACCGCGGGTACCCGCCCTGATGGTCCTCGACGAGGCAGCCCGGCTTGGCTTCGACGGCGTCCAGGATGGAATCGGCTTTCCACGCGGATCGGCGCTCCATCTGGCCCTGACCGAGCGCGGCCTGCGGCTGGCCGAGGTCTACGTCGCACTCCCGTGCGGGCCCGACGGCCTGGAGCCGGACGCCCTCGGGCTTGGCCGGCGACGCCTGGCCGAGCTTGACCAGGCAGGCGGCGAGGTCCTCGTGGTCGCACTCTCGTTCACGCCGGAGCGCCAGGCGCTTGCCGGCCGGGCGGCAGACGGGCAGGCACACACGCTGTCCGACCCCGCCTGGTCGGAGCTGGCCTCCGTGCTCGAGACGCTGGGAGCGGAAGCTCGCGCACTCGGCCATCCGCTGGCCTTCCACGGCCACGCGGGGACATTCGTCGAGACGCCGGATGAGCTCGATCGCCTTGCCCGCGCGACCGACCCTGGGCTCGTTGGCCTGTGCCTCGACGTCGGCCACTACCTCGTCGGCGGCGGCGACCCGGTGGCGGCGGTCCGGCGCTTCCGCTCGAGGGTTGTCCACGTCCACCTGAAGGACGTGGCGCCGGAGCCGCTCGCCCGGTTGCGCGCGGGCACCATCCCGGGCTTCGTCGATGCCCTCCGGGCACGCATCTTCACGGAGCTGGGCAGCGGCATCCTCGACCTCGCCGGGGTCCTCGGGGCACTCGCCGACGCCGGCTATCAAGGCTGGCTGATGGTCGAGCAGGACACCAGCTGGAAGCCACCCTCGGAGAGCGCGGCGATCGGCCGGAGCGTGCTGGGGTTTGCCCTGCGCCTGCGTGCGGAAGGCCGTCGAGCCGCATGACCGCGGCCCCCACCACGCTGTCCGGCAATCGGCTGGCCAGGCAGTGAGGGTTGCCCTGTTGGGTGCCGGACGGATCGGCCAGCTGCACGGCCAGTTGCTGACGGGCCAGCCCGCCGTCGACGAGGTGGTGGTCTGGGACATCGATGACGGACGGGCGCGCCAGACCGCGGAATCGATCGGCGGCCGAGCCGCGCCGTCGCTCGACGAAGCCCTCCGTGATGTCGACTCGACCGTCGTCGCCGCTTCGACTGACGCCCATGCGAGCCTGGTTCGTGCCTCCGTTGGCCGCGGCCTGCCGACGTTCTGCGAGAAGCCGCTGGCGTTCGACCTGCCGGAGACCGTGGAGCTGGTTGAATACATCGAGGCGAGCGGGGTGGCCGTCCAGGTTGGCTTCCAGCGCCGGTTCGATCCCGCCTACCGGGAAGCGCGCCGGCTCGTGGCGTCGGGCGAGATCGGCACCGTCTACCTCGTCCGGCTCATCGCCCACGACCACGAGCCGCCCCCGGACGGCTACATCCCGATCAGCGGCGGTCTCTTCCGGGACTCGTCCATCCATGACTTCGACGCGCTGCGCTGGCTGACCGGCCAGGAGGTGGAGGAGGTCTACGCGACCGGCTCCGTGCGCGGATTCCCGATCTTCGATCGGTACGACGACGTGGATACGGCGGCCGCGGTCTTGCGCCTGGCCGACGGCTCCCTGGGCGTCCTCAGCCAGACTCGCCACGATCCCCTCGGCTACGACATCCGGATGGAGATCGTCGGGTCGCGCGACGCCGTGACCGTCGGCCTTGGGCAGCGGACTCCACTTCGATCCCTGGAACCAGACGCGCCGGACCTGGCCGGACCGGCCTGGCAGACGTTCATCACCCGGTTCGAGGATGCCTACCGCGAGGAGCTGCTCGCATTCGTCCGCGTCGCATCCGGCGAGGCCGCGAGTCCCTGCACGGCTCGCGACGCGCTGGAGGCCATGCGCATCTCGGTGGCAGCAGGTCGCTCGCGCGCCGAAGGGCGACCCATCCGGATCACGGACGCCTGAAACCGCGCCAGCGCACGACCACTGACGGAGGACCTGACGGTGGAGCACGTCCCGCGGGCGACCACGATACGCGACGTCGCGGAGCGAGCAGGGGTATCGACCGCCACGGTCAGCCGCGTCATCTCCGGCACGACCGGGGTTCGGCCAGCCACCCGAGCCGGGGTCCTGGCGGCCGTGGAGGCGCTCGGCTACCGGCCGTCCGGGGTGGCCCGATCCCTCAAGCTCCGGTCGACGCGGACGATCGGGCTCGTGGTGACCGACATCGCCAACCCCTATTTTCCCAAGATCGTCCGGGCCGTGGAGGACGCCGCGCTCGAGCGGGGCCATGCCGTGCTGCTGTGTGACGGAGCGGACGATCCGTCGCGCGAGGAGACGTACCTCGACCTGCTCATCGAGCGACGCGTCGACGGCATCGTGATCGCGTCCAGCGGGCTTGAGGCGCGCTACCGCGACTGGCTCGCCCAGCGGTCGGTGCCGGTGGTTCTGGTCAATTGCACCGCGCGGGGCGCCGCCCTGCCGGCCATCCTGAGCGATAACCGGGCGGGTGGCCGGCTGGCCGCGGAGCACGTCCTGGCCCTCGGACACCGCCGGATCGGCCACATCTCCGCCCCGTCGCGGAACGCGGCCGCCGGCGAGCGCCTGGCCGGGATTCGCGACGCGATCGGCGAGGTCCGGGACGCCGAGTTCGCCCTCGTCGAGGGCGATGGAGCCGTCACGGGCGGGGAAGAGGGGACCCGCGCGCTGCTGGACCGGCTGCCGAGCCTGACCGCCATCCTGTGCTACAACGACCTGACCGCGATCGGCGTCGTGCGCGCCCTCCGTGACCGAGGCCGACGAGTGCCGGCCGACGTGAGCGTGGTTGGCTACGACGACATCCCGTTCAGCGCCTGGCTCGAGCCGGCCCTCACGACCGTGGCCCAGGACACCTCGGAGATGGGCCGCTGGGCGGTCGAGCGGCTCATCGAGCGGATCGCCGGCCGTGCTTCGGGGCCGGCCGCGAATGGCGTGGTCCTGCTGCCGGTCGAGCTCCGGGTCCGGGCGTCGACGGCACCGGCGCGCACCGGGCAGCGCTAACCGGCCTGCGCCGGCCTGGCTTTAGTTGCGCCGAACGAAGTCGGCGGTGCCGCGCTTGACGAACTGACCGTGGCCCTTGCGTCCGGTGAAGTCGCCGTCGCGGACGACGACGCTGCCCCGCGAGAGCACGAGGTCCGAGCCGCCCTGGACGGTGCGCCCCTCGTAGCACGAGTAATCGACGTTCATGTGGTGGGTCTTGGCGCTGAGCGTGTGCTTCCGCTGTGGGTCGTAGACCACGAGGTCGGCGTCGGCGCCCACGGACACCGATCCCTTGCGTGGATACATCCCGAACATCCGGGCCGGCGCCGTCGAGCAGATCTCGACCCAGCGCTCGCGGGTGATCCGGCCGCCCACCACGCCACCGTCGTGGATGAGGTCCAGCCGGTCCTCGACTCCGGGCAGGCCGTTGGGGATCTTCCGGAAGTCGCCTCGCCCGAGCTCCTTCTGACCGTGGAAGTCGAACGGGCAGTGGTCTGTTGACACGACCTGGAGGTCGTCCGTGCGGAGGCCGGTCCAGAGCTCGCCCTGGTGATCCTTCGGCCGGAGGGGCGGCGAGCAGACGAACTTCGCGCCGTCGAAGCCATTGCCGAGGTCGTCGAGCGACAGGAACAGGTATTGCGGGCACGTCTCGGCGAAGGCCATCGCCCCCTGGTTGCGGGCTGCCCGGACCTCGTTGAGGGCGTCGCGCGCCGAGAGGTGGACGATGTAGACGGGGACGCCGGCGGCCTCCGCCAGGCGGATGACGCGGCTGGTCGCTTCGCCCTCGAAGATCGGGTAGCGGGCCACACCGTGGTAGTAGGGATCGGTGTGGCCGGCCGCGACCTCGTCGGCCGCGACCACGTCGATCGCCATGCCGTTCTCGGCGTGCATCATGATGAGGCCGCCGTTCTTCGCCGTCCGCTGCATCGCCCGGAAGATCGCTCCGTCGTCGCTGTAGAAGACCCCCGGATACGCGGTGAACAGCTTGAAGTCCGGCACACCCTCGTTGACCAGCCCATCCATCTCGGCCAGGGTGCCGTCGTTGACGTCGCTCATGATCATGTGAAAGCCATAGTCCACGACGGCGTTGCCCTGCGCCTTGGCGTGCCAGGCATCGAGCCCGTCGCGCAGGCTCTTGCCGCGGGACTGGACGGCGAAGTCCACGATCGCGGTCGTGCCACCGAAGGCGGCCGCCCGGGTGCCGGTCTCGAAGGTGTCCTTGGCGAACGTCCCGCCGAAGGGCAGCTCCATGTGGGTATGGACGTCGATCGCGCCGGGGATCACGTACCTGCCGGACGCGTCGATCGTCTCATCGGCGGCCATGCCGGCCGCCGGCAGGTCGGCACCGATGGCCGCAATCGTCTCGCCGTCGACGAGGACATCGGCCTGGCTCGAGCCCTCGGCGGTGACGATCGTGCCGTTGATGATCAGCGTGCGCATCGGTCCTCCTCCGGTCATGGCGACCGCCATGGTACCCATTGGGATTGCCGTCAAATGGCCGTGATGCGAAACGACGGCGGTGTGCTACGGTCCCGAGGTCTGGCCGGCGCCGCCTGGGAGCAGCGGCGCAACGATCCTGGAGCGTCCACGCATGAGCAGCCTCGCCATCACCCTCAACGCCGCCGGCCTGCAGGTCATGCCGGGCCAGGCGGCGAGCTTCACCGTGGAGGTCCGCAACCTGGG
>DASPWU010000137.1:0-2572 GCA_035637675.1 Candidatus Limnocylindria bacterium | reverse complement strand
AGGCCTCGGCCCAAGGGGCCGAGATCATCTGCTTCCAGGAGCTGTTCTACGGCCCGTACTTCTGCCAGGTGCAGGACGCCGAGTACTACCGCTACACCGAGCCCATCCCCGACGGCCCGACCACGAAGCGCTTCCAGTCGGTGGCCAAAGAGCTCCGCATGGTCATGGTGCTGCCGATGTACGAGGTCGAGCAGTCCGGCGTCTACTACAACACCGCGGCGGTCATCGACGCCGACGGGGAATACCTCGGCAAGTACCGCAAGACCCACATCCCCCACGTCAAGGGGTTCTGGGAGAAGTTCTACTTCCGGCCGGGTAATCTCGGCTATCCGGTCTTCGAGACCGCGGTGGGCAAGGTCGGCGTGTATATCTGCTACGACCGACACTTCCCGGAGGGCGCGCGCGCGCTCGGGCTCAACGGCGCCGAGATGGTGTTCATCCCCAGCGCGACGTCGCGGGGCCTGAGCGAGTACCTCTGGCGGATCGAGCAGGTCAGCCACGCGGTGGCCAACGGCTACTTCGTCGGCACCATCAACCGGGTCGGCATCGAGGCCGACATCGGCGACGACGACTTCTACGGCCAGAGCTACTTCTGCGATCCCCGCGGCCAGTTCATCGGTGACCTCGGGGACGCCCACGAGGAGGAGCTCCTGGTCCGCGACATGGACCTGGACAAGATCCAGGAGGTTCGCCAGACGTGGCAGTTCTTCCGTGACCGGCGGCCGGACATGTACGAAGACCTGGTCATGCCCTGAGTCTTCCTGAATCACGCCCTGAGTCGGAGCGCGCTTCGATGCAGTTCGGCTTCACGCTCAAGCCCGACCACCAGCTTGAACGCACCCTGGCGCTGACCCGCCAGGCGGAGGCGGCCGGCTTCGACCACGGCTGGCTCTTCGACTCCCACGTGCTGTGGCGCGATCCCTATCCGCTGCTCACGCTCATGGCCCAGGGCACGGAGCGGCTGCGTCTGGGCACATGCGTGACGAACCCAGCCACCCGAGAGCCGACCGTCACTGCCTCACTCCTCGCCGTCCTCGACGAGATCTCCGGCGGCCGCATGGACCTGGGCATCGGACGCGGCGACTCCGCCCGACGGGTCCTGGGCAAGCCGCCGACGACGCTGGCGAGCCTGGAGGAGGCCATCACCGTCATCCGCGATCTCGTGGAAGGGCGTTCTGTCAACTACGAGGGGGCGGATCTCGAGCTGCCCTGGACGGGTAAGTGGAAGCTGCCGGTGTGGGTGGCGGGTTACGGGCCGCTGGCCCTGGCCATGACCGGACGGGTGGCCGACGGCGTCATCCTCCAGCTCGCCGATCCGGACCTGGTGCGATGGTTCGTCGACCAGGTCCGCCAGGCCGCGACCGCCGCCGGACGCGAGCCGACGGCAGTTCGCGTCCAGGCCGCGGCTCCGGCTCACGTCGGCGACCTGGACCTGTGCCGCGAGCGGACTCGATGGTTCCCGGCGCTCGTCAGCAATCACGTCGTCGACCTGGTGAACAAGTACCCCCGCGAACAGCTGCCCGAGGCGCTCACGGGCTATGTCCACGACCGGAGCGGGTACGACTATCGCCATCACGCCGAGGTCGGCTCGGCGAATGCGGCGTTCGTCGGTGATGAGGTGACGGACCGTTTCTGCGTGCTCGGGTCGGTCGACGACCACATTCGCAAGCTGCGCGAGCTCGCCGACGCCGGCGTGGATCAGTTCAACGTCTACCTGATGAACGGCGACGAGGAGGAGACCCTCGACGCATACGGCCGCGAGATCATCCCGGCCTTGCGGTCGGTGGCCGCCTCGAGGACCTGACCGGCGCTACGGCGAGATCGGCGCGATCGGCAGCAGGTCGAACGTCTGCACCGGGAGGATCTTGATGCACGCCAGACCGATGCAATTGCTCCCGCCCGTCGCCGGTGACCAGGATGCCCGCCCGTGCTCGAAGATGGCCGACCAACCGCCGTCGCCGTTGGAATGCGGCGCGGAGTTGGACGTCGGGTACCCCAGCGGGCTGGTCGTGGCGCCGAGGCCGCGCCAGTAATCGCGAAGGTTCGACTGGAGGGCGGCTCCCTCCGTCGCCCCGGGCTTGACGTAGATGGACCCGCCCAAGAAGTCGCGATAGCTGCCACCGCCCGAAAGTGCGATGTCGCAGCCGGCGCCGGCTGCCAGGCCGAGGAACGACGTGGCGCCGCCGAGGGCGGCGTAGGTGGTTTCGACGAGTGACGGCGGACAGCCCCCCGGAACCGCCGTTGCGGGTGGCGGGGTGGGTGTAGGCGCCGCCGTTGGCGTGGCCGGCGGCGGTATGGGCGCGACGACCGTCACGGACGGCTCCACGGGCGGTGCCGTTGGCGGTACCTGGGCGGACACGCTGGCGGAGGCTGACGGCAGAAGCCCGAGGTCGCCGGCGGGCGCGGCCGGCGGGCGGAGGATGGATGCGACCGCCAGTCCGCCCATGCCCAGCGCGAGGACCGTCGCCAGGGCCACCGGCAGGCCGGTCGGGATGAGGGCCCGGCGCTCGTAGGTGCCCGACAGGTTGACCGGCGGCGTGTCGTAGCTGGCGGCCCGGACGTCGAGGCTGAA
>DASPWU010000136.1:0-6454 GCA_035637675.1 Candidatus Limnocylindria bacterium | reverse complement strand
TCGGAGCGCCACGGCGTGGAGGTTATCCTGGATGCCGCCCGGGAGCGGCCCGGGGAGGTAACGCTGGTCACGCTCGGGCCGCTGACCAACCTGGCGGTCGTGATCCTGCTCGAGCCAAAGCTGCCGCGCCTCCTGCGACGGCTCGTCCTCATGGGCGGCACGTATCGCGTCGCCGGCAACACCAGCCCGCGCGAGGAGTGGAACATCCACTGCGATCCAGAGGCGGCAAGGATCGTCTTCCGGGCGTTCGCCGACCCGGGCGTCAGCCAGCGGCCGCTGGCGCTCGGGCTCGACGTGACCGAGCAGGCGCGCTTCACGACCGACCACATGGTCGCCCTCGCCCGACGAGCCGGGAGCACGCCGGACGATGCCACGGCGCTCGCCCGCGGCGAGGAGCCGATGCACACCTCCCGATCGGTTGCGTCGAACCCGGTCATTCGGTTCGTCGCCGACGCCCTGCGGTGGTACACGGAGTTCCACGCCGAGTTCGATGGGTTCTACGGCGCCTACATCCATGACGCCATGGCCCTGGCCGCTGCCCTTGACCCGAGCCTCGTCCGCTCGGAAGCCCTCACGGTGGACGTGGAGGTTGCTGGCGAGCTGACGACGGGCGAGACGGTCGCCGACTGGCGCCATCACTGGAAGCGGCCGCCCAACCTGGACGTCGCGGTCTCCGTCGACGCTGCCACGTTCTTCGAACGCTTCATCGCCCGGGTCGGCCGCCTGGCCGCAGTACGGAGCTAGTGCATCTCGCTCTCCGAGGGTGGCGGCCGGTCCATCAACGTGGCAATCTGATCGGCGAGGGACATGCTCACCGGATCGGAAGGAGGAACGGAGAACGCCATGGACTGGCTATCTCGACAGTTCAGCACGCGCGTGATCGTGCTCATGCCGATCGCGATCGCCATCAACATCGCAGTGGGCTACACCGTGCAGACGGTGTTGAAGCTGCCGATCTACATGGACTCGATCGGGACGATCCTCGTCGGCGTCCTGGCAGGCCCGATCGCGGGCGCTCTGACGGGAATCCTGTCCAACCTGATCTGGCAGTACGCGCCCGGCATCGGCGGCGGAACCATCGGTCCCTTCGCCGTGACCGCGGGCGTCATCGGGTTGCTCGCGGGCCTCTGGGGTTACCTGGGCGTCTACCGCCCGCGGCCGGCATCCGGGACGCAACTCTACGGAGCGGCGCTCGTGGGCGTCGCGATCATCCTCGTCCTCGCCTGGCGGATCTACACGAGTCCGGTCTACGGCGGCGATCCCAGCACGGGTGGCTACGGATCGGGCGTCTATCTGGTCATCGTCGGGATCGGCGTCGTGGCCGCGCTCGCCGTGGGTGGCTTCATCATCCTGCGCCGCGATGCCGCGGGCGCGTGGGTCGCGGTGGCGGGGGCAGTCACGGGGATCGTGGCGGCCATCGTGTCGGCCCCGATTGCCGCATACCTGTTCGGCGGCGTCACCGGATCCGGTGTCGACCTCATCGTCGCCGCACTCCGGCAGGGAGGCGCGGACGTATTCAACGCATCGCTCGGGCAGGGGTTCTTCAGCGACCCGATCGACAAGACGATCACGAGCTTCGTCGTCTATATCGTCCTGGCCAGCCTCTCCACCCGCGTCCTCGCCCGGTTCCCTCTGGGTGAGCGGATCGCGGGCAGCGCCGCCGCCTACTGACGCCGCTTCTTGGCCGAGCTCGAGGCACCGGCCGCGCCGTCCGCGCCGTCGGACGGGTCGACCGCGATCTCCGGGCGCCTCCCGGATTTCGTCGCCCGTCCACCGACCGGGCCGTATCGCCGCCTGAATCCAACGACGAAGCTCGTCATCGCCTTTGCGGAGGCGCTCGTCGCCTTTGGCGTCCGCGGCTGGACCGGGCCACTCGTCGTGCTCGGCGTGATCCTCGCCGGTGCCGTGACGGCCAGGATCGGACGAGCGCTCCTGCCGTATCTCCTGGCGACGATCCCTCTGGTGGCCAGCATCCTCCTCATCAACACGTTCCTCTATCCGGGTGCGACGGACCGGATCGTGACCGTCGGGCCGCTGGCGCCGACGTGGACGGGTCTCGTCGCCGCGACGCAGGCCACGCTGCGCGTGGTGGCGTTTGCGATGTCCGTAGCCCTCCTCGGGCTCACGACGCAGCCCGACCACCTGATCGCCGATCTCGAGCGACGTGGTGCCGGACGACGCGTGATGTTCGTCGTGGGCGCCACACTGCGGATGATTCCGCGGATGATCGAGCGCGCCGGTGAGATCACGGAGGCCCAGCGCGCCCGCGCGCTCGACACGGAAGGCCGGGTCTGGCGGCGTGCTCGTGGGGTCGTTCCGCTCGCGGGGCCACTCGTATTCGGCGCGCTCACGGACGTCGAAGAGCTGACCATGGCCCTCGAGGCGCGCGGCTTCACGGCTCCCACGCGGCGAACGGTCCTGCGCGTCTTCCCCGATAGCGGCTGGGAACGCGGCGCACGCTGGGCGCTCTTCCTCGGGTCGATCGTGGTTCTCATCCTCTCGATCGCGGGTCGCCTCGAGTTCCTGCCATGACGATCGCGTTCGAGGGCGTGCGCTACGGGTACGCCGGCGCTCGCCAGCCCGCCCTCGACGGGATCGATCTCGTGCTCCACTCGGGCAGCGTTCTGGGTGTGGTCGGCGCGAACGAGTCGGGCAAGTCCACGCTGTGCCTGGTCGCCGCCGGCCTCGCCCCGGCGACCATCGCCGGCCGGCTCGACGGAACCGTCACGATCGACGGGCTGTCGACTGCGGGGGCCCGGCCGTACGAGCTCGCGCAGCGATGCGGCGTCCTGTTTCAGAACCCGGTGACCCAGCTGTCCGGCACCGCCTCCACCGTCTGGGAGGAGGTCGCGTTTGCGCCACGGAACCTGGGGCTGGCACTCGACGACGTCGTGGATCGTGTGGAGCTGGCGCTTGCCGACCTTGGGATCGGCGGCCTGGCGGCCCGCGACCCCCAGCGCCTGTCGGGCGGGCAGGCCCAGCTCGTCGCCCTCGCCGGAGTGATCGCGTTGCGCCCGCCCTATCTGGTCCTGGACGAGCCGACGAGCCAACTCGACCCGCGGGGAACGAACCTCGTGAGCGACATCCTCGCTGGCCTCGTAGAGGCCACGGGGGCGGGCATCCTCATCGTCGAGCACAAGACCGACCTGCTGGCTCGGATGGCGAACCGCATCGCCGTGCTCGAGACCGGCCGGGTTGTCGCCGAAGGTCCCGCGAAGGAGGTCCTCGCCGATCCGCGGCTGGAGGACTGGGGGATCTCCCCGCCGTCGGGCATTCGGATCGCTCGAGCGGCGGCGGCGGCGGGCGTATCCGTTCCTGAGGTAGCGGCGTGAGCGCAGCGGAAGCGGCTGGACCTGGTCCGCGCGGCGTGGCGCTCGCCTGCGAGTCGGTGGGCTTCGTCTACCCCGACGGCACCCAAGCGCTCGAAGCCGTCGATCTGGCGGTCGCGCCGGGCGCCCGGGTGGCGCTCGTGGGACAGAACGGCAGCGGCAAGTCGACGCTCGTGCGGCACTTCAACGGGCTGCTCCGCGCAACCCGGGGCCGAGTCATGGTCGATGGGCGAGAGGTGGGTGTGCGGCACGTCGCGGAGCTCGCCCGGCTCGTGGGGGTCGTATTCCAGAATCCCGACCGCCAGATCTTCTCGGGACGGGTTCGCGCGGAGGTCGCGTTCGGCGCGCGGAACGTTGGCCTGTCCGGCCACGCCCTGGAGGAACGCGTCGTGGCCGCACTCACGACGGTCGGGCTGGAGAGCAACATCGACGACAACCCCTACGACCTCGGTTACTCCAAGCGGAAGCTGCTCGCACTTGCCTCCATCCTGGCGATGGAGACGCCGGCCGTCGTGCTCGACGAGCCCACGACAGGCCAGGATGCGCGTGGGGTTGCTCGGGTACAGGCGATCGTGGCGGGCCTCGCGTCGGCAGGGCGCACGGTGATCGCGATCAGCCACGACATGCGGTTCGTGGCCGAGACGTTCGAGCGGGTGGTCGTCATGCGGGCGGGCATGGTCGTCCTGGACGGGTCGCCCGCGGAGGTCTTCGCCGAGCCGAGCTGGCCGGTGCTGGCGTCAACCTACCTGGAGCCGCCGCTGGCCGCGCGAGTCGGTGCGGCGGCCGGGCTCGGGTCGACGCCCTCGGAGTCGTCGCTGATCGAAGGGCTGGCCGCGCGAACATAGCAACGGTCGGCGCCGAGGCAGTCAGGAAACCGCGGCGCCGACCTGGGGTAGGCAGGATTGGTGATCAGCTTGAGCGCTTGCGCTGGCCCTTGGTCCCGCCTCCGGCCGCGATCCTCCGCGCCCGCGTGTCGCAGGGGCGCTACGACCGGTCGGTCCGCGTATCAGGCGCCCGACACGGGGTTGTGGTCGTCCGTGGCTTCGGTGGCTCGGCGAGTGGCGATGACGAGGAGGAGGAAGGACGTCTCCAGGATGTCGACGCCGGCGATGACGAGGGCGATCACCATCGGGAGAGGGTGGCCCAGCGCCCAGCCGCCGGCGGCCGAGAACGCCGCCACGGCCAGGAACGCCAGCCGCACGCCGCGAGTCAGCGAGACGAGATCGCGCTCACGGGCACCCACTGGATCGGCGGCGCCCAGTCGGGTGAGCGCCCGACCGAGCAGCGCGAACCCGAGCACGACGGAGAGGGCGACCAGGCCGGCCCGCAGGAACGCCGGCGGCGACGCCACGGCCTGGACGAGCCGCGCATCCCAGCCGGCGGCGGTCCCGGCCACGAGCACGCCGAGGCCGATCGCGAGCGGCAGGAGGCGCTCGGCGTGAACGCGTCCTCTCGTCATTCGGGGCGCTCCAGCGTCACCTCGTGGATGGCGCCCTCGAGGATCCGCCACGCCCGAACCGAAGGCTCGCCCGTGGCCGGGTCGGCCGCGGCCTCGCTCAGCGAAACGAGGACGTACAGGGAATCGGGCCACTGGGCGAGCCCGACGTCCGTTCGGGACGGAACGGCGGGCGATCGGACGTGGGAATGGACGATCGCCCAGAACGCCTCGTCGGCGTCGTCGATCTCGAGGAAGATCCTGAGCTTGTCCTCCGGATGGATGGAGTAGAGGACCGGGGATTCGAGCTCATTGCGTGCCGGATACCAGCGGGTGGGCTGGCCACCGTCCGCCGGGTTGGCGGTGCCGGCAATCACGCCGCACATCTCGTTGGGAGCTTCCCGTCGAGCGTGCTCGATGAGGGCCCGCCGGAGCTCGTCGCTCAGGGAGACCGACCGGGGCCCGGGATGCGCGGCGGCGCCCGGGGGTCGGTCGCCCTCGCTGCCGGCCCGATCGACCCCAGGAGCGAGTGGCTCACCCGTGATGGGCGTCGGGGCATACCGAGCACCGACCTGCGGTCGTGCGGGAAATCGGTCGCCGTCCGCCTCCGGAGCCCCTCCGGTCATGCGCCGCGGGGCACACCCAGGATTCACCGGCAGCCGAGCCGCTGATGCGATCGCCGGAGCGACGGCCGCATCGCCGCCCAGAGGGTGGCGTCCCGGCTGCCGTACCCCCGGCCGCCCTCAGAACAGGCGACGACGTCGTGGCACGCCCCGGAGGGCATCAGCTCGGGATGAAATCGGGCAGGGTTCACGATCAAGAACCGACCTGTCGGGAATATGCCCTGACGTGCGTCGCCCAGGACCCCATCCCCTCCGACCAATCGATCGAGGGCGCCCACCGCCTGAGACCGGCCAGGCGCCGGAGTGGCCGGCCTACCACCAATGGACTTCGCCTTCGAGCTCGGCACCCATGGTGCCGAGGTCGCGGTCATAGGTTCCAACCGAGAGGTAGCGCGAGCCGCCGTCGGCGAGGAGTGCCACGATCGTCCCCTTGCCCAACGACTGGGCCACCCGGGCGGCCGCCACCAGCACGGCGCCAGACGAGGGGCCGGCGAAGATCCCCTCCTGCGCGACGAGCTCCCGAACCGTGACGATCGCCTCCCGGTTCGAAACGAGGAACTTCCCGTGGATCGCCGACGGGTCGAAGATCTCCGGCACGAAGCCCTCGTCGAGCGATCGCAGACCCTGGACGTTCTCGCCCGGCATCGGCTCGGCTGCATAGATCCGAACCGAGGGCCGGTGCTCGCGCAGGTATCGACCCACGCCCATGAGCGTGCCGCCGGTGCCCAGGCCGGCCACGAACGCGTCAATTTCCGGACAGTCGGCCAGGATCTCCGGGCCGGTCGTCCCGTAGTGCGCCTGCGGGTTGGCCGGGTTCGCGTACTGATCGGGCATGACGTAGCGGGGGTCCTCCCCCACCAGGCGGCGCGCCATCTCGACGGCGCCGTTGGAGCCACGCTCGGCGGGCGACGAGATCACTCGAGCACCGAAGAGCGCGGCCATCTGCCGCCGCTCGGGCGTCACGTTGGAGGGCATGACGAGGGTGACCCGATAGCCCCGCCGCTGTCCGATCATCGCCAGGGCGATGCCGGTGTTGCCCGATGTCGGCTCGAGGATGATCGACTCCG
>DASPWU010000135.1:0-4861 GCA_035637675.1 Candidatus Limnocylindria bacterium | reverse complement strand
TGGCGCAGGCCCATGACCACGCCGTCGACCGGGCTGGTCGCGGTGATCCGCAGCTCGGCCGGCAGGGTCGCCGGGTCCACGCACAGGGAGTGGTAACGGGCGCCGTCGAACGGCGTGGGCAGCCCGGCCAGCAGGCCCGTCCCGTCGTGCTCGACGGCCGAGGCCTCGCCGTGAACGAGCGTCGGCGCTCGGACGATCGAGCCGCCGAAGGCCACCGCCATCGACTGCATGCCCAGGCAGACGCCCAGCAGCGGGATGGCCCGCTCGGCGGCGACCCGGATGGTATCGACGGAGATCCCGGCCGACGAGGGATCTCCGGGCCCCGGCGAGATGACGATGCCCCGCAGGTCGACGGACGGATCGTCGGCCAGCCGCCTGAGCTCGTCGGCGTCGATGGCGTCGTTGCGAATCACACGGACCGCCGCGCCGGCCGCCTGGAGGGCCTGGACGAGGTTGAACGTGAAGCTGTCGTAGTTGTCGACGACGAGGATCATGGCCGGATCCCGGTTGGCGTGGCAGGCTCGTGGGCTCCCTCCGCTGGCGACGGAGCCGTCCCGTTGCGGAACCGCCGCTCGTCCGAGCCGGCAGCCAGCTCGATCGCCCGCCGGAGCGCGGCGGCCTTGTGCTCGGTCTCCTCGAACTCGCGCTCCGGGACGGATCCGGCCACGATGCCGGCGCCCGTGTGCGCGTGAGCGCGGCCCTCACGCAGGACCGCCGAGCGGATCGTGATCGCGGTGTCCAGGTTGCCGTCGTAGCCGAGGTAGCCCACCGCGCCACCGTACAGCCCGCGCCGCTCACCCTCTGCCGCCGAGATGAGCTGCATGGCGCGGACCTTGGGTGCGCCGGAGAGCGTGCCCGCCGGGAAGACGGACCGGAGCGCGTCAAGCGCGTCCAGGCCGGGAGCGAGGCGTGCCTCGACGTGGGACACCAGGTGGAGCACATGGCTGTAGCGCTCGACCTCCATGTACTTCGACACGGTGACGGTCCCCGGTCGCGCGACCCGGCCCAGGTCGTTGCGGCCCAGGTCCACGAGCATGACGTGCTCGGCGCGCTCCTTGGGATCGCGCTGGAGCTGCTCGGCGAGAATCTCGTCCTCGGCCGGGGTGGCGCCGCGCGGTCGAGTGCCCGCGATGGGATGCGTCGTCAGCCGGTCGCCCTCGACCTGGAGGAGCAGCTCCGGGCTCGCCCCAACGACCTCGAATGCGGGCATCCGGACGAAGAACAGGTACGGGCTAGGGTTCACGCGTCGGAGCGCCCGGTACAGCGAGACGCCGTCCAGCGGCCGGCCATCGGCCAGCGCGGGTAGGTCGAACGACTGGCGCCGGGCGAGGACCACCTGGATCGCCTCGCCCGCGGCGATGGCGTCCTTGGCGACCTCGACCGCACGGATGTAGGCCTCCCGTCCGAGGCTCGTATGGACAGCCGTGTCGGGAATGACCTCATCTCCGGCCGGCCTGCGGGCGGGCGGCGCGCCGGCCATCTCGGCCGCGGAGGGACGCGCTGTTCGCTCCAGGGCCTCGAAGATCGCGGCCTCGGCGATGCGATAGCGGCCCTCCAGATCGGGCGCCTCGGTGTGGAGCGAGGCGATCGCGCTCAGGGTGTGGGTGAGGTGGTCGAACACGAGCACGAGGTCGGACTCGATGAACGCGGCGTCCGGTACGCCGACGGGGTCGGACGTGGGTGTCGGGACGGTGGGCTCGAACGCCGAGACGGCGTCATACGCCAGCGCGCCGACGGCTCCCCCGGTGAACCGCGGCATGCCGTCCTGCGGCGCCACGCGGCGGCGCGGCACGAAGCCACGGATGGCGACCAGAGGATCCTGCTCGGTCGAGGTCTCGATGGGCAGGCTCGGATCGTATTCGGCCACGCTGAGCGGCCGGGTCTGGATGCTGGCGGTCCCACCGCGGACCTCCAGCACGCGACGCGGTCCCACGCCGAGGAAGGAATAGCGGCCGAGTCGCTCGCCCCCCTCTACCGACTCGAGGAGGAAGGCCGGCCCGCCGTCGTCGATCCGCAGGAAGGCGCCGATGGGCGTATCGAGGTCGGCAGGCCGGGTGGCGCGGAGAAGGATCGTGTCGGCGTTGCCGGCCAAGCGCTTGGCCTCGGCCAGGCTGAGCGGGTCCATCGTGGACATCGTGTCCGTCCTCCGGGTTGGTGCGGCATCTGTGCACGGTTCGTTTCCGCGGTTCGGTTCGTGGCCTGGTCACTCGGGCCGGAATCAAAACGGCCTTTCGTCTCCGGGACGAAAGGCCGAGCCTTCCGCGGTGCCACCCTCGTTCGGCGATGCCGCACTCTGGTGACCGACGGGCCGGTCGGGATTGCTTGCGCGTCCCGCCGCCGATCGGCGCTGCCCTCTATCGCTGGCGCTCTGCGCCGGAGCCTAGTGGCCGGGCGGTTGCCCGACGTTCGGTCCGGAGGCTCCCGGGTCCATTCTCCGCCGCCGTCGTCCCGGCTTCCACCAGCCGCCGGGTCTCTGTGCCGACGCCACGACGGGTACTCGTCCCGTTCACAGCCGCGTATATGTGATGTGGCCGGGACTCTACGCGCCCTCCGGGGGAGCGTCAAGCGCGACAGTGTGCTCGCAGGTAGCTCAGCTCGAGCCGGACCCGGAGCCAGACAGATACGAATGGGGTTCGTAGACTCCGGCCACAGCCCCGACACTGACGAACGCGGTTCGTAAAGGGGCCGCTGCCGCCCCGCATCTCGGCCAGTTACGAGCCTCGTTCGTCGTTGGCACAGATGGCGTGCCATTCACGAAGGAGGTTCGTAAATGGCGGGCGAGTGCGAGTCGTCCGTGCTCGGAGCTCGATGGCCGGCCGGTCAGAGCCTCGCCAGAGGTGTCCGGATCGCTGAGCCTACGAGCCTCGGTCGTAACTGTCGAAATCGGCGTCCGAGTAAGCGCTAGGGGGCGGGGGTCGACTCCTTCGCGCGTTCGAATCCGGTGCACGACAGCACCGGCAGGCGCGGATAGCGCGCGAACCGCGGATCGGTCCGCGACAGCTCGCACAGGATGAACCGGCTGCCCGTCCGTGTCTCGATGGATCGGGCGTGGCGGCACGAGCCGCACAGGCCCGAGCTGGGGACTGCGGGCCGACTGGGCTGTCGAGCCGTCGTGTCGCTCAGACCCGCTCGAACGCCATCGCCACGGATCCGCCGCCGCCCAGGCAGAGCGTGGCCAGGCCGTAGTGGCCGCCCCGCCGGCCAAGCTCGTGCAGGAGCGTCGCGACGATCCGCGCGCCGCTCGCGCCGATCGGGTGGCCCAGCGCGATCGCGCCGCCGTTGACGTTGACCTTGCTCCAGTCGAAGCCCAGCTCGTTGCCGTCGGCGAGCGTCTGCGCGGCAAAGGCCTCGTTGATCTCGATCAGGTCGAACGCCTCGATCGGCATCTCGATCCGGTCGAGCAGCTGGCGCACGCCCGACACCGGGGCGAGGAACAGCCACTTCGGCTCGACCTCCGCCTGGGCGTAACCGACGATCCGGGCCAGAGGCTCGAGCCCGTGCCGCTCGACCGCCCGCTCGCTGGCGACGATCGTCGCCGCCGCCCCGTCCGTGATCCCGGGCGCGTTGCCGGCGGTGACGGTGCCCTCGCTCGCATCCCCTCGATCGTCGCCGTCGGGGAGCGGAAAGGCCGGTTTGAGCCGCGCCAGGGCCTCCAGCGTGGAGTCTCGACGGGGTCCCTCGTCCGTGTCGACGGTGGTCTCCCGGCCCTTGGCGTCGCGGATGGAGACCGGGACGATCTCCTCGGCGAACCGCCCGGCGTCGATCGCCGCGATGGCCTTCTGGTGGCTGGAGAGTGCGAACGCGTCCTGGTCTTCGCGGCTGACGTGGTCGCGGATCGCCACGCGCTCTGCGTGTGTGCCCATGTGGCAGTCCTCGATCGCGCACCATAGCCCGTCGTGGACCGTCGCGTCCACAAGCGCGCCATCGCCCAGTCGATAGCCGAAGCGGGCGTTGGCAAGCAGGTACGGCGCGAGGTTCATGTTCTCCATGCCGCCGGCGACCGCCACCTCGGCGTCGCCGGCCCGGATCTCGGCGGCGGCGAGCATGATCGCCTTGAGCCCCGAGCCGCAGACCCGGTTGATCGTCGTCGCGCTCGTGGTGACCGGCAGCCCTGCGTTCAAAGCCGCCTGGCGCGCCGGCGCCTGGCCGACCCCGGCCTGGAGGACCTGGCCCATGAGCACCTCGTCGATGCGGGTGCCTTCTGGCAGGCCCGACCGTTCCACCGCCGCGCGAATCGCCACGCCGCCCAGGACCGTTGCCGGCGTGGTCGCCAGCGCCCCGCCGAACTTGCCGATCGGGGTCCGGGCGGCGCTGACGAGATACGCGGCGCCGTTGCTACCGGTGTCATTCGGGGTTGTCATTGAGTTCCTCCGATCGGATCATCAAGCGGATTCTGCCACCGGACCGCCAGGCCGGTGCCGGGCCATCGGTCACAAACGCATCAGGTATAGAGGCCGCCGTTGATCTCGACGACCTGGCCGGTCATGTACTCGGCGCGGGTGACGAGGAACAGCACCGCCTGGGCGATCTCCTCGGGCCGCCCGAACCGGGCCATCGGCACCCTCTCGAGGATCTTGTTCCGCGCATCGTCCGGCATTGCGGCGATCATCTCGGTCTCGATGAAGCCGGGGGCCACGGCGTTGACGGTGATGCCCTTGCGGACCAGCTCGAGCGCGGCGGACTTGGTGAAGCCGACGATGCCCGCCTTGGCTGCCGCGTAGTTGGCCTGACCGAAGTTGCCGTGGAGCCCGATGATCGAGCTGATGTTGACGATTCGCCCGTAGCCCGCCTGGATCATGTGGGGCAGCACGGCCGAGGTCACATGGAAGACGCTGCTGAGGTTCGTCCGGATGACGGAGTC
>DASPWU010000134.1:0-7418 GCA_035637675.1 Candidatus Limnocylindria bacterium | reverse complement strand
GCTTCGGCGCGTGGGTGAGCAACGCCACGGCCGGCTCGTTCAGCGTGCGCAACTACCGGACCTCGGCCTTTGTGGAGGCCGACCGCTGTCGCCGCGCAACAGATGACCGAGCGCATCGCCCGCCGCGAGGGACCGGGCGACTGGCTGGCAGACGGGTCGCGCCGGGCCGCCCAGCAGCTCGGCCGGGAGGCCGCTCCGTATGCCCTGCAGGTTAAGGGCCTGGAGCTGCCGCCGTTCGACCCGCGCGCCCAGGCCGGCCTCGCACTTGGCTTCGCGACCGCGCCGTTCGGCCCGCGCTACGACGTGGCCGAGCACGACGCCGACTTCGACGATGAGGCGCCCGCCTGGCCACACGCCATGGAGCTGTCCCGGGCGCTGGGCATCGAGCATCGGATGCCGGCCCGTGCCCAGACGCTGGAGAAGGTCGAGAGCTACGCGATCCTCTCGCAGTTCTGGAGCGCGCTCGACGCACTCCTGGTGTGCCCTTTCGCCAGCGCCCCGGTCCGGATCCTGTCCCTCGCCGACGTCGCGGCGATCGGCCGCGCCGTCGCCGGCTGGGACGTGAGCGACGACGAGGTCCTGGCCTGGGGCACCCGTCGCCTCCAGCTCATGCGGATCTATAACCTCCGGGAGGGCCTGAGCACGACCGAAGATCGCCTGCCCGACCGATTCTTCGAGGAGCCGATCGATGCCGGTCCGCTGGCGGGGAGCCGCCTCGACCGGGCCGCATTCGGCGCGATGATCGCAGGCTACTACGAGCTCATGGGGTGGGACCCCGATGGCATCCCGACGCCGGCGACCCGGATGCGCCACGATCTCGGTTGGACGATGACAGCGGGAGACATCTGATGCCCTTTGACCCATTCGAGCCCATGCCGATCGGCCGGACCGGCCTTGCGCCGACGCGACTCGGCTTCGGCACGGCCGAGATCGGCGGCCTCTTCCGGGCGGTTTCGGACGCGGAGGCGGCCCACGTGATCGACCATGCGTGGCAGATCGGCATCCGCTATTTCGACAGCGCCCCGCTGTACGGCTACGGCAACGCCGAGCGGCGGCTGGGGGCCAGCCTGCGCGGGCGCTCACGGGACGACTTCGTCGTGTCGACCAAGGTCGGGCGGCTCCTCGTGCCGGTCGACGAGGTGGCGCCGGGCGCCGACATCGACCGGCAGTCACGGGACGGCGTCGACGACGCGCATTACGCCGGCACGCCGGCCGTCCGCGTCGTGTTCGACTACAGCGCTGACGGCGTCATGGGCTCGGTCGAGGACAGCCTGGGCCGGCTGGGCCTGGACCGCGTCGATATCTTGTACATCCACGACCCGGACGACCATTGGGAGGACGCGATCCGGGGTGCCTATCCGGCCCTGGATCGCCTCCGGGCCGAGGGCGTCGTGCGGGCCATCGGGGCCGGCATGAACCAGGCGGAGATGCTCGCCAGGTTCGCCCGCGAGGGAGATTTCGACGTCTTCCTGGTGGCCGGCCGCTATACCCTGCTCGACCAGGCGGCACTCGCCGACCTCCTGCCCCTCTGCGTGGAGAAGGGCATCTCGGTCGTGGTCGGCGGCGTGATGAACAGCGGCATCCTGGCCGATCCACGACCCGGCGCGATGTTCAACTACGCCCCGGCGCCGCCGGAGCTGGTGGAGCGGGCCCAGCGCCTTCGGGCCGTCTGCGAACGATACGGCGTCGCGCTCCGGGCGGCGGCCATCCAGTTTCCCCTTGCCCACCCGGCGGTGGCGGCGCTCGCAGCCGGCGTCCGGACGGGCGAGCACCTGGACGACTACCCTCGACTCATGGCGACGCCCATCCCCGACGACCTCTGGGCAGAGCTGCGCGCCGAGGGCCTGATCCAGCCGGGCGCTCCCGTGCCGGCCGCCCACCGGATGGAAGGGCGATGACGAAGGTCGACAGTCATCAGCACTTCTGGGATCCGGGTCGGGCCAGCTACCCCTGGATGACGGACGAGGTCGCGCCCATCCGGCGCGCCTTCGGACCGGCGGACCTCCGCCCGCTCATCGACCGCCACGGGTTCCGGCGGACGATCCTCGTCCAGACGCGATCCAGCACCGCCGAGACCGAGGAGTTCCTGGCGGCCGCCGCCGCGGAGCGGTTCATCGGCGGCGTTGTGGGCTGGGTGGACCTGGCCGATCCGGCGGTCGCCGACGAGATCGCCCGGCTGCGGGCCGGTCCCGGAGGTGAATGGCTGGTGGGCATCCGCCACCAGGTTCACGACGAGCCCGACCCCGAGTGGCTCGCCAGAGCGGACGTGCGCCGCGGGCTGGAGGCGGTCTCCGCAGCCGGCCTCGCCTACGACCTGCTCGTCCGGCCACGCGAGTTGCCCGCCGCCTTCGACGCGGCTGCGGCGCTGCCGGACCTTCGGTTCGTGATGGATCATATCGGCAAGCCCCGGATCGCCACGGCCGAGATCGAGCCGTGGGCAAGCCTCCTCGGGTCGCTGGCAGAGCTCCCCAACGTGTCCTGCAAGCTGTCCGGCATGGTCACCGAGGCGGACTGGAGCTCGTGGACCACGGTCGACCTGCACCCGTTCGTCGACGTCGTCCTGGAGGCGTTCGGGCCCGAGCGGCTGCTGTTCGGCTCGGACTGGCCCGTCTGCCTCCTCGCGGCGAGCTACGACCGCGTCGTGCAAGCCACGCACGAGCTGCTCGCGGGCCTGTCCGAGAGCGAGCGGGACCGGGTGTTCGGCGACAGCGCGGCGGAGGTCTACGGGCTGGACGCGGACTGAGCCGGCGCGGCTGGCGACCCCTCCGCGGCTGGCGACCCTTCCGCCGCTGGCGACCCTTCCGCGGCTGCCGACCCCGCCGCGCGACCCACCCGGACGACCGGGTTCTGGAGCGTCCCGAGCGGGCCCGCCTCGATGCGCACCACGTCATCCTCCCGCAGGGAGAACGTGCCGCCGGGCACGATCCCGGTGCCGGTCAACAGGATCGCGCCGCTTGGCAGCTCCAGGGCGCGGCCCAGATAACCGACGAGCTCGGCCAGCGGCCGTCTGATCCGAGCGCTCGTGGTCACCTCGTCGACGATCGCCGCCCCATCGCGCAGAACCACCAGGCGGAGCGGAAAGGGAGGAGACACGGCGCCCACCGGCACGAGGGCCGGGCCGAGGGCGCACGAGCCGTCGTAGGTCTTGGCCTGGGGCAGGTAGAGCGGGTTGTCGCCCTCGATCGAGCGGCTGGACACGTCGTTCCCGATCGTGAACCCGGCGATCGTCAGGTCCGAGGCTACGACAAGCGCGAGCTCCGGCTCGGGCACGTCCCAGTCCGAATCGATCCGAATGCCGATCGGCTCGCCGGATCCCCGGACGCGCCAGCCGGGCGCCTTGAAGAACAGCTCGGGACGCGGCGCGTCGTAGACGCGGTCGTACACGGACGCCTCGGCCGACTCCTCCATCCTGGCGTCCCGCGATCGCTCGTACGTGACGCCGGCCGCCCAGACCTCCTGGCGATCGACCGGCGCCAGCGGGCGCGATCCTGCCGGGACGGCCGCCCCCGATCCTTCGTTCTCGAGCGCTGCCCCCAGGCCGTCCTCGCCGCGGCGCAACAGGATCTCGACGGTCAGCCCATCGGCCAGGAGCTCCGCCGGCCCGCCGTCGACGGGGCCACGGGCGAGCCGGACCGACCCGTCCGGTAGCTCGACGCGGAACAGCCCGACCGTCACGCGCCGGGATTCAGCGAATGCGGCCGTCGCCGGCGGCCCGGTCGACGATGAGCGGATTGGACAGCTGGCGGGCCAGGCGCTGGAGGTCGGCGACCAGCGCCTCCCGCCGGCCAGGGTCCGCCCGGGCCTTGAGCAGGGTGACGCTCAGCGCATAGAGCCCGTCGCCCGGCCGCCGCTTGGGGATCGCGACGCCCAGGCAGACGATACCCTCGGCGGTCTCCTCGTTGTCGATCGCGTACCCGCGGCGGCGGACCTCGTCGAGGTCGTCCAGGAGGTCCGCCACGCGCCGGTGCGAGCTGGGGGTGAGCGTCGGCAGGGTCTCGACGCCGCGCAGCCGCTCGGCCAGGTCGGCCGGATCGAGCGAGGCCAGGGCGGCCTTGCCGAGCGCTGTGCACGACGCCGGCAGGCGGCGGCCGATCTCCGAGGCCAGCCGGATCGGTTGGCGGCCATCGTGGCGGGCGACGTACGTCACCTCGAGGCCGTCGAGGAGGGCCATCTGCGTCGTCTCCTCGGAGGCGACCGGCAGCTGGTCGGACAGCTCGTAGAACTCCTGGACCTGGTCGACGGTCGCCAGGTACGCGCCGCCGAGCTCGGCCAACCGACGGCCGAGCATGAAGCCAGCCCCGGCTCGACGAATGAGTCGGGCCTCGACGAGCGCACCGCAGATGTTGGCCACCGACGACTTGGGCAGCCCGAGCCGGCGGGCGAGGTCGCTGAGCGGCGTCGGGTCGGCCGGGCTCTCCGCGAGCGCGTCGATGATCGCCGCCGCCCGGGTCACCGCCGGGGCGAGGGAGGCGGCGCCGCGGGCCTCGGCGTCGAGGTCCGATGAGCTGTTGACGGTCCTTGACATGCGTCGCAATACTGTTCAGCCTACGGGGTATCGTCCAGCATTCTGTACGATACGCCTGATGTCCAGACCCGAGGGACACGTTCATTCCGATGGCCCCGCGGATCATCTCATTCGACGTCATGGACGTTCGGTTCCCCACGTCTCGCCAACTCGACGGCTCGGACGCGATGAACCGGGATCCCGACTACTCCGCGGCGTACGTCATCCTGGGCACCGACGATCCGTCATGGCCGACAGGGCACGGCCTGACGTTCACGACCGGGCGCGGCACGGAGGTCGTGGTGGCCGCGGTCGAGGCGCTCAGGCCACTCGTCCTGGGGCGGTCCTGCGGCGACGTGTTCGGGGACATCGGCGGCTTCTGGCGCGATCTCGTCGGCGACAGCCAGCTGCGCTGGATCGGCCCGGAGAAGGGAGCGATCCATCTCGCCACGGCGGCCGTCGTGAACGCCGCCTGGGACCTATGGGCGAAGGTCGAGGGCAAGCCGCTCTGGAAACTGCTCGTCGATCTGCCGCCGGAAGAGATCGTCCGGGCGGTCGACTTCCGCTACCTGACCGACGCCCTGACGCCGGCCGATGCGCTGGCCATCCTCCACGACCTGGCGCCGACCCGGGCGCGGCGCGAGGCGGAGATCGTCCGCGACGGCTATCCAGCCTATACGACGTCGGTCGGCTGGCTTGGCTACGGCGACGACAAGATCCGGCGGCTGTGCGCCGAGGCGCTGGCAGCCGGCTGGACGCGTTTCAAGATGAAGGTCGGCGCGGACCTGGAGGACGACGTCCGGCGGGCGGGGATCGTGCGCGACGCGATCGGAGCGGACAGCCTCCTGATGATGGACGCAAACCAGCGCTGGGACGTGGGGACGGCGATCGCCTGGATGAAGCCGCTGGCGGCATTCGATCCCTACTGGATCGAGGAGCCGACGAGCCCCGACGACATCCTGGGCCACGCCGCAATCGCCCAGGCGGTCCATCCGATCCGGGTCGCCACCGGAGAACACGTCCACAACCGCGTCATGTTCAAGCAGTTCCTGGCCGCCGGTGCGATGGACGTCTGCCAGGTGGACGCCTGCCGGCTGGGCGGCGTCAACGAGGCGTTGGCGGTCCTGCTTCTGGCCGCGCGGTTCGGGGCGCCCGTCTGTCCCCATGCCGGTGGCGTCGGCCTGTGCGAGCTCGTCCAGCACCTGTCGATCTTCGACTACGTCGCAGTCTCCGCGTCCCTGGACGGCAGGATGATCGAGTACGTCGACCACCTCCATGAGCATTTCGTGGAGCCGGTCGTGATCCGGGAGGGGCGCTATGTCGCTCCCTCGCGGCCGGGCTATGGCGCCGAGATGAAGCCGGAAAGCCTGGCCCGACATCGGTTCCCGGACGGCGAGGTGTGGCGGGAACCCGCCCGGCCGCGAACCCTGGCCGGAGTGGACGGGGGATGACGTCGGTGAGCTTGCGGAACGGACCGGATGGTCCGTAGCCGCACCACGCATCGAGGAGAGGACACATGCGGAAGGGTTGGTCTCTGCGAGGTGCGGGGCTCTTCGCGAGCCTCGCGCTCCTCGCGTCGGCATGCGCGCCCGCCACGCCCAGCGCGACGGCCCCGGCGTCGGCGGCGCCCGGGGCGTCTGCTCCGGCGTCAGGCGCGGCGGCATCGCAGCCGCCGCAGGGTGAAAAGTTCAAGGGCGTCAACGTCAACATCCTGACGTTCAACGGGCCCCAGGTCGCCGAGCCGCTCCAGCGGCGGGCGCCCGATTTCGAGCGCCTGACCGGCGCTCACATCAACGTCATCGCCGTTGGCTTCCAGACCATCTACGACAAGGCGCTGCTGGACGCCTCGACGAAGACGAACAGCTTCGACGCCTACGTCTTCAATCCCCAATGGCTGGGCGACTTCGTCGGTCCCGGCTATCTGCTGGACCTGACCGACCGGGTCAATAGCGACCCCGACCTCAACTGGCAGGACATCGGGCCGTTCTTCCGCGACTTCAACGCGACGTACAACGGCAAGGTCTACACGATCCCCCTCGACGGCGACTTCCACATGGTCTATTACCGCAAGGACATCCTGGAGAAGGACGGCGTCAAGCCGCCGGCGACCTGGGACGACTACCTGACCGTCGCCCAGAAATACCAGGGCAAGGATCTCAACGGCGACGGCCAGCCTGACTATGGCTCGTGCATCGCCAAGAAGAAGGGCGCCCAGAGCTATTGGTGGATCATCTCCGTCGCCGGGGGCCTCCTCCAGAGCCAGGGAACCCAGCAGGGCGCGTTCTTCGACACGAAGGACATGAAGCCCCTGTTCGGCCCCAACGAGGCGATGACCAAGGCCCTCGAGACGTACAAGAAGACGACCGAGTCCGGCCCGCCCGATGAGACCAACCTGGACGTCGGCGGCACGCGCGGCCTGTTCACGACCGGTCGCTGCGCGCTGTCCATGGACTGGGGCGATATCGGCACGCTGGCCATCGGCACGTACGCGCAGGACAAGACCGGCGCGACGATCACCCCCGGCTGGAAGCAGACTCTGGACCGCAACAGCGGCAAGCTTGTCAACTGCGACGCCACGACCTGCCCAAAGGCGGTCGACGGCGTGAACTACGCGCCGTTCGCGTCGTTCGGTGGCTGGTCGGGCGCGGTCAACGCCGCGGCTCCCAAGGCCCAACAGGATGCGGCCTTTGCGTTCCTCGCCTACATGAGCGCACCCAAGCAATCGGGCGAGGACGTGACGCTCGGCAAGACGGGCTACAACCCGTACCGGACGTCACACTTCGAGAACCTCGATCCGTGGCTCAAGGCGGGCCTCAGCAGGGACGCCGCAACCAACTACCTCAACGCCATCAAGGCCAGCCTGCAGAATCCGAACATGGTCCTGGACCTTCGGATCCCGTTGACCAAGCGGTAC
>DASPWU010000133.1:0-7334 GCA_035637675.1 Candidatus Limnocylindria bacterium | reverse complement strand
CCAACTTCCGATTCGTAGCCCGAACGGCTGAGGCGGGGATGATTCGCGTCGGCTCGATCGTTTTCCGGGTGGACGACCTGCAGCGCCAGACGGAGTTCTGGCGAGCGGCGCTCGACTATGAGCCTCGGCACGGCGACGACGACGATTTCGTGCTGCTGCGTCCGAAGGACGGCGTCGGGCCGAACATCTCCCTCGACCGTGTTCGCTCGACTGTGCAGGTGCCGCCTCGCATCCACCTCGACCTGTATACCGAGGACCAGGCAGGGGAAGTCGAACGCTTGATCGCCCTTGGGGCCACGGAAGTCCACTGGGACAAACGGCCGCCGGACGCCGACTACGTCATCCTCGCCGATCCCGAGGGCAACCGCTTCTGCGTGGTGGACGTCAACTAGTCGTTGCTTGCTGACAGCGGTCCCTGGGCACGGCGCGCCCAGGGCTGAAGAATCGCGTATACGTCGCGGCAGGTCGGCGTAGCGATCTCGTGGCGCTCCGCACGCCCAAGGAGCTCGCCGTGGAGTGCTTCGAGCTCCATGCGATGCCCGGTAACGAGGTCGTGGTACAGCGATGAATAGCCGCCGGCTTCGAGGCCCTGGGCGAAGGCCAGGTGGCGGGCGACGACGGTATCGGCAAGGGGGACTCCTTCGGCCCGCGCGACCTGAACCACCTCCTCGAGGATGCGCCGAAACATATCCCGGGCCGCCGGGGCGCTGCGGATGTCGCCGATGGGCAGGCGCACCGCGGCGGTCATGCCGGCCTGGGCCAGGATGAACGCGTACTTCGACCAGAGCTCGGCACGAATGTCAGTCGAGAGCTCCGCCGGGATGCCGGCCTGGGCACAGGCGGCCAGGAGCCACTCGGCGCGCTCGCTCCGGCTGCCGTCGAGCTCGCCGAAGACCAGCCGGCCGGGTCCACCGTCGTGGCGCACCACACCTGGCTCGGCGAGGGAAGCGAACACGAATGCCGCGCCGCCCATCACGTGCGCCGCTCCGATCACGGCGGCCAGCTTCTCCTCGTTGTCGATCCCGTTCTGGAACGACACGACGCCGGTATCCGCCCCGAGGAGGGGCGTGAGCCGGGCGGCCGCGCTCTCGGTGTCGTACGACTTGACGGCGAAGAACACGACGTCCACCGGACCGATCTCGGCGGGCTCATCGGTCGCCGAGAGCTCGACATGGAAGTCACCGTCGACGCTTCGGACGGTCAGCCCACGCGCCCGGATCGCGTCCAGCTGCGCACCCCGTGCGATCAGGTGGACGTCGGCGGCCTCGGCTCGCGCCAGCCGCGATCCGAAGTAGCCACCGAGCGCACCGGCACCGAAGATGGCGACGCGCAGCATATGTCGAGAGGTTAGCGCCGCATCTCGGTCGGGCGCCACCGCCGATCCTGAGCCGCATCAGCGCGCGTGACATGTCTGGGGTGGTCTAGGATGACACCGGGTCCACACGCTGCGGAGGATCGATGCACGCCGCGCGCTTGCCCGAGCGATCCGACAGCACCGATGGGCGGGGAACTCTGACCAGCCTATTGATGTGGTGCGGAGTCGTCGCCGGGCCGTTGTTCGTGGTGGCATTTCTTGTCGAGGGCGCGACCAGTCCGGGCTACGACCCGATGCGCCTGCCGGTGAGCCTGTTGTCTCTCGGCGACGGCGGCTGGAGGCAGGTCGCGAACTTCCTCGTCGACGGCCTGCTGCTGCTCGGCTTCGGCGTCGGCGTCTTCCGCGCGTTCGACGAGCGTGGGACGCCGTGGATGCTCGGCCCGGTGCTGCTCGCGATCTTCGCGCTGGGCGTGATCGGTGCCGGCCTGTTTTCGACCGACCCTGGCGGTGGGTATCCACCGGGGGCGAAGGTCGAGCCAAGCCTCCACGGGAGCCTCCACGACCTCGTCTCGCTCGTCGTGTTTACCGTCCTGCCCGTGGCCTGCCTCGTGTTCGCGCGTCGATTCGCCGCCTTGGGCGAACACCACTGGGCGATCTACTCGGCGATCACCGGAGGTGTCCTCATCGCCGGTTTTGTGCTCATGGTCATCGGCTTTAACGGGAAGACGAGCCTCTCCCGTGTTGCCGGCCTGATCCAGCGCGTGTGGATCGTCGCGGGATGGGGCTGGTTGCTGTTGCTGGCCGTGCACCTGCTGCGGCTGCGGGCGGCGGTCGTCTCGCGGAGAGCCTGATCCCCGGGCCGTCAGGGCAGCGGACGCCAGGCCTGGCCGAGGAGGATCGCCAGCGCGGCCAGCAATGCACCCAGAGCCGCAAAGGCCACGCTGATCTCCATGACCTCGTGCCTGGCGATGAGGTTGGTGGGCAGGGACTGGAAGACCGCTTCCAGCTCGCCCGCGCTCTCGGCCGGGTAGTACTTGCCATCCGTTCGCTCGGCGACGTCCTTCAGCGTCTCTTCGTCGATGCCCCGCCGGAAGCCGCTCCCCCCGCCGCCTCCGCCGAACGCCGGGCCCGAGAACTGCTGACCGCCGGCCGGCTCCCGACCCATGAACTGCAGGCGGCACGTTGGCTCGAGCGGGCCGGCGTCCTCGGTACCGAAGCCGATCGTGTACACGCGGACGCCCCGGTCGGCGGCCTGCTGGGCGGCATCCACCGGAGACGGTCCGGCGTTGCTGGCGCCGTCGGTGAGGACCACGATGATGTCCGGTGCGTATGCCCCCGCCGGGACCGGAGCCGGCGGCGGATCCGGCGAATCCTCCGTCTGGCTCGGCGCAACGCTCGGATCGAGCTCCGCGATCGCGTCGATCGAGGTCAGGATCCCGCTGCCAACGGCGGTCCGTCGTCCCGTTCGCAGCTGGTTGAGGGTGTCGAGCAGCGCCTGCTGATCGGTCGTGGGCGGTTGGACGACCGCCGCGAAACCGGCGAACGCCACGATGCCGATCTGTGTCGACGACGACTGGTTGCGGATGAACGCGGCCGCCGCGTCTTGCGCGGCCTTGAGCCTGGTCGGCGAGATGTCCGTCGAGCACATGCTGCCAGAGACGTCGATCGTCAGGATGATCGTCTTGTTCCCGGTCGGGACGCTCACGATCGCCACGGGACGCGCAACGGCGAGCGTCAGGCCGACGACCGCCAGGACGAACAGCGCGAACGGAAGGTGGCGCCGGAGCCGCGACCGGGGCATGGCGTCGCGGACGAGGGCAAGACTCGAGTAGCGCGCCCCCGAACGACGCCGGCGCCGAAGGGCCCAGACGTAGCCGCCCACGAGGATGGGGACCAGCGCGAGCAGCACGAGGAAGCCTGGCCACAGCAGGCCCATCTACCACCACCTCCGCGTCTGCGGCAGGCCCGCCGGGCCTACGGGAGCCGACCGAGCCACAGCAGCGATGTCAGGCCGCCGATCAGCAGGGCCACCAGCGCGAGACCGGCGAAGATCGACGTGATCTCGAGCATCTCCGGCCTCATGACGAGCCGGGCATCGACGTTGTCATAGACGGCCTCCAGGTCCTTCTGGTCGGCGGCGGCATGGTAGGTGCCGTCGGTTGCCTGGGAGATCTGGCGGAGCATTGATTCGTCGAGCTGGGTGTGGACCCTGAAGCCCTCGACCTCGAGGGTCGCCCCGCCCTGAGTGCCCAGCCCAACCGTGTCGATTCGGACGCCCCGTTCCGCGGCGGCAGTGGCCGCCGCCATGGGATCGGGCGAGACGGTGTTCTCGCCGTCGGACAGCAGGACGATGACCGCCGAGGTATGCGTTCCGGCCGGGACGGGCGTGGGCTCGGGCCCCGAGGCTCGCTCCGTGTAGTAGCCCTCGGCCGGATCCGCCTCGGAGGCGGCGATCGTGTCCAGCGACGTGAGGATGCCCCGTGCCAGCGACGTGCCACGCGTGGGCGCCAGGCGGTTGATGGCATTGAGGACGATCGCGGGGTCGTTCGTTGGCACCTGGACGGAGAAGCCACTTTCGCTGAACGCCACGACGCCGATGAGGACGCTCGGCGGCTGTCGCGCCACGAACTCGCGGGCGGCTGCCTTGGCCGCCTCCATCCGGGTCGGCTTGAGGTCGTCGGCGGCCATGCTGCCCGAGACGTCGAAGGCCAGGATGACGGTGCCTTCGACGCGGGGCAGGCTGACCACTGCCTGCGGCCGGGCCAGCGCGAGAACCATGACGGTCACGCCGATCAACAGGAACGCCGGGCTGACATGACGGCGCAGGCCTTGCGATCCGCGGCCGGACGCCGGCATGGCAAGGCTGCCGAATGCGGCCACCCGCCGCCGGCGTCGCCGGTCGAGCAGCAGGTACAGCCCGATGCCTGCCGGGATCAGCAGCAGCAACAGGAGCATCGCCGGCCAGATGAACGACACGGGCTACCTCCGGCGGCCGCGTCGAAGGGCGGCCATCCGGACGATCGCCCGGACCAGGTCGTCGTCGGTCGACAGGGACACGGCCTCCACGCCGGATCGCGCGAAGGCATCCTTGAGAGCCATTCCGCGCAGCCTCGCGGCCTCCTCGAACCGCCGGCGGAACTTCCGGTCGTGGGTGTCCACGTAGAGCTGTTCGCCCGTCTCCGCGTCGTCCATGAGCAGCGGGCCGATGTCCGGGAGCTCCACCTCGCGTGGGTCGAACAGGCGAACGGCGACCACTTCGTGACGCCGGTTGAGCGCGTTCAACGACCGCTCCCAGCCCGGGGCGCTGATGAAGTCGGAGATGAGGAAGATGAGCGAGCGGCGCTTGATCGCCCGCTGGCCGGTCTCGAGCAACGGGGTGAGGTCGGTGAAGGGCGCCGCGGCCAATCGGGGATGCTTGATGAGATCGTCGATCAGGCGCAGGACGTGGTTTCGGCCGCCGCGGGCCGGTATCGTCCGATCGACGCGACCGCCGTAGAACATGGCCCCCACGCGGTTGCCGTGACGCGTCAGCAGGCGAGCCAGCGTGGTCACGAAGTCGATCAGGACGGTGCGCTTCGCGCGCTCGGTCATGACCGAGCCGAAGTCGACTGACGGGCTGAGATCGAGCAGGAACCACGCCGTGATCTCCCGATCCTCGACGTACTGGCGGACGTACGGTGCATCCATCCGGGCGGTCACGTTCCAGTCGATGTAGCGCACGTCGTCACCGGGCTGGTACTCGCGAACGTCCGCGAAGTCCACCCCGTTGCCGTAGAACAGCGTTCGGTAGTCGCCCTGGAACAGGCCGTCGAGCCTACGGATGACCTGCCACTCGAGGCGCTGGAGGACGCGCTCAGGCGCTGGCGCGGACGTTGCCATGCTCACGGAGCGGCACCACTGGCATCGGAATGCGATCGAGTACGGACTTGAGGAGGTCGTCCCCGGTGACGTTGTCGGAGAGGGCCTCGAACGACAGGACGAGCCGATGGCGCATCACGTCGAGGACCATGTCGCGAACGTCCTGGGGCAGTGCGTAGTCGCGGCCGCGGACGAAGGCGAGGGCCCGGGCGGTGAGGATGAGGTTGATCGACGTGCGAGGGCTCGCGCCATACGAGACGTACCGAGCCAGGTCCGCGAGGCCGTGGGCCTTCAGGTCGCGGGTGGCGGTGGCCAGATGGACCGCGTACTCGAACAGGGCCGGATCGACGTATACGCGATCGGCCGCCTGCTGCAGTCCCAGGAGGTCCTCGGTCGAGATCACTTCCTGGACAGCCTGCAGGGCGCCCGTCATCCGCTCGACGATGAAGTATTCCTCGATCGTGGTGGGATAGCCGACCAGGACCTTGAGCATGAAGCGGTCGATCTGCGCCTCGGGCAGGGCGTAGGTCCCCTCCGTCTCGATCGGGTTCTGCGTCGCCAGGACGAGGAAGGGGTTTGGCACCGCGAACGTCTCGCGCCCGATCGTGACCTGCCGTTCCTGCATGACCTCGAGCAGTGCGCTCTGGACCTTGGCCGGCGCCCGGTTGATCTCGTCGGCCAGCAGGAGGTTCGTGAAGACCGGCCCGAGCGAGACGCTGAAATCGCCGGTCTTCTGGTTGTAGATGCGCGTCCCGATCAGGTCGGCGGGAACCAGGTCCGGCGTGAACTGGATCCGCTTGAACTCGCCGCCGACCGCCTGGGCGAGCGTCTTGATGGCCATCGTCTTGGCGAGGCCAGGAACGCCCTCCACGAGGAGATGGCCGCGGGCGAGCAGCGCGACGACCATCCGCTCCAGGAGGTGATCCTGGCCGACGATGATCTTCTTGACCTCGTACAGGACCCGCTCCATGGGGGCCGTGCCCGGCGCCGAGCCGGGTGATTCGAGGGCTGGGGCTGGCAGCGCGGGGGCCGAGGCTGGCGAAGCGGCCGCTGGGGTCAGCGCCGCGGGCTCCTGGTTCGTCACATGGTCCACTGCGATTCCACTCCGAGTGTGCTGTTGGAGGATTCGAGCGCCTGGTTCGACCGGTTTTGGGCCTGGGGATCTCCTAGTACGGTGGCAGGCCGGCTGCGCCGCCGGCGACGTCGATCGGCACCGCCAGGCCGATCCCGATGAAGACATCGTCCTCGGTGGGGTTGAGCAGGGCCGTGACGATGCCCACGACCTGGCCGTCGGCGTTGAGCAACGGCCCGCCCGAGTTGCCGGGGTTGACGGCGGCATCGATCTGGATCAGGCCGCGCAGCTCCTGACCGCTTTCCGGGTGCTTGAACGACCGGTCGAGTCCGGAGACCACCCCGCTGCTCATCGAGCCGGCCAAGCCGAAGGGATTGCCGACCACGAACGCCTCGCTGCCGATCCGCAGTGCGCCCGGGTTCCCGAGCGTGGCCGGCACGAGGCCGGGGACGGGACGGGTGGCGCGCACGACCGCGGTGTCGTTCTGGGGCTGCCGGATGACGACCTCTCCGGGCGACCGCGTGCCGTCGGCGAACGTCAGCTCGATGCGTTGAGCGTTCACGACGACGTGGAGGCTGGTCAGGATGTCGCCTGCATCATCGACCACCACGCCGCTACCGAGACCCGAGGTGTGCTTGGCATCCGCGCCGGTCCGATCGGTTTCGATGACGACGACCGATGGTCGAGCGATCTCGTATACCTGTTCCGACACCGGAGGCGCCGGTGTCGCCGACGCCAGCGCGCTCGCGACGGTGTCCTGGACGTCGCGAGTGGTCAGGGCGGGCGGACCTGGAACGAGCGCACCGTACAGCGCGACGGCGATGAAGGCGGCAGCCATGCCCCCGGCAAATGGCATCGCTCTCCGAAAGCGCGCCCGGAGGCGGCGGCGGGGCGGCCGTTGCTCTTCATCGGGCGACGCGGAAGGATGCACCGGGATCTCTCTGGGCCGGTGGCGCGAGCCTGCGGACGCGCACAGTTCGTTCGCTGACCGGCTTCGGGCAGTCTACCGCCAAGTTCCTTAGAGACTTCTGAGAGCGCCCCGCGGGATCGCGTCAGGATGCTTCCTCGGCCTCGGGCTCGATCGAGCCG